>NZ_CP011041.1:1082500-1230000 GCF_002310835.1 Pseudoalteromonas tetraodonis | reverse complement strand
CCTAACTATATAGTCGGTATCGCTCTTGTTATTGGTTCAGGTATTATTATATTTGGCGGTCTAAAAACCATTTCTCGATTTGCTGAATTAGCCGTTCCATTTATGGCTGCTGCTTACCTTGTGGTTGCACTTTATATATGTGCTGTAAATTACACTGAATTACCTGATGTATTTATGCATGTGATTAGAAGTGCCTTTGGTCTTGAACAAGCGGGTGCCGGTGCAATTGGTTATGGGGTAATGCAAGCGATGATCCAAGGGATCAAACGCGGCTTGTTCTCAAACGAAGCCGGTATGGGTAGCGCTGCGAATGCTGCAGCAACGGCAACGCCAAACCCACCTCACCCTGCTTCACAGGGGTATGTACAAATGCTGGGGGTATTTGTAGATACTATTATTATTTGTACTGCAACTGCCGCTCTTATTTTATTATCAGAGCAATTAGTGCCAGGCTCGGATGTAACGGGTATAGCGCTTACACAAGCCGCCCTTGAAGAACATGTAGGCAGCTGGGGTGCCATATTTGTAGCAGTCGCTATTTTGTTTTTTGCATTTACATCTATTGTGGCTAACTACTCGTATGCTGAAACGAACTTATTATTCTTAGAGCATAACCACGCATCTGGCATGTTGATCTTCAGGTTATTAGTGTTAGGTATGGTAATGTTTGGTGCATTGGGCGAATTACCACTAGTGTGGACATTAGCTGATGTATCTATGGGCTTAATGGCAATAGTGAACGTAATCGCATTATTTATGCTCTCAGGTGTTGTCGTGTGGCTTGCTAAAGATTATAACGCTCAGCGACGCGCCGGAAAGTTACCGACGTTTGATCCAAGTAAGAACGACAAACTCAATAAAACTATTCCAAAAGGTATTTGGCATAAATAATTAGTTTTTATACTTCAAGTTAAAAACCCGAAACGGCCATTGTCATTTCGGGTTTTTTATTGATTTAACTTTAATCTAAAAGTTATTGATAACAGTAGTCACTTATAAATTACTAGTGCGAAGATAGACGTTATTAAAGCCGCCCAACCTACCTATAAGCTCACCTTATCTAAACATTATAAGCATCCTACAAGTAAATTTAATAACCTATGTAGTAGGTCTGAATGCTTATAACGACATCCCTGCTTAGGTTTATATACATTACTGCATAACCATAATAACTAACACTGCGCTTATTATACCAATCCGCAATAATACTCAATCATTTTGCGGGGCTAAACGTGTCGCTATCTGTGTTGAAAAATTCTCATTTAGAACAACTAAATAGCTATTTTTTTGCCTAGCTATCACCCCGTTTTTCCTGCCTCAAAATAGACCGCTTAATTAAGCGAATTGGTATTAAAGAGTCTAGTTTATGATTTAGCTAACGACCTACACTACACCTTGATTAACTTGTAAAAAAGTCTGAAGTGTTCAATGACAGTCTATTGGTGAGCCAAGAGTATGTATCAGACCTTGCAACAAACCATTATTGCTAACAACAGGGGGTAGTAAATTAGTGTGCTTCAAGGGACTTAGTAATAAAGATATGATGATTTAATTAGATTTTACGGAAAGAATATAAAGTGGTGCCCGAGGCCGGACTTGAACCGGCACGACTTGTTAGTCGAGGGATTTTAAATCCCTTGTGTCTACCAATTCCACCACTCGGGCATCGAGTTTGCTAATTAAAGCGTGTGGAGTAATTATTTGGAGGCGGAACCCGGAGTCGAACCGGGGTAAACGGATTTGCAATCCGGTGCATGGCCACTCTGCCATTCCGCCTAAACATATCAAATAATTTGGAGCGGCACACGAGGCTCGAACTCGTGACCTCGACCTTGGCAAGGTCGCGCTCTACCAACTGAGCTAGTGCCGCATAATATTAATTCTAAATAATTTTTTCATAAGTTACATATTGGTGTATGTAACCAAACCACAAAGTGGTGCCCGAGGCCGGACTTGAACCGGCACGACTTGTTAGTCGAGGGATTTTAAATCCCTTGTGTCTACCAATTCCACCACTCGGGCATCGAGTTTGCTATTTAAAGCAAGTGGATAAAACTAATATGGAGCGGCACACGAGGCTCGAACTCGTGACCTCGACCTTGGCAAGGTCGCGCTCTACCAACTGAGCTAGTGCCGCATCATATTAATTCTAAATAAGATTTTTTATAAGTTACATATTGGTGTATGTAACCAAACCACAACGTGGTGCCCGAGGCCGGACTTGAACCGGCACGACTTGTTAGTCGAGGGATTTTAAATCCCTTGTGTCTACCAATTCCACCACTCGGGCATCGAGTTTGCTAATTAAAGCGCGTGGAGTGTTGATTGGAGGCGGAACCCGGAGTCGAACCGGGGTAAACGGATTTGCAATCCGGTGCATGGCCACTCTGCCATTCCGCCTCAATACTAGGTTAGCTTTAAGATAAACTGGAGCGGCACACGAGGCTCGAACTCGTGACCTCGACCTTGGCAAGGTCGCGCTCTACCAACTGAGCTAGTGCCGCTTTGTTTATCTAGGGGGCTATGCCCTCTCAACACGGACGCATTCTACAGAGATTATTAAACGCGTCAACACAAAAAATGCTACTTTTGAACTGTTTGATTATTTTTTATCTAAAATGGTGCGTTATTAGACGTTTACAATCAATTTTTGGTCAATTCTGCCCATGCTGCAACTAAATATTGCACCATAGAACTGAGCGTTAAAAACGTCGCTATATAAAGTAAGCCATAGCTTAAATACATCATCCAGGTATCGTACTGCCAAATTAGGCCAATAATGGCTAACATTTGCGCTGCGGTTTTTAACTTACCCATATCGGATACAGCTACATTGCCGCGTTTGCCTTGCTCAGCCATCCATTCTCGTAGCGCCGATATAACAATTTCACGGCTTATAATAATAAGTGCAGGAATAGTCATATACAAAGATTGATAATGCTCAGATAAAGCAACCAAAGCAGCGCACACCATTACTTTATCAGCAACAGGGTCTAAAAACGCACCAAAAGGCGTTGATTGTTCAAGCTTACGCGCTAAATAGCCATCGAGTATGTCAGTGATTGAAGCAAGCCAAAAAATAAAGGCAGCAACAAAGAATGCCCATGAATAAGGCATATAAAATATCACCAAAAAAATGGGGATAAGAAAGAGTCTAAACGTTGTGAGTGTGTTTGGAATATTCCACATAACTACTTGGATATGTCTTTTTTTCTATATTCGCACATAGGGCTAGCCCTTGTCATGCAAATGGTTAAATATCTTCTCAGCCATGTCAGGACTGATCCCAGGAACTTTCTTTAGCTGTTCTATATTAGCAGCTTTTACGCCTTGCATGCCCCCTAAATATTTTAATAATGTTTGTCGACGCTTTGAACCAACGCCATCTATTTCTTCTAATAGCGACTGAGTTCGCTGTTTTTGACGCTTATTTCGATGTCCTGCAATAGCAAAGCGATGTGACTCATCGCGAATATGCTGAATTAAATGCAGTGCGGGTGCATCAGAATCCATAGGAATAGTTTTACGCCCACCGTCAATAAGTAAAGTTTCAAGGCCTGGTTTACGGCTAGTGCCTTTTGCAACCCCAACTAATAGTGGCATTTTTGCATGCGGCCAGTTTTCAAAGTATTGTTCTGCCCTACCTAATTGGCCTTTACCACCATCAATAAAAATCACATCAGGAATTTTATCTTCATCCACTAACTTGTTATAACGTTTGTTTAGTGCAAATTCCATAGCGGCGTAATCATCGCCACCAGTTATGCCCGTGACGTTGTAACGACGATATTCTTTATTGTTAGGCCCTTGAGAATCAAAGACAACACAACTGGCCACGGTGTTTTCGCCCATGGTGTGGCTGATATCAAAACATTCCATGCGATTAATGTCATCAAGACGCAAGGTAGCCTTTAATTGAGCATAACGCTTGTTTATAGAGTCTTGAGTGCTTTGCTTAACCGTAATACTATTTAATGCGTTTTTATTCGCTAACTGTAAATACTGTGCACGCTCACCACGGGTAACCACTTTAAGCGATACCTTACGTTCACTAATTTGAGTTAGTGCTTCGCTGAGCGCATCACTTTCTTCTATTTCAAATGGTAAGATGATTTCTTTGGCAATGCGTCCTGTTGCTCCCGGTGCTAAGTAATATTGGCCTAAGAAAGAGGTTAAGATTTCCTGCTCCTGTGAGTCTTTAGGCACCTTTGGAAAGTAAGTCTTACTACCCAGCACTTTATGATCGCGGATCATTAGTAGATGAATCCCATTTAAGCCATTTAAATGGGCAAAACCTACAACATCCATTTCAGCAAAATTACCTGAGATAGACTGCTGCTCCTGCATTTTACGCAATAGCATAATTTGGTCGCGAACTTTAGCTGCGAGTTCAAAGTTAAGCTGCTCACTGGCTTTTTCCATTTTAGCGATAAGTTCGGCTATTACTTCATGGGATTTACCGGTTAAAAATTTACGGACATAATCAACTTGCTGCGCGTATTCATCTTCAGAGACTTTATTAACACACGGCGCAGAGCAACGTTTTAATTGGTATTGCAAGCATGGCCGACTACGCGCACGGTAGTAAGCGTCTTCACATTGACGTACCGGAAATATTTTTTGCATTAAGCGCAAACTTTCTGATACGGCTCCAGCGCTTGGAAACGGGCCAAAATATTCGCCTTTTACTTTTCTGCTACCACGATGAAAGGCTAAACGAGGGTGCTTATGATTCGTGAGTAATATGTACGGGTACGATTTATCATCACGTAACAGAATATTATAACGTGGCTGATATTTCTTAATGAGGTTATTTTCAAGCAGAAGCGCTTCTGTTTCTGTATTAGTAAGTGTGACTTCAATATTACAAATATTACTCACTAAAACACGGGTTTTGCTGTCGGTAATGTTGCTGCGAAAGTAACTGCTCACCCGCTTTTTTAAACTTTTAGCTTTACCGACATAAATAACTTGGTTGTCATTATCGAGCATGCGATAAACGCCAGGCTCACTCGATAATGTTTTTAAAAACTGGGCATGATCAAATTCAGACATATATATCGACTAGTAAGAGATATCTATATCAATCATTTTGTAACGTATGGCTAAATGAGTAAGCTCTACATCGCCCCCTACGTTAAGCTTTTCAAACATACGGTAGCGATAACTGTTTACTGTTTTAGAGCTTAAATTTAAGCGCTCAGCAATATCCTGTGCTTTTTCACCTTTGGTGATCATCAGCATAATTTGCAGTTCACGCTCAGACAAACTTTGAAATGGGTTTTCATCAGTTCGCCCAGTAACCTGCGCAAGCGCAATTTGCTGTGCTATTTCTGGCGCAATATAACGTTGCCCTGCATGCACGCAACGTATAGCACGCACCATTTCATCAGATCCTGCCCCCTTGGTTAAAAAACCATGAGCACCAATTTGCATAACCTTGCTCGGAAATGGGTCTTCACAATTAACTGTAAGCACAATAATTTTTACATCGGGACAATAACGGCAAATCTTTTTAGTTGCCTCAAGCCCGCCCATACCAGGCATGTTCATATCCATTAATACTATATTTGGCGCATGTTGACGACAAAACTGTACAGCCTCTTCGCCTGTTTTAGCTTCACCTATTACTTTAAAACCACGTATGTCATCAAGAATACGTCTGATCCCTGTGCGCACAAGTTCATGGTCATCAACTAAAAGTACGTTAATCAATGGAACACCCTCACTAGCCTAATAAGATGCAAGTTAACAAAATTAATTTTCAACATTAGCATAGATACGACGAAACCATAACTAATATTATGCTTTCGCCGTCGGTCGCTATGACCCAATATTGTCAAAGCGTATTTACCTATCGTAGGTAAATACGCCATAGTGATTTAAGCTGAGGCTTTTTCACTAAAACGGTCTACCCACAAAGCAATGATACCGTCGCCAGTTACATTACACGCAGTACCGAAGCTATCTTGTGCAAGGTACAGCGCAATCATTAGTGCCACTGCACCTTCGTTGAAACCAAGCATACTAGTTAGTAAACCTAACGCCGACATTACCGCGCCACCTGGGGCACCTGGTGCAGCAATCATAACCACACCTAGCATCATAATGAATGGCAGCATAGCCATTAGTGAAGGTACTTCCATGCTAGGCGATAAAAACATCACAGCCATAGCACAGGTAACTATTGTAATTGTTGAACCTGATAGATGAATAGTGGCACATAATGGGACTGTAAAGTTAGCTACATCTTCTTTAACATTATTTGCTTTACTTGATTGCAAAGAGACTGGAATGGTTGCCGCGCTCGACATGGTTCCTAATGCAGTAAAGTACGCAGGTAGCATGTTTTTAATTAGCTCAATAGGATTACGCTTAAGTAATAGGCCCGATACAATATAAAGCACACTCAACCATAACCAATGCATCACTAATGCGGCAATGAGTACTACACCAAAGGCCTGTAATGTATCAACAACGGTACCTGCCACGGTCATTTCAGCAAACACACCCGCAATGTAAAACGGTAATGCTGGGATAATTACTTTAGCAAGTAAACCATCTATAATATCGCGCCCTTGATCAGACACCGTTTTTAATGTGTCTAAACCTAGCTGGCTCATACCAATACCAAATACAAATGCTGTGACTAAAGCAGTCATTACACCCATTAATGGTGGAATTTCTAAGTCAATAAAGCTACCTACCTCGGTGACTGCTTCAGCTTCAAATGAAATTCCACCGCTTAGGAACGGAATAATCGCTGTGACTAATAAAAACGCTAAGGTACCGGCAATAATTGTTGAGCCGTAAGCAAAACCAACCGTTTTTCCCAGTAAATGCCCTGATCCTTTAGGAAGCCCGGCAATCCCAGAGGCAATAAAAAACAAAATAATCAGTGGAATTGTAAAACTAATAAGCTGGCCAATAAGCTCTTTTACTGTGTATAAAAGCTCAACGCCAGTTAAGGGAATATAGAGTCCGACTAAAATACCGGCCACAATACCGGCAATTAATTTTAAGATTAACTTCATGGTGATTACTTTATTGAATTTAGATAATGTGTTTTTATCATGTTTTGAATAGTTTGTGTCAATAAACTGTTCAACCGCAGTTCATTTGCACAATTAACCAACAAAATATAAGTATGTAGTGTTGATTTGTTTAAATAACGACTACATAAACAAAAAATACAGTACAAAGTTAAAAACGAACAAATGGCCTCAAGTTCACCTTTTTAATAACTAAAAAAATAACAGGTTGAGTTTTTAGTTCAATCCGTTATAAGCGGAATTAATATATGTTATAGCCAAAGCTTACTTTAACTTTTTTTATCTCACAGTAAAGTAGGCTTATAAAGTTAACAGACTAACTGTTAATGTGTTGATCAGATTGTACCTAAAGGAACATTATGTCTACTATTTTTGAAGATAACTCACTAAGCATCGGTAACACACCGTTGGTAAAACTTAACCGTGTTACAGGTGGGAATGTATACGCTAAAGTTGAGTCGCGTAACCCAAGCTTTAGTATTAAATGCCGTATTGGTGCATCGATGATTTGGGAAGCTGAAAAATCAGGTCAACTTACCAAAGATAAAGAGCTTATAGAGCCAACATCAGGTAACACGGGCATTGCACTGGCATTTGTAGCAGCCTCACGCGGCTACAAATTAACGCTTACAATGCCAAACACCATGAGCTTAGAACGTCGTAAGCTATTAAAAGCACTCGGTGCTAATCTTGTACTAACAGACGGTGCTAAAGGTATGAACGGTGCTATTGCTAAGGCCAAAGAAATTCAAGCATCAGCCCCTGAAAAGTTTATTTTATTACAACAATTTGAAAACCCTGCAAACCCTAAAATTCACTTTGAAACAACTGGCCCAGAAATCTTTGATGCACTTGATGGCAAAATCGATTTCTTTGTTGCAGGCGTTGGTACTGGTGGAACTATCACAGGTGTAAGCCGTTATCTTAAAAAAGAAAAAGGCTTAGATGTAAAATCAATCGCTGTAGAGCCAAGCCACTCTCCGGTAATTAGCCAAACACTTGCTGGTGAAGAAGTAAAACCTGGGCCACATAAGATTCAAGGTATTGGTGCAGGCTTTATTCCTGGGAATTTAGACCTATCAATAATTGATGGTGTAGAGCAAGTCTCTAATGAAGAATGTATAGCAATGTGTCACGAGCTAATGAAAAAAGAAGGGATTTTAGTTGGTATTTCATCAGGTGCAGCTGTGGTTGCAGCGAAACGTATTGCTGAACGTCCTGAAAATGCAGATAAAAATATTGTGGTTATTTTGCCAAGTGCAACAGAGCGTTACTTATCAAGCCCGATGTTTGACGAAGAGTTTAGCGAACAAGAGCTTGTTCAATAATCGAGCGTTCTGATTAAAAAAGGATGTTTTTTAACATCCTTTTTTATTGCTTTTTTAATAAGTTACTATCTATTTAGTTCACTCCTCTTTACATCTTCTCCATTCCATCACACACTTTATGTATAAGTAATCAACCTGACCAAATATGAAAACAATTTTAACCATTTTTGTGCTCATTTTTAGTATTTTGATCGTTGGCTGTAATGAAAATACTAAACCTAAAGAGCAGTATATTGACAATGATCGTCCAGGCGACACTGCTACTGTGTATTTTGATGCGCTTTATAACCAGCATAACTTGCAAAAAGCCAGCGATTTCGCAACGCCTAAATTAGCCCGCATAATGAAATCGTATGGGACGGCCAAACAGTTTGCGCGTAGTCTTATTAATTTACAATACGATGAAGTTGTGATTGAAATTGATATGTCAAATTCAAGCCTGCGAGAACAGTATGGCAATCAGGCTAAAATAAACATTGTGTTTACCGGTTATTTTAATGGTAAAAAAATCGATGATTTCCGCAGCATCGAAATGCTTAAAATAAAAGGTAAGTGGTACGTAGATAAAATCATCGCCGATCCTTACGGGCGCTGATCAGTCATTCAGAGCCTTAGTAACGATAACCGTATATTCGAGCTTAAAAAATACACAACATAAAAAAAGCCTTAAATCATAAATTTAAGGCTTTTTTATTATCTTCTTTATTATTATAACTCAGCGTTAGATGTCTTCTGGTTTAAAGTTATCAACCGCAATAGCCTGCATTCTTAGCTTATTAGCATGATGCATTGCCTCACCATCAACCTTCGTTACGAGCTCGTGTTCAAGTGCGTAATCAATCGCTTGTTCAATATCATAGGTGGCAGGCACCTTGCCTTTTCGTTGCCACTGTTTCAACTGCTTAAATTGATTGTGCATATCGTGCATTGCTAAGAAAGCATTTTCCATAACACCCGTTCCGGCATTTTCATCCACATAACACAAATGGGTAAGTCTATTTCTAAATACCCCTGGTTGAGTCATGTGCTCGCAAATACGCTGGGCAATAGCATCACTTGGTTTGTGATAATGGTTACCTAATGGAAAAACAATACGCTTAAGTGCAAAGTTAATCACTGGATTAGAAAAGTTTTTAAAGAAGCCATCAAATGCTTGGCCTATTGCATATAACGATGTCTCTATAGCATATTTTACAAAAGGCAAATCAGCTTGTTGACGCCCTTCATCTTCAAAACGCTTTAATACCGTTGATGCAATATATAAATGACTTAACACATCGCCTAAACGTGCCGATATCATTTCTTTACGTTTAAGTTCACCACCTAACATCAACATTGCAACATCCGTTGTAAACGCCAATCCTCGGCTCATTCTACCTAATTGTTTATAATAGACGGCCGTCTCTCCACACACAGGCGCTTTGGCAAAGTAGCTGCGAGTCAAACCATGCACCAAGGCCATACTTGCATTACTCAGTGCAAATACAATGTGCTTCATTAACAAGCCATCAAATTGCTCAAGTGCAGCATCATCGTCATCCATTGCTGCAACTTCCATTTCTTTTAACACAAAAGGATGACAACGGGTTGCACCTTGGCCAAATATCATAAGGTTACGGGTAAGAATATTGGCGCCCTCTACGGTAATAGAGACGGGAATACCCATATAACCGTGTGCTAAATAGTTATTAGGCCCAACCTGAATCCCTTTACCTGCATGAATGTCCATTGCATCATTCATTACCGTTCGACCCATTTCTGTCATGTGGTACTTTGCAATTGCAGTTACTACTGACGGGCTAAGTTTTAAATCAATTGCACCTGCGGTCATTAATCGGCATGATTCCAATGCATAAGTTAGTCCACCAATACGTGCCAACCCTTCTTGTACGCCTTCAAATTGCCCAATTGACACGCCAAACTGTTGGCGTACAACCGTATAAGCCGAGGTCATCTTAGCTGCCAAGTGCCCTGTTGCAGTGCTTAATGCCGGTAATGAAATACCACGCCCTGCGCTTAAACACTCTACTAGCATGCGCCAACCGCGCCCTGCCCCTTGCTGGCCACCTATAATCCAATCAAGCGGAATAAATACATCCTTACCGTACGTTGTGCCATTCATAAACGCCATGTTAAGTGGGTAATGACGCTCTCCTGTTTTAACACCTGGGTGATCAGTTGGAATAAGTGCACACGTTATTCCGAGCTCTTTTTCATCGCCTAACAATCCATCTGGATCGTACATTTTAAATGCAAGACCTAACACAGTCGCCACAGGCGCAAGGGTAATGTAACGTTTTGACCAATTTAAACGCAGTCCCAACACTTCCTTACCATCATGCTCGCCTTTGCACACCACGCCTGAATCTGGAATACTGCCAGCATCAGAGCCAGCCTCTGGGCCCGTTAATGCAAAACAAGGTACATCGTCGCCTTTTGCAAGGCTAGGTAACCAACGATTTTGTTGCTCAGTTGTTCCGTAATGCAGTAATAACTCACCAGGACCTAAGCTATTTGGTACCATGACCGTTACGGCGGCCGTTAAGCTTTTAGTCGCAATTTTTGACACTATGGTGGAATTAGCAATAGCAGAGAATTCAAGACCCCCAAATTTTTCTGGGATGATCATTGCAAAAAAACCTTCGGTTTTTAAAAAGTCCCAAACCTCTTTAGGTAAATCTTTGTCTTTTTGTACAATTTTATAGTCATCAAGCATGGCTAATAAAGTTTCAACTTGATTATCTATAAATGCAGTTTCTTTTTCACTTAACTTAGGGCGCGGATAATTATGTAATTTTTGCCAGTCAGGCTCACCACTAAATAACTCGCCATCCCACCAAACATCGCCTGCTTCCATGGCTTCTCGCTCTGTTTGCGATAATGGCGGCAACACCTTTTTAAACATCTTAAAAGTAGGTCGAGTAATTAAATTAAGGCGGATATCTTTAATCGCAAACACCACGACCACCACAACCAGTAATATAATAAATACTGACATGAGCACATTCCTTTTACAGTTATAAAAACATTGATTTAATTATGACCGATCTTAATTTAAATACAATGGGCTGTCAGACGAGTGCCACTAAATGATGAAGTTATTCTATTGCGATTAAAATATAACGATGAGTAAAGTCACTAATTTATTACACACAGCAAAAAGCCCACAAAATGTGGGCTTTTTACTACTTAACTGGTTTTAATTATTTAATTAAAACTGAAAACGCATGTTAGCAAAGTAAGCATCGTTATCTGAGTCATCTGCGTTGTTGCCGTAACCCACTTTTAAACCAATGTTTTTATTGATGAAGTGTTGAGCACCAAAGCTGTAGTTGTCTTCTTTATCGTAAGCTGCAAATACAGAAGTCGCTTTAGAGAAGTAGTAGTTTGTTTCTACGTTCCATTGATCATCTGCTTCGTCAAGGCTTACAAATGTACCTTCTACTGTTAAGTAGTTACCTTGTTGTAAATCAACAAAGTATTTAGCAGCTACTGAACGAGAATCAAAATCATCATCTGATTCTACAGTGATACCTACGTAATCTGTATCGTTTAGCATGTGGTTGTATGCTAAAGAAAAGAATGTAACGTTATCACCATCTTTTTGATCAACAAATCTTACTTTTGCAAGTAAGTCAGGGTTGAAGAAGTAACCAGCAGAAAGTGTGTATGACTCGTTGTTAGAGTTGTAATCAGCATTTTGGTAAGACGCACCAACAACAAAATCTTCAACGAAGTATTCACCACCAATAGCAGTCACATCGCCAAAATCGTCATCAGCGTAGCCACCAAATACGTTGCTTTGCTTGTTAATGTATTCGAATTGGTCGTATGGACCTAGTGTGCTCTTTGGAGAGAAGTAGTAAGTAGAGTCCACGCTGATAGTATCGTTGTTATCAGTATCTGTGTAGCCTAAGTTACTGATTGATTGATAGCTATCTGCAGCGTGTGCAGCACTTGATAATAAAAGACCTGAAATAATAATTGCTAACTTTTTCATAATGAAACATCCCTATGTACATTGTTTTTGTACTTTAACTACATTGCTAAAGTGGGGGTATGCTAACGCCGCGAAACTGAACGAAAACTGAATCAAGCAATTGTATTTGTTAGGGAATTTGTAAGAAAGTGTTGGAGTAATTTATGTTAAAGTAATCGCAACAAGCTGTAAACAATTACTTTAATTTTACACCGATTTTTGTTTGTTTCTATAATGAATACTGGCTGATTATCCTATAAACATCATTTATGTTATCACCTGCTTTAAAGTCCTTGCTAATAGGCGTTGGATCTGAACCTACCCATATTTTTAACTCGGCGTCTAAATCAAAGTGCCCCGCACTCTCTTTACTGAATTTAGTAATTTTAGAATAGGCAATACTGATCATTTCCATTTTAGACCCTGTCACGCCTTGCTTATCGATTAAAATAAGTCGCTTATTAGTAAAGATAAACATATCACGGACAACTTTATACGCTTTTTCAACTTGCTCACCTTCAATAAGGGTATTTGCCAACACTTTCTCTAAATCAGCGTCATCCACTTCACTGGCATTACCCATTAAACCACTAAATAGTCCCATTATAGTTTCTCCTGTTTAAATATTTGATTTTCTAATGTATGGCCATTTACTAACTGCCGATACTGCCAATTATGTTGGCGACAAAATTGCAATAGTGCTATATCGAGCGGATCACTGGTTGGTTGATACTCAATCACGTACTCTTTGTGCTGGCTCATATAAACACGACTCACCCCCTCAAGTGCTTGGAGTTGTTGCTCCACATTTTGATACACGTCGCTAAGCATTAAGGTGTAAAAGTGCTTATCGGTGTTCACTGCTTTAGTTTGGTGCTCGCTTAATACGCCTTTATCCAAATGGAGTACTTGGGAACACAGTCGTTCTAATTCAGTTAAATCATGTGAACTTAAAATAAACGTCGCTTGGTCACTTAACTGAGATACCAACTCGCGCACTTCTCTGGCATGAATAGGATCAAGCCCTGCCGTGGCTTCATCTAACATTACAATTTGTGGTGAGCCAATTAATGCTTGCGCTATGGTTACACGCTTGCGCATACCGTGGGATAAATCCCCAGCGCGGTTTTTTGCAATTTCGCTAAGGCCCACTAAATCAAGCACACGAAGTGCCTCTACGTGGCTTTGCTTAGTACTCATGCCTTGTAGCTTGGCATAAAAACTAAGTTGTTTATCTATATTAAAACGCGGATCAAGCTGGGCATCTTGCGGTAATGCACTCACTTTATTAAATAAAGCAGCGCTGCCTGGTTTATGGCCGAGTATTTCAAGCTCTCCCATGCTAGGGGCTATATAGCCGCACAGCAAACTAAATAAAGTAGTTTTTCCTGCGCCATTAGGGCCAACAAGCGCAACGGGAGCACCTTTTTGAATCTCAAAATTCACATTATTAAGAGCCAGTTTTGAGCCGTACGATTTACTTAAATTACGCCCTGTGATTAATGATTTCATAGTGAGCTCCTTGCAAAAACACGTTGCGCAACCACAAGTAGCACCGCTGTTTGCACAAGCGGAATAGCCAATGCACCCAATAGCGGTAAGTTCTGTCCCGCTAATAACTCTATTTGCACACCAGGGAATAAATAATCAAGCACACTTAATGCGGGTATTTGCCACTCCAGCAATCCAACAATAATGCCACCGGCTGTAAAATATAAAATGGCTAACACAATAGATAAGCGAGATGAGCTCGCAAAAGTATTAATCAAACTCATTAACGCAACAAACGGCGCAAAAGTAACAATGAGAATTAAAAATATTGAAACTGCACGGCCAACGCCACCAGCAAGTAAGCTCGGATCGCGAAACCCGAGCACCGCCAATGTCGCTACCAATGTAATGCCAACTAAACAGGTTAGTACCGCTAACTGCCCTAAAAATCGACCAAAGAGTATTTCAAAGCGGGTTGAGCGCAGTGATAAAAACCTTAAAGTCCCCCTCTCTCTGTCACCCACAGTTTGATCACTACAAATAAATAAGCTAAAAACAGGAAAACTATACAAAGCAATTAGCCAATACATAGCAAATTCGGCTTCAGGCCAATCAAGTAACTTATTTAATCCAATAGAGCCGGAAATATCACGGGCTATTTGTTCAAAATCGGGGGAGCTGATAATGCCCACTGCCTGCCCTATGGGGTAACGTAAAATAACAAGCCACACTAGTGCAAAAGCCGCCAGTGCAATAAGTCCTCGTTTAGTTAAAAACATACGTACAAGCTCAAAACCCGCAATTTGAGTTAAGCGCCCTACGTTTATTGGTAATGGTGTTGCCATTGACTATCCTTAATGACGTTGTTCATGCTTTAAAATAAGCGTTATTTAACAACACTAAGTGTAAACACGTTGAATTGCTAGCAAAAAAAAGCCTACTCAGAGGTAGGCTTTGTAACAAATAATGTAATTTAAACAATTAGTAATTATAAATGTTGCTCATAAATAGCTAATGCTTGCTGTAAGTCGGCAATTAAATCTTCAGCATCTTCTAAGCCAATGTGCAAACGAATAACAGGTCCATGCTCCCATCCTGTTTGCGAGCGCAGCCCTTTCATTGATAGGTTTGCCGTTACTAAGCTCTCAAAGCCTCCCCAAGAAAAGCCCATTTTAAAATGCTGCAAGCTATCTAAAAAAGCATCAATGGCCTTTTGGTTACCGGTTTTCATTACAAACGAAAACAAACCATTACTACCGTCAAAATCGCGTTTGAAAAATTCATGCCCAGGACATGTTTCAAATGCTGGGTGGCGAATATGATCAACTAACTCGTGCTGCTCTAACCATTTAGCAACCTCAATAGCCGCTTTTTCATGCTGATTTAATCGCACCGCCATGGTACGCAAACCTCGTAGTGCTAAATACGCATCATCTGCACTGGTGCATTGCCCGAGTAAATAAGAGTGTTCACGAAGTGTTGGCCAATATTTTTTATTCGCTACAGCTACGCCCATCATCACATCTGAATGACCTACAATATATTTGGTTGCCGCTTGAATACTAATATCAACACCATGTTCAAGTGGGCGATAGTGCAAACCATTACCATAAGTGTTATCAAGCACTGTCATCACATTATGATCATTTGCCACTTGCACCATAGCGGGAACATCTTGAATTTCCATGGTAATTGAACCCGGAGATTCTAAAAACAACACTTTGGTATTGTCTTGAATGTACTCTTTTATATCTGCGCCAATCATGGGCGGATAATAGGTCGTAGTAATGCCCAGCCCCGCTAAAATCTTGTCGCAAAAATCACGGGTTGGCTCGTAAACAGTATCCACTATTAAAATATGATCACCGGACTTTAAAAACGATAACAATGTTTGGCTTATCGCTGCCGCGCCACATGGGTATAAGGCACAGCCTTCACCCCCTTCGAGTTCAGTAATTGCCTCTTGCAGGGCAAAATGCGTAGTGGTGCCACGACGGCCATAAAATAACGTTTTATCACCGCGTGTTTTAGCCGCTTCTTTAAGCTCACTCACAGAATCAAACACAATCGTTGAAGCGCGCTGTACCACAGGATTGACTACGCCATGGGTGTACGCTTTTTTGCGCCCTGATGAGACTAACTGAGTATTTTTATTTTTGCTCGACATGATTCATCCTTCTATCTGAGTACGCCAATATTCAATTAAATAACGCGAAATTGAATCAGCTCTAGGTAGCTTTAAATGCTCCCCTTGATGGTGCCAATCTTTAAATTGCGCAAGTTCTTCGCGAGAAAACCACTTTGCATCTTCAAGTTCATCTTGCTCTGTGCTTATTTCATCACTGCTTGCTGTGGCAATAAAACCTAGCATAATTGACGAAGGAAACGGCCAAGGTTGCGAAGCAATGTATTCTGCTTTTTCCACAGTAATACCCGCCTCTTCTTTTACTTCTCGGATCACGGTTTGTTCAAGGGTTTCACCAGGGTCAACAAAGCCTGCAAGGGATGAATACAATCCTTTTGGCCAAGTTGCTTGGCGACCCAATAAGCAGCGTTCAATCCCATCAGAAAATGTTTTAGTTACTACCATAATAACCGCAGGATCGGTACGCGGAAAAGTCTGGTGCAAACACGCAGGATTGTGGCATAATCGAGAGTGACCCGCTTCAACTAAGTGATTTTTGGTACCACAACGACCACAAAAACTATGAGTGGCATGCCAGTAACACAACCCACGGGCAAGCGCTGCATTTGAGCCATCTTCAAGCGCCACCTGTGTACCAAACTGGCGAATATCTGCAAACTGGGCTCCATCAATAATCGTTGCTAATAACGACTCGTCGAGTGCGGTTACATCTAGCGCAAATACGGCATTATCCTGCTCATTTGAACCTAAAAAAATAGCCTGCGTTAAATCTAAATGTGCCACCTGTAGGTAAGCCAAATACACCACCTCAGGGCTACTGTTAGCAAATAAGGTGTGATTGCCTTTAACTAAAAGCCATAAGCTGTCTGCTGTTTTTTTTGCGTCTACCCAAGTAGGGTCTTTGCGCGCATTTGAGCCTCTGTCTAATGGCATATTACTGTAGTTAAGCATGTAATTCCTTGATACTAATTGATTCTTAAAATTACCATAATCATCCACTAAACCCAATTTATTACCGCCATAAAAAAAGCCTAAATTAGGCTTAATTAATCTATGCACCCGCTGTATTAAAAATGCTCATGTTGAAGGTGGGCATTCTGCTCAAAATTACACCGAACCAACGCAGCGCTTATACTTTTTAAAGTAGTAACTGATTGTCAATTAAATGAAATTGCTCAGCACTTTGCTTAAGTACCTCTGCGGTTAATTTATCAGCACCGTATACATCACACGAAACATTGTATTGATTTTTTAAGTGCCCAAGTAATAACGCAAAGTCACCGTCACCCGAGAGTAAAATAACCTTATCAAGCTGCTTTCCCTGCTCTAGCATATCTATGGTTATACCTACATCCCAATCGCCTTTGGCACTGCCGTCACGGCGTTGAATAAAGGGTTTTAGTTTTACTTCAAAGCCAATAGCGCGCAAAATATTTTGAAACTGATTTTGCTTTTCATCACCTCGGTATATTGCATAAGCAAACGCACATTCAATATCGTATTGTTGCTCTATCATTCGCCAAAAGGCATTGTAATCAAAGTTTTTACCGTAGCTTTCGCGACAGGTGTAATAAATATTTTGTACATCGACAAAAATACCTACACGAGGTTTGCTGCTTTGTTGTGAGGTCATTATTATGTCCTAATGAGTAATACTTGCAATTGCGTGTTAAGTAACCTAAATTAGTTACCAAACCCAATGTAACCAAATACGGTTACATTTTAAGATGTAACCAAAATTAGTTACATATAAATAATCTATCTGGATTTATATGATTGGTGTGATCAGCGGCGATATAATTAAATCGCAAAAAATACCTAAACAACAATACGATGCCATGCTTTATCAGCTAGAGCAAAGTTTACGTGCAAATTGTAATAAAACAACATCTTGGGATATTTACCGTGGGGATGCATTTCAGCTGCAAGTAGAAAAAAGTGAACGGTTAGTTACCACCGCTATTCTTATCTATCTACAGCTCAAATCTGCCGGCTATGAATTGCGCCAAAGCATGGCATTGGGACACATAGATAACCCTGGTACGAGTATAAAAACTGCTACAGGCTCTGCATTTACTCTCTCTGGTCATGAGCTAGATAAAATGACAAACCAACGTTTTACATTTGCTATTGCAAAACAACCAGTTGATGAGAGCTTTAAGCTAAACCTAGCGTTTGTCGATGTATTACTGTGTAAAATAACCCAAAAACAAGCAAATGCTTTGTATGTATATTTAACCCATACTAATAACAACCATGCAGCCTTAGCTAATGAGCTCAACACCAGCCGCGAAAACGTTACTAAGCTGCTTAACCTTGCTAACTATCAGCTGATAGAACGATTTATTTTACATGCACAACAACAGCTTAAAAGCATACAGCAAGGACATGACTAATGGAATTTTCAATATTGCTCGTCGCACTGATTATTAGCCACTTACTCGCTGATTTTTATTGGCAACCCATGAGCTGGGTAAACGACAGAAACACCCGTCATTTTAAAGCAAAAAAACTTTACTACCATGTATTGGTTCACGGAGTTACCAGCGCTGTCGTTGTTGCACTTTGGGAATATAGCTTTGGCTGGCAACAACTAAGCAGCGTATTACTGGCCACCGGTATTATTATGATCAGCCACTACTTTATTGATATTGCAAAATCGTATTCAAATAAAGGCGTGGTGCCTTTTTTATTAGACCAAATTGCCCATATCACCGTCCTTGTTGTGATAAGCATTTGGCTCACTGATAATCAGCAATTTACTAACAATTTTATGGCGTTATTGTTCAACGAAAAAGTGCTGTGGGTTATAACTGGTTACCTTATTATTTTAAGTCCCAGTGCGGTATTTATAAGAATGATGTTAGAGCGTTTAACTAATCACTTTTCTAGTGATGGTAGCCTCCCTTTAGCAGGACAAAGTATTGGTATGCTCGAACGAGTACTTATGCTGACATTTATTTTATTAGATCAGTTTGCTGGGCTTGGGTTTTTAATTGCCGCCAAATCCGTGTTTAGATTTGGCGACTTAAGTGCCAGCAAAGATAAACAACTCACGGAATATGTGATGCTAGGCACGTTACTGAGTGTTAGCGTTACGCTGTTTGTTGGCCTAGGCATTAATTACTTACTGATAAATTAAAAACAAAAAAGCGCTAACCTTAAAGCTAGCGCTTTTTTTGCAGCTGCGTTTAACTAAACGCAGTGACAATTAGTCGTTATTTGCTGGACGACGACGGCGCTGACCAGTGCCCCCTACCGATTGGCGTTTTGCCCAAGGGTTTTGTGCATTCTCGTCTGTTTTTGCTGCTGGCTTTTTAGAACCACCACGACGTGGGCCTGTACCATTGCCACCATTGTTAGGCTTTTTGCTATTAGGTTTGCTGCTATCAGATTTAGGCTTATTAAATGGTTGTTTTTTCTTTGGCTTTTTAGCAGGCAGTGGGCGAGCATCGAGGGCGCGCTCAGCAACAGGGTTAGCCGGTTCAAAGCCTTCTTCTTCAGCACGAGGAATTAACTCGCCAATAAAGCGTTCAATACCGTATAAATCCACTGCATCGTCGACCGTTACAAACGAAATGGCATGCCCTGATGCACCCGCACGACCAGTTCGGCCAATACGGTGAACATAATCTTCATATACATTAGGTAAGTCGTAGTTAACTACGTGTGGAAGCTCAACAATATCTAAACCACGGGCAACAATATCGGTTGCCACTAATACGCGCACTTCACCACTTTTAAAGCCTTCCAATGCTTTAACACGTGCGCCCTGAGATTTATTACCATGGATTGCTGCGCCAACAATATCATCACGTTCCAGTTGCTTAACTAAACGGTTAGCACCGTGTTTAGTACGGCTAAATACCAGTACTTGTTGCCAATTGTTGCTACGAATTAAATGGCTTAATAAGGCCGTTTTACGCGCTTTATCTACTGCGTACACGCATTGAGTCACGCTTTTAGCAGTCGTGTTTTTGGCAGCGACTGAAATTTCAACCGGATCGTTAATTAACCCTTTGGCCAATGCACGAATGTCGTCAGAAAAGGTTGCTGAGAACATTAAGTTTTGACGTTTTTCAGGCATTTTTGCAATTAAGCGTTTAATGTCGTGGATAAAGCCCATGTCTAACATACGGTCGGCTTCATCTAAAACCAGTACTTCAATGCTATCAAATTTAACCGCGTTTTGATTGTGTAAATCAATTAAACGCCCAGGTGTGGCCACTAAAATATCAACCCCTTTACGCAGGCGCTGCATTTGTGGGTTAATTTTTACACCACCGTAAACCACAAACGAACTCACATCAGAATGCTTAGCGTATTCTTCAACGTTTTCGCTTACTTGCAACGCAAGCTCTCGGGTTGGCGTTAAAATAAGCGCACGTACATGATTACTTTTTGCTTTAGTGCCCGACGATAAACGCTCAATTAGTGGCAAAGTAAAACCAGCGGTTTTACCGGTACCTGTTTGTGCTGCGGCCATTACATCGCGACGCGCAATAATTGCTGGGATAGCTTGAGCCTGAATAGGCGTTGGCGTTTCATAGCCCTTTTCTAAAACCGCATTAACTAAAGACTGTGATAAACCTAAACCATCAAAACTCATATAAACTCTCTATTTCAAATTAGGCCAAAGTGGCCAGTTGCGCGCATTATACCTTTAGTAGCTCAGAATGCATGCCATTATTTACTTTGTGTCAAATCAATACACACAAATACTAAAAAAGCGGCTAAACAGCCGCTTTTTATTTACCTGAGCATTACATATGCTAAAGGATTATTTTACACCTAGCTCACGTAAACGCTCTTGTAAGTAGCTATCTGCTGTGTAGCGTTCAGATAACACCACATCTGGACGAGGATGCAAAAACAAAGGTAATGAAATACGTGATTTGGTTGTTGCTTTACCTGATGGATTAATTACACGGTGAATCGTTGATGGGAAATAGCCACCTGATGCTTCTTGTAGCATGTCACCAATATTAATAATTAAACTACCAAAATCACATGGCACATCTAACCAACCGCCATCGGTTTTTTGTACTTGTAAACCTGGCTCGTTTGACGCTGGTAATACAGTTAATAAGTTAATATCACCGTGCGCAGCAGCACGAATAGCACCTGGCTCTTCATCACCTGTCATTGGCGGGTAATGTAAAATACGTAACAACGTTTGCTCAGACTGGGCAATCATATCTTTTAAATCGATAGAGAACTTAGCACGGACTTCTTCAGGCGCTTCAGCCTGAACCCAGCTTAATAATGTTGCCGCAAACTCATTAGCTAAACGGTAGTACTCACGCACATCAGCCTCTAGTTGTGCAGGAACACGGCCTTTAGGGTAAACATGAAAGTACTCTTTAATGTCTTTTACTGTATGGCCTTTAGCAACTTCTGATACCGACGGTGGAAAATAGCCATCTTGCGTTTCTTTTGAAAATAAAAACTCATGCTTTTGCTCTGAGTTAAAAAAGTCTTGCCAATTTTTATAAATAGACTCAACTAAAGATTGCGGAATAGGATGGTTTTTTAATACGCCAAAACCAGTATTTCTCAACGATTCAACAAATTGCGCAGCCGCATCGTCCGCTTTATAATCAACTGTAGGTAATTGCATGGTACATTCCAGTAAGTAGGTTGTTAGAAGCCATTTACCAATTCGCTTGAGTGTAGGTATATTTAACGATAAAAAAATAAAGTTCTAACTAAGCAAAAAATTATATCTAGTTGTTCTAAATAAAATTTTTTTAATAACGTTAGAAAATGATTTAAACCGTTAAATTATTCAAATATTTATACGAATTGGTATTACATTCAAATATAGCTGAACTACTTAATTCAAGTAATAAAGACTGCATTTTTATGCTGTGCGAGGATAGACAAACCCCTTTGAAATTATAAGGACATATGTCCGCACTCAATTGGCAAGCCCTTTCTAGCTTGATCGAGATCAAAATAATGCCAATATTGAATTTTCATCCCACCGTACCAATCTCTTATTTATCAGCACCACACACTTTATCAATTAGTTAAGGTATTCTCATGCGACAAAAAGTCTCTTTTAAAAGCGGTGAATTAGAACTTGCTGGACAACTTGAACAGCCCTCTGGTGAGGTGAAATTTTATGCCTTATTTGCCCACTGTTTTACCTGCTCTAAAGATGTAGCGGCTGCAACACGAATAAGCCGCGCACTCACTCAGCAAGGCATTGCTGTATTACGCTTTGATTTTACAGGGCTTGGTAATAGCGATGGTGACTTTGCCAACAGTAACTTTTCATCAAACATTCAAGATTTAGTGGCTGCTGCCAATCACTTAAGAACACACTTTAAAGCACCTCAGTTATTAATAGGTCACAGCTTAGGTGGTGCTGCGGTGCTTGCAGCAGCAGAGCACATACCCGAAGTGTCAGCTATTACGACTATAGGCGCGCCATCAGATGCCCAGCATGTTACTCATAACTTTGCTGCTCATTTAGATGAAATAAACCAATCGGGTGAAGCAAAAGTGTGTTTAGCTGGGCGTGAGTTTACGATTAAAAAGCAATTTATAGATGACATCGCCAAATACGATAACAGCCATATAGGCAAGCTTAAGCGTGCTTTGTTGGTTATGCACTCTCCTATTGATGCCACCGTGAATATTAGCGAAGCCGAAAAAATTTACGCCGCTGCCAAGCATCCAAAAAGCTTTATAAGTTTAGATAATGCCGATCACTTACTCAGCAATAAAGAAGACGCTAACTACGCAGCCGATGTCATTGCTACGTGGGCTAATCGCTATGTTAAATACGAGAAAACACCCTATAGTGCAAAATTAACTAACGGCAGTGTATTAGTTGAAGAAAAAGATCATCAATTCACTCAGCACGTGAGTACTAAAAACCATACATGGCTTGCTGATGAGCCTACTGATGTTGGTGGTAAAAACTTAGGCCCAGACCCTTATGATCATTTACTCGCTGGGCTTGGAGCGTGTACTGCAATGACACTTCGCATGTATGCAAGTCGCAAAGAGTTACCGCTAGAGCATATAAAAGTAGAGCTTAACCATACCCGCAATTACAACCAAGATTGTGATGATTGCGAAAAAACCGGCAATTTAGAGGCTATTACTCGCAAAATAACCTTACAAGGAGATTTAACTGACGCTCAGCGAAATCGATTACTCGAAATAGCCGATAAATGCCCTGTGCATAAAACGCTACATAATAGCCCTTTGGTGGTGAGTGAACTGGTAGAGTAACTTAAAACTAAAATAGCGCAGTAGGCCTGCGCTATTTTTAGGATTTTAATTTAAAAGCTGACTGTATCGTTTAATTTTCTAAAAACGCCGCTACCTCTTTACTCATTCTATCCACCAGCCATTTAGGGCCGCCATCGTACATATCGTTATGACGTGATTCTGCTATCAACGTTTGTGTAACAGGATAAACAGTTAACTCTTGGTCGGTTAAAAGCACGTTCACATCGGCTGGGTAATCACTACCTCGAAGTGTGAGCACATGTATGTTTTTATTGCGTGGCAATAACATGCGGCGGTGATCGAGCGTAATTAATTGGCTTACTTCACTTGGATAAATAGCTGTATACAAGGCTGAGATATCCCCACCATTTGAGTGGCCAAATAAAGTGAGTTTTGTAAAATCATACTCAGGGTATTTAACACTTAGCTCATTAACTAAAAATTTGAGGGTTACAACACCCCGGTGCCAATTTTCCATACGAGTAGTTAGGTATGGCTGCGCACGATTAAGCGCAGGGTCACTTTTAAGCTCATGTGCTACCGCGATGCTTAAATAGCCTTGCGCATTAAATAACTTACTTACAAAGGTATATTCATTGTGGCTAATGCCGTACCCCGCATTTACAAATACCACTGGGCATTTTACTTGCGCGCTGCACTTAAGGTGGTTAGTTGGTAGGGTAATATTTACAGGTATAGAGCGATTACGACTATCATCAATGATTGCATCGTCTTGGGCATAACTTGATGATGCAAATAGCGTAGTACTTAAAGTAAGCGCACTTAATATTAAACGCTTTTTTATAATTTTTAACATGCATTTCATTGTATTATCTATATATTTTTAACTAGTATTAATTTTTATTATAAAGGTTAGCGCGCGCCTTTGCTAATTTGTGCGATAATAGCGATTATTGTTTTACTATTATCGCAAAAGAATCCATTCATGAAATCATACAGCAGCATTGAACAGCGCATCAATATTTTACAAAGCAGAATTGAAGCCTACCAAGAAGAAATTAAAGTGTTACAAGCCGAGCCGAAAAGTAACAACGAACGCATTATTTTTAAGTTTATTGAAACCGGCAGTACAGGTAAAACCAAAGACTTTGTGAGAGAGCTTGGGATTAAATCACCGCGTGATAGCTTATATTCATCTGGTGATGTAACTAAACTGATTAAAGATGGCGCTGATGATATTTCGCCTGAGCTACTGAGCATAGCCCGCGCACTTGCTAGTGCACGTAACAAAAATGGCCCTGCTTGCTAATAGTAAATATACGTATTAGCCGTAAGCTCTTGCGGCTAATCAACCAGCTCGATATCAAGTCCTGTTAATAGATTTAACGCTTCAAGCCGTTCAAACTTTGCATTACTCACATCATTGCTTGTTATATCAATATTAAATTGCGTTGCGCCAACAAAATTTGCTTTTCTCACATTAGTTTGATGAAACAGGCTGTCTCTAAAGTCAGTATCCGAGAAGTTGCTTTGAGCTAAGTTAGCGTGTCTAAAATCGACATCTTTGGCAAAACAGTTCGTCATTGTTAAGGCTTTTAACTGTAATTCAAAAAACGAACTATGGCTCAGCTCACACTGTTTAAAACTCACCGGTGACGTTAGCGCTAATTGCGGCCAATTTACTTGCCCCCACACTATGCTATTGAGCTTACAATTTGCAAAGCTCACCTCTTCTAAGGAGCTGTAATTCCAATTAAGTTCAGTCAAATTACAGTTAATAAATTCACACTCTATAAACCGACAGGCACTAAACTGGCTGTGACTAAAATCGCAATCAATAAACTGACATTGTTCAAACTCAATATCGCTAAAGCGCTTTGCATTTGCTGTAAAGTTTGAAAATGACTGATCAAAATAATGACTATCTTTAAATAACTCGCTCATAAAAATAAAGCACCTAAATTGGGTTATGCCAAACAAAAAACCCCTTAGGTATTCAGCCTAAGGGGTTTTAATCTAACTAAAAGCTAGCTTTATTCTGCGCTTGGTAATTCTTTCTCAACTACACTAATAGCAAGCTCTGTCAGCGAATCGCTGTTTGCTTTGCTAGGCGCATCGGTTAATAAACACGATGCTTGTGTGGTTTTAGGGAAAGCAATAACGTCACGAATGTTATCAGTACCACATAACAACATAACTAAACGGTCTAAACCGAACGCTAAACCTGCATGCGGCGGTGTGCCGTATTTAAGTGCATCAAGTAAGAAACCAAATTTATCTTGCTGCTCTTGCGCTTCAATACCTAAAATTCTAAATGCCGCTTCTTGCATATCTGCATTGTGAATACGTACCGAGCCACCGCCCACTTCGTAGCCGTTTAATACCATATCGTAAGCATCTGAAATAGCCGCTGCTGGGTTTGCTTCAAGCTCACTGGCACTAATATCTTTTGGTGCAGTAAATGGATGGTGTACAGCGTGTAATGTGCCTTCGTCATCTTCTTCAAACATTGGGAAGTCAACAACCCAAAGTGGTGCCCAGCTATCTAAATTAGTGATTTCTAAATCAATACCAATTTTTAAACGAAGTGCGCCCATGGCTTCATTTACCGTGTTGCGTTTATCCGCACCAAATAAAATGATATCGCCTGTTTGTGCATTAGTACGTTCAAGTAACTGCGTGATCACATCTTCATTTAAGAATTTAGCGATTGGCGATTGCACGCCCTCAACGCCTGCATCGCGGTCATTTACTTTCATCCATGCTAAACCTTTAGCACCGTAAATACCGATAAACTTAGTGTAGTCATCTAGTTGCTTACGAGAAAGTGATGCACCACCTGGTACCGTTAGTACTGCAACACGGCCTTTTTCATCATTTGCTGGACCCGAGAATACTTTAAACTCTACGTCTTTTACTAAATCGGCTACATCAATTAGCTTCATTGGGTTACGTAAGTCTGGCTTATCAGAACCATATAGGCTCATTGCCTCAGAGTAAGGCATAATTGGGAAATCACCTAAATCAACATTTAGTAATGACTGCCACATTTCACGGATCATTTTCTCTGTCATGCCACGTACTTGATCAGAGCTCATGAACGAGGTTTCTAAATCTATTTGAGTAAATTCAGGTTGACGGTCAGCACGTAAGTCTTCATCACGGAAACATTTGACAATTTGGTAGTAACGGTCAAAACCCGACATCATCAACAATTGCTTAAATAACTGTGGCGACTGCGGTAATGCGTAAAAGCTACCTTTGTGTACACGACTTGGTACTAAATAATCACGCGCACCTTCTGGCGTTGCTTTAGTTAATACTGGCGTTTCGATATCTAAAAAGCCATTTTCATCTAAAAAGCGACGTACAAAGCTGCTTGCTTTAGCACGTAATTTAATACGGTCGCTCATTTCTAAACGACGTAAATCTAAGTAACGGTATTTTAAACGACGCTCTTCTGAGTTCACTTGGTTAAAATCAAGTGGCATAGGCTCAGAGCGGTTAATAATCGTTAAACCCGTGCCTAAAATTTCTACTTCACCGGTAGCCATGTCTTTATTTACTTGGCTGTCTGGTCGAGCGCGTACAATCCCTTTTAACTGAACACAAAATTCTTGACGAAGTTTGTTAGCTGTTTCCATTAATCCTTCAACTTCCGGATCGAATACAACTTGTACTAAACCTTCTCTATCGCGTAAATCGACAAAGATAAGTCCACCAAGGTCACGTCGTTTGTTGATCCAGCCACATAGTTCAACTTCCTGATCTACGTGAGTTTTATTTAGCTGTCCGCAGTATATAGAGCGCATAGTTTTCCTGTCAGATAAAAGGCATATAGCGGTTAAACACTGTTGTTTTAAAAGTTTTTATAAACACCAAAATGAAAATAAAACCGCTAGCAATTCAAAATAATCAAATTAAGCCCTGCATTATACCCAAGTAGGTTGAAGATGCTAGGGCGTGTTTACCTTTCGAGGTTGAATTTACAGCGCACTGTTTTGTTATTTGTTACACTACAGGCACTTTATAACAAGGCTTTTGTTTGTATGCTATATATTGGATGCCCGCAGTGGTCGAGCAGCGCATGGAAAGGAAATTTATTTTCACGCCAGTGTAAAAATGCCGATATGCTTAGCGAATATGCGCAGCATTTTAATTCGGTAGAAGGTAATACTAGCTTTTACGCCGATCCCTCGCCTGACACCGTATTACGATGGGCTGCCAGTGTACCTGATGAGTTTAAATTTACCTTTAAATTTCATCGGCGCTTTAGTCACGAACTCCAACTTACTAACGTGCAACATGAGCTAACTAATTGGCTTAATTTATTCGCCCCTCTATTTGAAAAAACAGGGCAAATAATGCTGCAATTACCTAAGGCGTTTGCGCCACAACATTTAGCTAAGCTTGCCGCTTTTATTGAGTTACTTCCTAAAGAGCTAAACTATGGGGTTGAGGTACGCCACCCTGATTTTTTTAAAAAAGGTGAGGCCGAAATCGCACTTAATCAGCTTTTAATGGCAAATAATATAAACCGTATTGCTATGGATACTCGGGCGCTCTTTGCAGTAAAGCCAACCACCGAAGCGCTAATAGACGCACAACAGAAAAAACCGCATTTACCAGTTCACGCTATTGCTACGGGCTCGCAGCCTATGGCACGTTTTGTTATTGCTGATTTAGAAAACGATTATAAGACCTTTTATCAGCCTTGGCTTAGCAAAGTAACTCAGTGGCTTGATGAGGGCAAAAGTCCTTATGTGTTTTTTCATACCGCTGATAACCGCGAAGCGCCGCTGCTTGCTCGTCAGTTTTGCCAAGATTTGGGGTATAATCACAATGTACTCAACCCATTTAGTGGCGAAAAAGAAGCCCACCAGCAAGCACTTTTTTAAAAATAAATTCAAAATACAGAGACAATAATGAGTGAATACGCACGTTACTTTACCGGCTACCCTGCCAATATCGTTGAGCAAGTATTAAGCCTAATAAAAGCAGGAAAAGTAAGTGAGTATTTACTTAAAAAATACCCGCAGGCGCATCGAATTACCAGTGATAAGTTACTGTATAGCTACGCCACTGAGCTTAAAAAGCAGTATTTAAAAAACGCCCCGCCATTTGGACGCGCTGCGTTTAAAAAACAAGGTGATATGGTTACCAATGCACTCGGTACCCACACGTACCGTATGCATGGTAAAACCCGCAAGCACGATTTAGCAATAAACAGCGATTTACTGCGCGCGCCAGAGCCATTATTAAAAGCATTAGTGGTGCACGAACTCGCGCATTTTAAAGAAAAAGACCACAATAAAGGCTTTTATAAACTGTGCTGTCATATGGAGCCACAGTACCATCAGCTAGAGCTAGATTTACGGATTTTTTGTGTGGCTATTGCGATGGGTGAGAATCCGTATAATTGAGCGGTCAGCGGTCAGCGGTCAGCGGTCAGCGGTCAGCGGTCAGCGGTCAGCGGTCAGCCAAAATAATGACACACGAGTTCACAATGAAAGCCCTCGTTAACAAAAAACGCGATATACATCGCGTTTTTATTATTGTCACTTTCTAATCTGACAGCTAAGAGCTTAAAAGCGTGTTAGGTTTCGTTTCACTTAACCCAGCCTACGTAAAAACGTTAAAGCCCTAATTCGGCCATAAAGTCGTCATCGCTATCATCTTGCTTTGGCTGTTTCGCTTTTTCTTTATCCGCTTTTTGCTTAGCCTCATTTTCGATAATATCGTCTGGGTCTATCGCTTCTACAATGTCAAAGTCGTGAAGTTTAATAAACTCTGTTTTATCCATCGCCAATTCTAAATAGAAGATATTTTGATTGCGAGTTGTAAACGTTACACGGCGAGCTTGCGGGCGATCCATAGTGGTATCAACCGATATTTGCACCTGTTTATTAATAGCCATCATTTTTGGCTGATTTTGGGTAATAGAGGTATGCAGTTGTTCACGCACTTTTGACGTGAAGTCGCCCACTATTTGGTTCATCAACTCACCCATCACGTTTGAAACGTCATCAGATAAGTGACTATGCGCGATTTCGTCTTCTGGCATACCCATGTTACGCATATAATCGCCGTAAATTTCCATGGCCGCTTGCGCTGTAAAGTTGGTAACAACTAAGCCGGTAAAGCCCCCGTCAAATAAAACAAAACAGCCTATGTCTGGTCGCATACAAGTACGCGTTATTTTTTGTACCATGGCTGAATAGCTGATCTCGTTGCCGCTGGCTGATGAAAGTACACCCGTTACTGAGTGGCATAATGTTGCTAATATATCGTCGGTACTAATAACCTTACTTTTGCTCATTTAATAATCTCTTTTATACTTATTCTTCATAATTCTAGTCAAGCTACTGAATTTATCACTGACTATCCAGCATAAAATGTTAAAATAGCACTATTATTTTCAAAGAGACTGCCTTCGTGAGTATAAAAGACAGTATTTATGCCTCTGAGCAACAAGTAAAAGACTTTAGTTTTGATCAAAACGTGGTTGAAGTATTTCCCGACATGATCCAACGCTCGGTACCCGGTTACGCCACCATAGTAAGTACCATGGGAAAATTAGCGGGCGAGTATGCTCAGCCAAATTCAAATTTGTATGACCTAGGCTGCTCGTTAGGGGCGGTTACCCTAAGTATGCGCCGTAATATTCAAACAGATAGCTGCCACATTATTGCTGTAGATAACTCACAAGCCATGGTGGAGCGTTGTAAGGTCCATTTACAAGGGTTCAGATCGGACGTTCCTGTAACGGTTACATTAGGTGATATTAACGAGCTTGATATTCAAAATGCCTCAGTAGTAGCGATGAATTTTACTCTGCAGTTTATTCCACCTGCGCAGCGCAAAGCGGTACTTGAAAAAATATACGCTAATTTAAAGCCCGGTGGCGTTTTGCTATTAAGTGAAAAAATTAAAGCCGAAAACGAGCAATGCGATAACTTACTGATTGACTTGCACCACGACTTTAAACGTCATAATGGCTACTCTGAGCTTGAAATAAGCCAAAAGCGTACCGCCATTGAAAACGTAATGCGCCCCGATACACTTAGCACACATACACAGCGTTTAAGCGACATTGGTTTTAGCCAAACGCAAGTGTGGTATCAATGTTTTAATTTTTGCTCAATGGTAGCAATTAAATAATTTAGAGAGTGACACATGTCTGCATGGTTTAACCAATTTTACGCTGCAATTGCACAAAGCCCACTTAGCCACTGGCTAGAAACCTTGCCTGCGCAATTAAAGCATTGGCAACAAGAGGCTAGCCATGGCGATTTGCCTCAATGGCAAAAAGTACTAAAAAACTTACCTGAGGTATCAACAAACCACGTTGATATTGTCAGCAAAGTAGCAATAGGCGCGCCTGGCGAAATGACTGAAGGCGAAAAAAAGCAAACCACGCATTTATTAAAACGAATGATGCCTTGGCGTAAAGGCCCGTTTAACGTTCACGGTATCGATATTAATACAGAATGGCGCAGTGACTGGAAATGGGATCGACTCCTACCGCATATTGAGCCATTAAAAGGCCGTACTGTATTAGATATTGGTTGTGGCTCGGGATATCACTTATGGCGTATGCGCGGTGAAGGTGCACAGTTTGTGGTGGGTATTGACCCATCTGACTTATTTTTGTGCCAGTTTCAGGCAATTAAACACTTCAACCCTGATGAAAACGTGCATTTATTACCATTAGGTGTAGAAGCCCTGCCAGAGCTTAAAGCATTTGATACGGTATTTTCGATGGGAGTACTTTATCACCGTCGCTCACCTATCGACTTTTTAGCGCAATTAAAGGCACAGCTTCGCCCTGGTGGTGAGCTAGTACTTGAAACTTTAGTTATTGAAGGCGATGAAAACACCGTACTGGTTCCGACCGACCGCTACGCAAAAATGCGTAATGTATGGTTTATTCCAAGCACTGCGGCACTAAAGCTGTGGATGGAACGTGTTGGCTTTAAAGATGTGAAAATTAAAGATTGTGCTATTACAACGCTCGACGAGCAGCGTAAAACTGACTGGATGGAAAACGAATCTTTAGTTGACTTTTTAGACCCCGCTGACACCAGTAAAACCATTGAAGGCTACCCTGCACCACTTAGAGCGATACTTACAGCTAAAGCCTAATTTGTAGTATTAATTTTTATTTCCATATTAAAAAGCGCCATTGGGCGCTTTTTTTGTTTACTAATACAGCAACTAGCGGACAAGTGTCCTTGTCTTTAAAATCAAATCCAGATTTCAACTAGCCGCGCCCTTGCAATTGTTGTAAAATACGCGCGTTTCTAAGTAAGCATCAAAACAACTATTTTGAGGAAAACCTGTGAGCGAACAAAAACAGTCTCTAAGCTATAAAGACGCGGGCGTAGATATCGACGCTGGTAATGCACTTGTTGAGCGTATTAAAGGCGTAGTTAAAAAAACTCGTCGTCCTGAAGTGATGGGCGGAATTGGTGGTTTTGGCGCACTTTGCGAAATTCCTGAAGGTTATAAGCAACCTGTACTTGTAGCAGGCACTGACGGTGTTGGCACTAAGTTACGCTTAGCAATTGACCTTAAAAAGCACGATACTGTAGGTATCGACTTAGTTGCGATGTGTGTAAATGATTTAATAGTACAAGGCGCTGAACCCCTGTTTTTTCTAGATTACTATGCAACGGGTAAACTAGATGTAGACACAGCAGCCGACGTAGTAACCGGTATTGGTAAAGGTTGTGAAATTTCAGGTTGTGCCCTAATTGGTGGCGAAACAGCTGAAATGCCAGGTATGTATGATGGTGAAGACTACGACATGGCAGGCTTTTGTACCGGTGTGGTAGAAAAATCAAAAATTATTGATGGCACTAAAGTAGCTGCAGGCGATCAACTTATTGCCCTTGCTTCTAGCGGTCCTCACTCAAATGGTTTCTCTTTAATTCGTAAAGTTTTAGAAGTCTCTAACGCTGATACTAACCAAGTGATTGATGGCAAAACCTTAGGTGAGCACCTTTTAGAACCAACACGTATTTACGTTAAACCATTACTTGAGTTGTTCAAGCAAGTAGACGTGCATGCCCTTTCGCATATTACTGGTGGCGGTTTTTGGGAAAATATCCCACGCGTATTACCTGAATCTGCTAAAGCGGTTGTTAAAGGTAATAGCTGGCAGTGGCCAAGTGTGTTTAGCTGGTTGCAAGAAAACGGCAACATTACAACACACGAAATGTACCGCACATTTAACTGTGGTGTAGGCATGGTGTTAGTTGTACCTGCGGATGAGCTTGAAAATAGCTTAAATATCTTAAAAGATCTTGGCGAGAACGCATGGCACCTTGGTGAAATCCAAGATGCAGTTGCTGGCGAAGAGCAAGTTGAAATTGTAGGTGGTGCTGCGTAATGGCACCCACTCGTCTAGTAGTTTTGATCTCAGGCAGTGGCTCAAATTTACAAGCCATTATAGACGCCTGTGAAAGCGGCGAGATAAACGCCCATATAGCGGCTGTTATTAGTAACAAAGCAGACGCTTATGGGTTAGAGCGTGCAAAAAATGCAGGTATTGCCACACACGTGCTGAGTCATAAAGAGTTTGACTCACGCGAAGCGTACGATGCCCAATTAATGCATATAATTGACTCTTTTGAACCAAATCTAGTTGTATTAGCTGGGTTTATGCGTATTCTAACTCCTAGCTTAGTGCAAAAATATGTTGGAAAAATGTTGAACATTCATCCATCTTTGTTGCCTAAGTATCAGGGGCTGAATACCCACCAAAGAGCAATTGATGCAAAAGACGACATTCACGGCGTTAGTGTTCACTTTGTTACTGAAGAATTAGACGGCGGACCCGTTATTCTTCAAGCCAAAGTGCCTGTATTAGCAGACGATACAGCAGACACGCTCGCTAAGCGTGTGCATGCGCAAGAGCACATAATTTATCCTTTGGTGGTCAAGTGGTTCAGTGAACAACGACTTACGATGGAAGCAGATTATGCAGTTCTTGACGAAAAACAACTTCCTGCACACGGCGCGCACTACCCAAAATAAAAAATTAAGTGCCTGGCTATTATGTGCGGGCACTTTATTACTTCCTACCAGCCTGATTGCAGGTGAGTTAACCCAGTATCAAGCCAGCTACGATATTTTGCGCAAAGGCACTAATCATGGCAAAGCCGAGCGTGAACTAAAAAAACTCGATAATAATAACTACCGAGTCACTTACCACAGCGATATTGAATGGATGATTTTCTCTGACTCACGTCAAGAGTCATCAACCTTTAGCTTTATGAATGATACAGTAGAGCCTATTGATTACACGATGATCCGAACAGGCACTGGGCCTGACAAAAAGTATAAAATTAACTTTGACCGTCTAACCAAAACTGTTACCAGTAACACCAGCGATTACCCGTTAAAATGCCAATGGCATGATAACTTCCAAGATGGTATTTCTTATCAAGTACAAGTTCGTGAAGGACTTAAAAAAGGAAAAACCAGTTTCTCGTTTCCACTGGTTGATAAAAAAGGTAATTGCCGTGACTACGACTTTGAAGTGGTAGAAACCGAAATGATTTCTCTGCCTATAGGTAATGTAGAAGCAGTGAAAGTTAAACGCTTATACGATAACGATAAACGCCAAGCTTTAGCCTGGTTTGCCCCAGAAATGGATTACATGCTAGTGCGCATGTGGAAGGGTGAAAAAGGTGTGGAGCAGTTTGAAGTGCAAATGAAATCGTTTACCGTGATCAATCCACCTGCTTTATCTGCAGAAGTTAAAAGCGAACTAACACCAGAATAAAATGCTTACAAGGTGCTAATAAAAAGCCCAAGTGTGATAACCATAACTTGGGCTTTTCATTTCAATACTTAAATTTGAAACTTTAAGTTGAGTTTCGTTTTACTCTACCAACCTACATTAATTCACCCATTTTAAATAACGCAAACTCTCCTGGCTGCATTTTTTGCCAGCGTTCATCGTTGGTTAGCGGCCTTGTTGCTATAACCGTTACCACATCGTTTGGTGTGGTTTCTTGTTGAAAGTCGACCACCATATCAGCATCAATAAGTGTTGCTTTACCAAATGGCGCACGGCGCGTTATATAATGTAAATTATTAGTACAATACGCTAAAACAAATACACCATCGGTCAATAACATATTAAACACGCCTTTTTCACGTAGCGTATGCGAAAGCTTAGCCGCATATCTAAAAACCGACGCCATATTACTTGGTCGCTGCGGGTACTTTTCACGAATTTTGTCAAGCAACCAGCAAAATGCCAACTCGCTATCGGTATTACCCACAGGTCGATAATATTCAGGTTTTAAATCATGATAATTTGAAAGCTGCCCGTTATGAGCATAGGTTATTTCACGCCCCCACAACTCACGAGTAAACGGATGGGTGTTTTCAAGACACACTCGCCCGCGGTTGCCTTGACGAATATGACTTATCACCGATACGCTTTTAATCGGATAAGCTTTAACTAATTTAGCTATTTCTGACTGGTAACTTGGCTCAGGATCTTTAAAGGTTCTACAACCTTTGCCTTCATAAAAAGTAATGCCCCAGCCATCTTTATGCGGCCCCGTATTGCCACCGCGCTCCAACAACCCTGAAAAACTAAAACAAATATCCGTTGGCACATTGGCTGACATGCCAAGTAATTCACACATAAAATAAATAAACCTTTAAAAAGCTAAACATAGAATATCGTTCTATTTTTAATAAGCGTACACTGAAAATCATAAGTATATTTACTTAATTAAACTTATATTACTACTAGATTAATTGATTTTTTAACGCTTATATTTTTTATGATAAGCCAAAATAAACGATTACAGCCAAACTGTTCGTATAACATACAACGGATTGTAATAATCGTACCGATAACTACACTTTAATCTAAGTAATGTACTTGAAACTTAGCGTTACTAGCGCTACTCTAAACAAGGTGGTCTGACCTCTATTAAGGAATTAGCAATGACACTCATATTTACACTCGGTTTAATCGCACTGCTCAGCATTGCGCTTTACCACAGAGCGAGTTGGAACACAGCACTTGGTGTTTCTGCCGCAACATTATTAATTGGTACCTTTGCTGGTGCTTTTGGTTTAATTAGCTGGGTGATCTTTTTAATCATCGCAGTGCCTCTTTCTGTTACTGGCATTCGTCAGCAATATATTATCAAGCCTATTTTCAAGGTCTTCAAAAAAGTTACACCGAGCATGTCTGACACCGAAAAGTCAGCTATTGATGCCGGTACAACTTGGTGGGAAGCTGATTTATTTTGTGGTAACCCAGATTGGAAAAAGCTTCACCAGTATCCAGTTCCAAAGCTTACTATTGAAGAGCAGGCATTTATCGACGGCCCTGTTGAAGTTGTATGTAGTATGCTGGACGATTGGGAAGCTACGCATGAGCTAACGGATTTACCTCAGGATGTATGGCAATATCTGAAAGATAACAAATTCTTTGCCATGATCATTAAAAAGGAATACGGCGGCTTAGAATTCTCTGCATTTGCACAATCGTGTGTACTGCAAAAACTAACCAGTAAATCAACATTGCTTTCGTCAATTGTTGGAGTACCTAACTCGTTAGGCCCGGGTGAGTTATTACAGCACTACGGTACTGAAGATCAAAAAAATCATTACTTACCGCGTTTAGCAAGCGGTCAAGAAATTCCATGTTTTGCTCTTACTTCGCCAGAGGCAGGTTCTGATGCAAGCTCAATTCCAGACTACGGTGTAGTATGTAAAGGGCAATGGAATGGCGAAGAAGTAGTCGGTGTAAGCCTTACATGGAACAAGCGTTACATTACACTTGCACCTGTAGCTACGGTTCTTGGTCTAGCATTTAAATTACAAGATCCAGATGGATTATTAAGTGACGTTAAAGAGCCTGGTATTACCTGTGCACTTATCCCAACAGATACCCCTGGGGTAGAAATTGGTCGTCGTCACTTCCCGCTTAATGTGCCGTTCCAAAATGGCCCTACTCGCGGTAAAGATATTTTTGTACCACTTGATTACATTATTGGTGGCCCAGAAATGGCTGGTCAAGGCTGGCGTATGCTGGTTGAGTGTTTATCGGTTGGTCGTGCAATTACATTGCCGTCAAATTCAGCCGGTGGCATTAAAATGATTGCTGTAGCAACAGGTGCTTATAGCCGTATTCGTCGTCAATTCCGCTTACCAATTGGTAAAATGGAAGGGGTTGAAGAGTCAATGGCGAAGCTTGCCGGTTATGCTTACAGCTCAGACGCTGCAGTAAGTATGTCTACCGGTGCTGTTGATTTAGGCGAAAAACCATCTGTGATTTCGGCTATTATTAAATACCACCTTACCGAGCAAATGCGCGATGCCACCATTCATGCAATGGACGTGCTAGGCGGTAAAGGGATCATGCTTGGGCCAAATAACTATTTAGGTCGTGGCTATCAAGGTGCACCTATTGCCATTACCGTTGAAGGTGCAAACATCTTGACCCGTAATATGATTATTTATGGTCAAGGTGCTATTCGTTGTCATCCATTTGTACTTACCGAGCTAGGTGCGTGTGAAATTGAAGACCGCGAAGAAGCGCTTAACGTATTTGATAAAGCGCTAATGGGCCACATTGGCTTTACCATGTCTAACCTAGTACGCACTAAGTGGCTTGCACTTACTGGCGCTCGCTTTACTAGTGTGCCGTACAAAGACGAAACGGCAGAGTTTTATCGTATAGCTTCACGCTTTAGTGCATCGCTTGCACTTATGTCTGATATTAGTATGGCAGTATTTGGTGGTTCACTTAAACGTAAAGAACGTATTTCAGCACGCTTAGGTGACTTATTAAGCTACCTTTACTTAGTGTCTGCAACGCTTAAACGTTATAACGACGAAGGCCGTAAAAAAGAAGATTTTGCACTGGTTCAGTGGAGCTGTCAGGATCACCTTTACCACTGTCAACGTGCGCTTGCTGATTTAATCAACAATATGCCATCTGCACCACTTCGTGGCGTATTAAAAGTATTGTTATTCCCGTTTGGTCGCCCGGTTCGTAAACCTACCGACAAACTTGAGCATAAACTAGCGCAATTACTGCAAGTGCCTAGCGAAACGCGTAATCGTTTAGCAAGTTATGTATACCTTACAAACGAGCCGCTTAACCTTGTAGGTCGTCAAGAGCAAACGCTTAAAGACGTGCTAGAGGTAGAGCCTTTATTTGAACGCGTATGTAAAGAGAAAGGCGTTAAATTGCCATTCTTCCAACTTGATAAAGTGGCGCAAATGGGCTTAGAAGCCGGCATTTTAAGCCAAGCTGAAGCTGATAAGTTAGCAGCTGTTGAACAAGCTCGCTTAGACGTTATTAACGTTGACGACTTTGACCCTGCAGATTTACTTGCCGGCAAAGCAGCGCGTAATAGCAAAGCTAAATCTAAAAAGGCAGATGCCGCTTAACTAGTTTAGTAAAGCTAGCAGCAACCCTGCTAAAATTAGCCAAACCAGCGCATAATGCGCTGGTTTTTTTTGTGCAAGGTAAACCTGTAATACACACCACATATTTCCAATGACAAATAATACAATATGAGTGTAACCAAAAATAACGCTATAACTTATTGTGGCTAATAAAAACAGCAATATGCTAGGTAAAAACTGGCTAATATAAAAGGCGCGTTCTTGCTCGCATGTTTTAAAAAATAATCGATACTGCTCATACACCCTACCGCAATCAAATTGCAATGAACTACTAAAGAGTACAATAAAAGCCATGGCTAATATCACAAGTATAGGTACTAAATCAGCACGTTCGTTTATTAGCGCAGCTGATGCCATGAATACACATAAAAGTAACGACACGCGCCAAACAAGTGTCCAACAATGGTTTAATAAATAACAAAACCAAAAGCCCAATAATGAACTTACTGCAATACGCCCGTTAACATTAACCACGGGGACAAAAAGGCTCAGCGCAAACAATAAAGCAAAGCCCATATGATAAGTGAGCGGCTGCATATGAATAGGAACCAGCACTAATATCGTGCTAAACAAAAAGCCATATACCAGTGCGCTGGTTTTGTATAAACACAAAACGCCCAAGATAAACTGCAGCAACATAAATACAATAAAATGCGGTACTTTAACCCATTGTGTTAGCGTTAAATCTAGCGCAATTAATACACTGGCTATAAGCCATGCATTACTGAGCGTTAATAGTTTAATATCGACTAAATTTAACCAAACTGATCGTGCAATAGTTTGCTGAAATAACCGCTGCTTACTATTTTTAATTGCTGACTTCATTGCGCTGAGCATCACACTTTGTAGTAACAAATAAAATAAAGCCATTTGTGCACCGTATTGGGGTGCTGCGCTGCTGTCTATAATTTTTCCAAGGCCTAAAAAAAGTAGCAATATCAAACCCAACACTGACGAGCCTAACACCACTAAAAATAACAACCCAAAGCTTTTTAGTTGTAACAATAATTGCGTGAGTTCAGTTTTGTAAGCCTGATAACGATAATCCATAAAAGAGCGATATTGCCCGATTGATTGTTTTAAATTTGCAATCATAACGGTATACACTCAAAGCCACGCTCAATAAATGGCGCTGGTTCATGGCAGGTGATGACTATTTGCCCATTTGGCTTATCTATTAGATATTCATCAAGCAGTACTAATAAATACTGAATACTGGCTTGATCAAGTGCTGCGCTGGGTTCGTCTAGAAGTAAATAAGGTGCATCACGCATAAGCGCTAAAATTAACTGGCATTTCTTTTGATTACCTGACGACAGCGCATCAAAACGAGTATTTAAAAATTCATTGAAATTAAACCCATCTATTATTGTCGTTGGCCAATCACAACCCAGCGTATTCACGGACAAGTTAATAATTTGCTTTGCCGTAAGAAAGTCAGGTAAAGCAATACAGTCTGATGCTATAGCAACTTGTTTATGCGGTTCGGTTAATGCTTTTTTAGAAAATAAAATCTGCCCACTTTGGCGCGTTTCGAGCTCTGCCAACATCATCAACAGCGTTGTTTTACCTTGGCCATTAGGCGCTTCAATGCATATTTTAGGTGCACAAAACTGCACACTATAACCACTGTACAATACGTTTTCAGCAAACTGTTTATGTAACCCAATGACTTCTATCATAAATACTCCCTGATTTTGAAAGTGAATTATAACTGGTTTTCTATTTTCGTGGGCTACATGGTTTGTAACACTTTATTGCAGTTCGAATAGGCTAATTACTTGCGTTTAAAAAACCTTCGGTTAACACTAAAAGTCCATAATTATAATCCAAGGAATGTATCTATGAAAAAAGCCCTCAAATTTGCCTGTATTACCTGTGCAGTATCAATTGCATTAACAGGTTGCAGTCAATCTAATAATTCAGCCTCTACCCCTGTGGCAACTGAGCAAACACGACAAGTAAAAACCTATAACGCTAAAACCTTTTTTGATACAACATCTATCATGGGCAGTAGCTTTTCCCCGACTGGCGATAAAGTTCTAGTTAGTAGCGATGAAAGCGGTATTTACAGCTTGTATGAAGTTGATGTAAAAACAGGTAGCAAAACGCGCCTAACCAATTTTGAAGACAGCACCTACCCTATTCGCTATTTCCCAAATGATGAGCGTGTACTATTTACCAAGGACTCAGGCGGTAATGAGCGCTACCATGTTTATGTGCGTGAAGTTGATGGTTCAATCAAAGATTTAACCCCAGGGGAAGAAACCCGCGCGAGTTTTGCAGGCTTTACTAAAGATGGCAGTCAGTTTTTTATTACCAGTAATCAACGCGATGCCAAGTTTATGGACTTGTATCGCGTAGATAGCAAAACCTATAAAGTCACGCCCGTTTATCAAAACACACAAGGACTAGATGTGGGCGCAATTAGCCCTGATGGACGCTACATTGCGCTGTCTAAAAATAATACCAATAAAGACAGCGATACGTTTATTCTTGATACCTATAAGAAAACCCTCAAGCCGCAATTAATTTCAAAACACGATACACCAGCACAATATACGCCTGAGACCTTCTCTGTAGACAGCAAATATTTATACTACTCAACAGACGCTAAAGGAGAGTTTTCAGAGGTGTGGCAATATGAGCTCGCCACAGGCAAGCACAGTCCAGCATTAAAAGATGATTGGGACGTTAGCTTTATTGATTTTTCTAAATCTGGGCGATACCAAGTAAGCGGTGTAAATGCTGATGCCAGCACAAAGGTCACAGTAAAAGACACGCAAACTGGGGATGAAATTGCCATGCCTAAATTACCTGCGGGAAATCTACGTGGTGTGAATTTCTCAAGCGATGAGAAAACCATGGCGTTTTATTTAAATTCAGATACCTCACCAAGCAACTTATTTGTTTGGCAAGTTGGCAGTAATGAAGCCAAGCAACTTACCAACACATTAAGTGAAGATATAGATCAAAACGACTTAGTAGAGAGCACCATTGTGCGCTTTAAAAGTTTTGATGGTTTAGAAATACCGGGCGTATTATACAAACCAAAACAAGCCAGCAGCACCAATAAAGTACCTGCACTTATTTGGGTGCATGGCGGCCCAGGTGGGCAAAGCCGAACTGGTTATAGCGCAATGCAGCAACATTTAGTTAATCATGGCTATGCTATTTTTGCCGTCAATAACCGCGGTAGCTCAGGCTATGGTAAAACATTTTTCCATTTAGACGATAAAAAACATGGCACCGATGATCTACAAGATATTATCTACGGTAAAAAACACTTACAAAGCCTAGATTGGGTCGATGCAGATAAAATCGGCATCATGGGTGGTAGCTACGGCGGTTTTATGACCGCAGCCGCGCTTGCCTTTAAACCGGAAGAGTTCAAAGTAGGTATCAATATTTTTGGTGTGACTAACTGGGTACGCACACTGAACTCAATTCCACCATGGTGGGAAAGCTTTAAAAAGGCGCTTTACGATGAAATGGGCGATCCTGCCACCGATGGTGAACGTCACCGTGCTATTTCACCGCTGTTTCATGCCGATAACATCACTAAGCCTTTAATGGTAATACAAGGTGCTAATGATCCACGCGTATTACAAGTTGAAAGCGATGAGTTGGTTGCTGCGGTTAAAGCTAATGGTGTGCCAGTAGAATATGTATTATTTGATGATGAAGGACACGGTTTTAGCAAAAAAGAAAACCGTATCAGCGCCTCAAACGCCTACCTCAACTTTTTAGATACTTACTTAAAAGAGTTATTTGGCCCACAAGGATAATTGCAAGCCAATTTATATTAAAGCCTGCTGCGTTTTCATGTAAGCAGGCTTTTTATTACTTTTTTATTGCTTGGTTAATCTGGGTTCCAGTAAAGCGAACGCCAAACCAAATACAGCAGCCAAAATACCTAAAAACTCAAACCAACTATTGCCTGCATGTGGTATTGTTCGCGAGAGTTCATCTACGTTATAAAGTCGTTTACCTCCCTCGACTTCTTCAACAAATGATTCACCGATGTATTCATCCATTAACTTAAAACAGGGTACCCTTCTGGCCAGCATTTCACGAGTTTTTTCCTCTCTTTTCTCTCGGTTTGAATCAATAATATAATTGCTCCAATGAGTAAAAACATTCAGGGGTTCATCTGTTTTGATCACACCCAGTGATTTGTATTCGTAAAAGCGTTCATTAAACAGATAATTTTTATGTCCTGCATAAAATAATGCACAGCCAAAAGAAATCAGAAACATAGCGAGGTATATAATTTTACGCTGTGCGACTGAGCTCTTTACTGCTTTACTTTTAAACCACAGCTCTAAATCGGGTATTTACATGAGTCTTGTTTTGTCATGGCTGTAGGTAAGGGGCTTCATAAACTCATCAATTGAAAGGTCTAATGCTATCAATAAAGCTCTAAATATTTCATTCGAGGGAATTGATTTATCGTTTTCAAGTTTTGATATATATACCTACTTGCTGGGCAAATTCAGGTTGGCTCAATTTTTTATTATTTCTTAGCTGCTTTAATTGCTGACCTAATGTACTCATCTTAATGCTTCCTTTTTTAAAGTGAGATTAGATTCTTGGTAATTCATGCAGAGATAAGAAGCTGAATATTGAAGAATAGACAAGAATATTAGCAGGTTAGTATATAAGAGTCGAGCTGATAGCTGATAGCTGATAGCTGATAGCTGATAGCCGATAGCTGATAAAATGATGTTTGTATTTATTAATAAGTAAATTATTTATTGCTTGTTATTGAGGAAATAACAAGTGGCGGAGTGGACGGGACTCGAACCCGCGACCCCCGGCGTGACAGGCCGGTATTCTAACCAACTGAACTACCACTCCGCAGTGGTATGTGCATGGGGTAATGCACTTACTAATTTTGTTACGATATCAAATGGCGGAGTGGACGGGACTCGAACCCGCGACCCCCGGCGTGACAGGCCGGTATTCTAACCAACTGAACTACCACTCCGCAGAGATATCTTTTTACTTGTCATTACTTAATTTGTTGGCGGAGTGGACGGGACTCGAACCCGCGACCCCCGGCGTGACAGGCCGGTATTCTAACCAACTGAACTACCACTCCAGCATACAAATTTTGTAATATAACAGTGTTTAAATAGTTGGCGGAGTGGACGGGACTCGAACCCGCGACCCCCGGCGTGACAGGCCGGTATTCTAACCAACTGAACTACCACTCCAGCGTGTATTTAAACTGTTATTTTTTCTTATTGGCGGAGTGGACGGGACTCGAACCCGCGACCCCCGGCGTGACAGGCCGGTATTCTAACCAACTGAACTACCACTCCATAATAAGAATATGTTTTACAACCATATGTTGTGTAAGTGTTGGCGGAGTGGACGGGACTCGAACCCGCGACCCCCGGCGTGACAGGCCGGTATTCTAACCAACTGAACTACCACTCCAGCTTTTACTTACAAATTGTCGAAAATTGGCGGAGTGGACGGGACTCGAACCCGCGACCCCCGGCGTGACAGGCCGGTATTCTAACCAACTGAACTACCACTCCGCATTTTCGTTGCTGTCTGAGTCTCCCCTGACAGCGGCGTGAATAATACGAACCAGCCCCTACTTCGTCAAGGGCTTTTTTGTTTTTTTACAGGTTTTTTAGTCATCTGACATCGAAAGGTTTAAAATTTCACCTGTTTTGTCATTTTTTGAGCCATTTTCTGCATCAGTTGTTTTTTGCTGATCTGATTTTTTTGCCTCGGTTGCTTTCTTTTTCTTTAAAAAAGCAAAATTCAATTTAAGTTTTATCGGTTTATTCTGCACAAAAACACGAATACATAACCAACCAATAAATAATATGGCCAAATTCCCACCAATAATTAAACTAACCATTAATCCCGTGGCCATTACTTTTGGTTTTATAACAGGCTCTGGAATATTTTCTTCCTTAATGATGCTCGCTTTTGGAATTTCAGGAATAACTTCTATCGGTCTTTCTATTTCAAATAAATAGGTTGGCAACGTAGCCATAAACTCTCTGTCATTTACTGTTGAGCCAAACACAGAAATTTCAATGTTGTAACGTCCCCATCCGTAATCTTGTAAAGCCAGTTCTCTTACTGCGGTGTTATTAGTGTCTAAGTAAAATACTTGCTCTTCATTATTGGGATAATAAATTTTCCCTTGCATGATCACGGTTTCAGGCTTTAATAACTTTTCATCAATATTTATAGTAATACGGTGATCGTCCCCCTCATCGGTTGCTTCAACTGAGGTAAAACTAAAAGGCGGCTCATGCACAACTATCGTGTCTTGAACAACTCGTCGCTCAAGGACATCGGTGGTAATATAAAGTTCTGGCCGCCACTCGCCTGGAGTGAAATTTAAGGTAAACTCACCCGTAAACACACCGTCTTTTGCACTTTCATCAAATCCGTAGCCATCGTCTTTAAATTCAGTAACTTGCTGTATGCCCGCTCCAAAATTTTCAAAATTTTCATTATTGGTACTCACAAAACTCACATTGAGCGATACCGCATCTTTGAAAAGATTAGCGCGAATGGGCTCGCCATCATTTAAAATCTCACCGGTTACCTTTACAGTTTCACCCTGAAAAAGAATCTTAGGGAGTGGATCAACCTTAAGTGATAGCTCACCAATTACAACAATACGGCTCTGTGGCATTATTTGGCCAATAACTTGCCATGGCCCAGGCATAGGGTTGCGAATAACCACTAGGTCGTAATTTAATTCGTCGTACCAATCTAGGCTGGTGTTTCTTACCGCATTGGTTGCAAAGTATTTAGTGCCATCGGGTCTAACTAAAATAACGGCAGGCGACCCAGGACGTCTAAAAAATATTAATTTTATTTCATCAATTTTGTCATCTATACGAAAACGGTTATCCAGTAACGGTATTTCATTTTGTTTACCGCTGCCTTTTAACTCTTCAACTTGTTTAACGCTGTGTGCATCGGGAATGAAGCACGCGGCTATTAAAAACAGTGAAACTACTAATAGCGTTTTCATAATAGTGCCTTATTCAGCGCGCCATAAACAATGGCCGCCCTCCTTTTGTACAATGTCTAAACGTGATTGATGTGCGCTTTGCTCTGCTTCGCTTGCTGCTACAACAACCAAAGGGGCTCTATCGCTGTTTAAGCGCCTAATACCGCCCTTTTGATCTTCACTTGAGTCATCTTTATTTTGATTTAGATTTAGCTTTACTTGTCCCCCGGTCATTGCCAGGTAAACATCGGCTAAAATCTCAGAATCCAGTAAGGCGCCGTGTAACGTCCGCTTAGTGTTATCAACATCGTAGCGACGGCAAAGCGCATCTAGGTTGTTCTTTTGTCCTGGATGCAAGTCACGCGCCATTTTAAGGGTATCAAGCACGCCACAAAAATCATGGGTGTTTTGATAACCTTGATTTAATAACGCAAATTCATTATCCATATGGCCAATATCGAACGGCGCGTTATGAATAACGAGTTCTGCGTCTTTAATATAGTCAAAAAACTCTTGGGCAATGTCTCTAAAAAGCGGTTTGTCACGTAAAAATTCGTTGGTAATACCGTGAACGTCGATTGCTTCTTCTTCAATGCTGCGTTGTGGATTTATGTAAACGTGAAAATTATTGCCGGTTAACCGACGATTCATTAGCTCCACACAGCCAATCTCAATAATACGATGCCCTTGTTTAGGGTCGATGCCGGTGGTTTCTGTATCTAAAACTATTTGTCTGCGTGCCATATCGAATTAAGCCTGACTCTGGTATCTTTCTATAATCACTTTATTGTACATAATATCAAGGTAAAACAGTGCAAAAAACCGTAGAGATTTACACCGATGGTTCGTGTTTAGGTAATCCAGGCCCCGGTGGTTATGGTATTTTTATGATTTATGAAGCCCACGAAAAAAAATTAAGTCAAGGTTACAAACTCACAACAAACAACCGCATGGAAATGCTAGCTGCCATTGTTGCGCTAGAATCACTTAATCGTTCATGCCCTGTTACCCTGACTACCGATAGCCAATACGTAAAACAAGGCATTGAGTCGTGGATCACCAATTGGAAAAAACGCGGTTGGCAAACCTCTGCTAAAAAGCCGGTTAAAAATGTCGACTTATGGAAACGTCTCGATAAAGCCTGCGCCGAGCACGACGTTACCTGGAAATGGGTAAAAGGTCACAGTGGCCATAAATATAATGAAATTGTTGACGACCTTGCACGTGATGCGGCCAGCGGCAACAACTTAATTGATGATGAAGGTTACCAACCATAACCCTCAACATCGCACTATTTTTTATTTTGCTGATAATGTTGTTTTGAGGTCTGCCTAAGCCCTACCCCTTTTATTGGCGCAAATTGTGGCCGTGCATGCCACTTAGGTTTTATTGGCGTAAGTGGCGCAACACGCTTTCGTGCCACCAGCAAATATACACTGCCCATAGGTTTTAAATATTGCTTGGTAAAGCTGCGCCAAAACGCAAACCGCGACAACCGGTTACCGCGTGCCAACGATGAATAAATAAAGCGTTCATCGGCCACAATTTCAAACCCAAGCAAATTAAGCCAGTCTTTTACCCGTGCAGGGGTAAAAAAGCGCCCTGTCCACGGTAATTTTTGACCACTAAATGGCAGTAATTGCGCTAACCCACAAAAGCTAAACGGATTAAAACCGGTAATGGCAATATAACCGCCGGGAATAAGCGTACGATGAGCCTCACGTAATATATGATGTGGATCTGAGTGATACTCTAAACAATGGCTCATAATGCACGCATCTATACTGTGCTCATAAAAAGGCAGTTCGTCTATGTCAGCCACCACTCCGGTATAAGGGCCTGGCTCTGCAACGCATACTTGATGCTTAATGGAACTTTTGCTGGTATCTAACTCGCCACTTAAATTACCCAATTTAAGCATATGATAGCCAAACATACGTGGTAACCACGGCGACAATTTGCGTTCTATATCACAACGTAAATAATCACCATGCGGAAACTGTTGCCATGACAACGGTTTGGGGCCTTCTTGAAAACTAAGGGCTGGTTTCATTATATAAGCTCGTTATAATATTAATTAAATACCACTTTATAGAGCAACGATACATGGTGCAAGTCAAAGCAATTAAAGCCTTTTCTGATAACTACATTTGGTGCTTAACCACCGAGCATAATAATCAAGCGTGGGTGGTTGACCCTGGCCAATCTGCGCCGGTCACTGAGCATTTAGCACAGTATAATTTAACCCTAGGCGGTATTTTAATAACGCATCATCATTATGATCACACTGATGGCGTTGCCCAATTAGTAAAACAGTATCCAAACGTTGAGGTTTATGGCCCAAGTAACAGTCCATTTAAAGGAATAACAGAGCCTTTAAATGAAGACCAAACGATTACCGTTTTAGGCACCTCATTTAATATTATCACCACGCCTGGCCACACACTCGATCATATTTGTTATGTTAATGATGCACTTGCCTTTACTGGCGACACATTATTTAGCGGTGGTTGTGGGCGCTTATTTGAAGGCACTCCAGAACAAATGTGGCATTCATTTAATAAACTTAGTGCACTACCGAGTGATTGCAAAGTGTATTGTACTCATGAATACACCCAGGCGAATTTGGCGTTTGCAAAAGCGGTTGAGCCACGAAACCCCGAGTTACTCGCTTACAGCCAGCAAGTGGATGAATTGCGTAATAAAGATGAAATAACGTTGCCAAGTACCATAGGCCATGAGCTGAAAATTAACCCTTTTATGCGTAGTAATTTGCCAAACATTACAGAATTAATACCAAAAGAATATTGTTTAGTTACAAAAAACAATGAACCTTGGGAAAACTTTGCTAGTCTGAGAAAGTTCAAAGATCATTTTTAATTTGGGCCTGTTGACCTTTCAAGGTTAAACATGCGCTAGCAACAACAATAATAAAACGATTAGTTAATAAACAATAAGTTAACATTTTCTAATCATATTTGTTTGGAACTTTTAACGGTCATAAGTGGCAATGTTGACTCATTATGGGTAGTATTCGCCGAGTTTTTTACCCTATGTATTGGTATTTATGAATAAATCTCCTCTTTTATTGGTCTTAGCGATGACGCTAAGCGGTTGTCAAACTCTGACAACGTTAAACACAGATTCACAAAATCAGGCACTAGACCAGCTTGAAGGCGCAAGCCCAAACGATATTAGCACGGCGCTGATGATGAACGCGCAATATCAACAAGTGAACGATATCGAAGAGGAAGCCCCTGTGTTTGACGATGTTTGGGAGCGTATTCGTTACCAATTATCTATCGATATTCCACAAAATCGCCCAGTAGTCGCTGAGCGTAACTATTATGCGCGCCATCAAGCATACTTAGATCGTATCTCTAAACGTGCTGAGCCGTATTTGCACTTTATTGTTGAAGAAATTGAAAAGCGTGAAATGCCAATCGAAATAGCACTTTTACCTATAGTAGAAAGTGCTTTTGACCCTTATGGCTACTCGCATCGCACCGCATCAGGTATTTGGCAATTTATGCCAGCAACCGGCGAGCGTTTTGATTTAAAACAAAACTGGTGGTATGACGGCCGTCGCGACATTGTGCAATCAACTCGCGCAGCGCTTGATTATCTCTCATACTTACACAAAACCCTTGAGGGTGACTGGCTGAACGCAATTGCAGCTTATAACTCAGGTGAAGGCCGCTTACTGCGTGCGATTAAAAAGAATCGTAAAAAGCATTTACCTACCGATTTTTGGTCACTTGATTTACCTCGTGAAACCACTGCCTACGTGCCTAAATTATTAGCATTAGCCGATTTATTAAAGCGTGCTGATGATTTTAATGTGTCATGGAAGCCTATTATTAACGCGCAAGTGGTTGAAGTGGTCAATATTGAGTCACAAATTGATTTAGCGCTGGCAGCCGACATGGCCGACATGACCCTCACCGAGCTATACAGGCTAAACCCTGGATTTAACCGCTGGGCAACAGACCCTGATGGTCCACACTTTTTATTAATACCCACCGATAAAGTAGAGCAATTTACAGAAAAATTGGCTGCAACTGACATTAAAAATCGTCTTCGCTGGCAACAATACAAAGTTAAAAAAGGTGATAGCCTGTCGGTAATTGCCAGTAAATTTACCACTAGCACCAATGCAATAAAGTCATTAAATAAGCTTAATTCAAACGTCATTCGTGTTGGCCAACAAATTTTAGTGCCGCTAACAGATGGTAAAATTAACAGTGAACATTTACCTCAGCAAGTACGCGCGGCTGCTAATAAAAGTTTGCGTACTAAGCTCTCACACACGGTAAAAAGTGGTGACACATTGTGGGACATAAGCCGCGAATACGATGTCACTATAGGTGAATTAGCTAAGTGGAATAAGCTGAAGAAAAATGCAGTACTGCGTTTAAATCAAAAATTGGTTGTTTATAAATCAGCAAATCAGCCTAAAGAGTCAGCGAATAACACCAATCGCACTATTACTTATAAAGTGCGTCGGGGTGATTCATTAGCGCGTATAGCCTCTAAGTTTAATTTAACCGTGAGCGATATAATTAAATGGAATGACTTGGCTGGGCAAAAATACTTACAGCCAGGCCAAAAGCTTAAACTCAAGGTTGATGTGAGAAGTAGCTAATAAACATAACCAATAAATAAAAAAAGAGCGCATGCGCTCTTTTTTTATTTGGCTTAGCTTACAATGCCCAAAGGCTGTGCGGTTTGCCATGCCCCGCGAGTAAAATCGGGAATATCTATTGAGCGGCTACGCTCACTCACAGACTGGGCTGATAACGGCGAAATAACCGACCATGCCGCCCCGTCATAAACGTCTTGATCTAGCGGTTCACCATTTCTTAAGCAGTAAATCATCCGCCAAAACATTAAAAAGTCCATGCCACCGTGACCACCATTGCGCTGCGCCTCTTCACCCATTTTTGTCCATAAGGGATGGTCGTACTGCTCATACCATGCGCTCATATCATAATCCCACTCATGAAAACTTTTTGAGCCACCAGTTTCAAGGGCAATACGATTAGGGAAACCTGCAAACACGCCATTCGTGCCTTGTATTAAGTTATGTCGTGAGTACGGCCGAGGGGTTGTCGTATCGTGCTGCACCATAATACTGCGCCCTTTGAGAGTTTTAATCAGCGTCGTGTTCATGTCACCGGCAATATAATTGAGCTGGTTACGGGGGTGTTCGGCAGCAAACTCACGTTGCGCATAGGCGCTTCGGCCAAGTGAAGGTGAGCTCATTGAGGTTAAAAAATCGAACCGATCGCCACGATTTATATTCATGTATTGCGATACCGGCCCTAATCCATGCGTAGGATATAAATTACCGTCACGTCTTGCATGCCACTGCGTTCGCCATGAGCCTGTTTTGTGCTCAAGCTCTTTCATTTGCCAGCGCAGTTCATGAATATACGCCGCTTCGCCATGTAACAGCTCCCCAAATACACCTTGGCGTACCATGTTTAATACCATTAACTCGTCGCGGCCGTAGTTAACATTTTCCATCATCATGCAGTTTTTTTGCGTACGCTCTGCGGTATCAACAATTTGCCACATTTCATCAACAGTCAGTGCTAGAGGCACTTCAACAAAAGCATGTTTTGCGTTGTTCATGGTATCGATAGCCATTGGCGCATGCCATGCCCATGGTGTTGAAATAATCACAATATCAATGTCTTGTCGTTCGAGCATTTGTTGATAAGCGCGCTCACTGCCACTATACAATGCAGGCTTTGCCACTCCCGTATCAACTAAATAATTAGCGGCACGTTCTAAAACCTCTGTATGAGTATCGCAAATAGCCACTATTTGAGTGCCTTCAATGTGGCTCATACGCTTTACATGGCCAAACCCGCGCTGACCCACACCAATAAACCCTACTCTCACCACATCCATTTTAGGTGCGACCAAACCGATAACGGAGCGCCCTTGTTGCATAGGCGCGCTAGTATGAACACTGCCACTAGATGCACAGCCACTAACCACACCAGCAGCGGCAGCTACACTGGCTGCCTTTAAAAAATCCCGACGATTAAATTGCTTCATTACTTATCCCTTTTGTTATTATTTTTAACTTACCTAATGGCGGTTAATGGGTAAAGGGCCAAAGAGGTAAGCTGCATAAAAATAGGTTTAAAAGGGATAAAAATTCGCATTGTGTTATTGTTTGGGGTTATAGTCGAAAAAAATATTATTTCCTAACTTATTATGTCTTATATAAAAACCATCACATTTTTTTTAGTTATTGTACTAACGGGTTGCTCAGAGTCTGCAACCCCCACTTCCTCGCTCGAAAACAGTCCGGGCGTTAGTTTAAATAATATAAAACAGCATATTAAAACCCTTGCCTCTGATGACTTTGAAGGTCGCGGTCCATTAACATTGGGTGAAGTAAAAACCGTTGGCTATTTGAGTGAACAATACAAAGCCATAGGGTTAACTGGTGCCTATAACGGTGATTTTTTACATCCGGTTAAAATGGCCATGATCACCGCAGATCAAAACATGCAATTGACCATGGGTGATTTAAGCTTTAAAGGGGGTAAAGACTTTACTGCTCGTACTAAACAATTACAGCCTGTTATTGATGTTCGAAATTCTGATGTGGTCTTTGTCGGTTATGGTATAAATGCCCCTGAATATAACTGGAACGACTACGCCAATATTGATGTAACTGGTAAAACCGTTATTGTGCTGGTAAACGATCCGGGCTTTGCCACTCAAGACGATACGTTATTTACTGGTAATGCCATGACTTATTATGGTCGTTGGACTTATAAATATGAAGAAGCCGCGCGCCAAGGCGCTAAAGCGGTCTTTATTGTTCACGAAACAGCTCCTGCCGCATACCCTTGGGGGGTAGTTGAAAGCTCAAATACCGGCACTAAATACAGTCTAATGGATAACAACCTCAATGCATCTGAATTGCCCGTTATGGGCTGGCTAACACTCGATGCCACCGAGCAAATATTTGCATCAGCACACTTAAATTACCAACAATTAAAGCAACAAGCACTTAGTGAGCAATTTCAAGCTAAAGCGTTGAATTTAAAAGCAACCCTTGCATTTAAAAACGAAGTGTCACATGCAAAATCACATAATGTGGTCGCAAAAATCACAGGCAGTGAAAGCCCAGATGAATACATCGTTATTAGTGCCCATTGGGATCACTTTGGCACTAAACAAACCGACAGCGGTCCTAAAATTTATAATGGCGCCGTTGATAACGCATCAGGCACCGCGGCCACCCTTGAGATTGCTCGAATAATGCAAAAAATGCATCAGCAAACACCGTTTAAACGCTCGATTATTTTTGCCAACTTCACCGCCGAAGAAACCGGTTTAATTGGTTCAGCGCAGTTTGCCTCTGGTGACGTGATCCCAACAAAGAATATGGTTGCCCTACTAAATATTGATGGGATGAACGTACTCGATAGCACCGACTATATTTTACAGTACGGTAAAGACCTCTCGACTATGGAACACTATTTAGCTAAAGCCGCAAACGCGCAAGGACGTCAAGTTAAACTGGATCCTCGTGCGCAAAATGGCTTATTTTTTAGATCGGATCATTTTTCACTCGCCAAACAAGGTGTGCCAAGCTTACTGTTTATGAGCTTAGGTGATACCGAGCCTGACTACATCACTCATAAATACCATAAAGAAGCTGACGATTACTCAGCTGATTGGTCATTAGGTGGGGTAAAACAAGATATAGAACTGATTGTTGATATAGCCTCACAACTGGCGAATAACGGTGATTGGCCAAAATGGACAAGCGAGTCTGACTTTAAAGCCAAACGCACCGCTGACAAACAATAAATACAATTAAACATTACTATTTAAAATCCTCCTACTCGGAGGATTTTAGTTTTACCCGTGCCTGTGTAAGCAATGTTTCAGCTTTTGCCCCTAAATACACATATATCGCTAAAGCAATTAAAAGTCCCACCACTGCAAGCATCATCGCTATAGCTGGCATTAAATACTCTGATTGCCCTAATGCGGCTTTAAACATAGTGAGTAGTGCTTCAATTGATATAGCAATTAACACGGTAGAGATAAACCGGGTAATGGTTCGTCGTGTTGATGAGTGTCTAAAAATATCTTTATGCATGAGGATTTCTTCCTCAAGAATTGTTTTGCCAAGATCAAAAACAGCCAATGCTAACGTGATATAAATGATGATGCTAAAGGGTTCTAGGGGATCGGACGAACTATTTACGTGAGTTATTAATTCATAGATGTCGATAAATACGATGTTGAGTAAAAAAAGCACCAAACTAAATAAGCACGCCACAATAATTCCATAACCTGCTTTAAAATAAGGTGACATAGTCGCACGAGCGGTATCACCCATCACAAACTCAATAAGCTGCGTTAAACTTACATCAACAACTAAATAATGCTGATTATTGATAGGTTTGTTTAATTCTTTAATCGAAGATATACATAAATGGTTGGTCGCAATAGAAATATAAGGCGCAGTAAAACAAATAGCATTACAGGCTTTTACATTTAAAAAATAAGGCCGCTCACTTAAATCCTGATTATTGCCTCTCTGTGCCAATTTTTTATTGTAGGCACGTTTAAAGCAAACGTTATTGCCCTGTTGTGAGCCCTTCTCGTCCAAACAGTATTGTAATTCTAAAAAAGGATAATGCTTTGTTAAATAGCGCATATCACGATTATTAGCGATGCCGTCATCTATACTCATTAAAATTGATTCTAATAAGCTATGTATTATCTGCTCATATTCGTTATAGCGCTCAACACTACTTATATAACTCATTCTCGCCATAGTTAGGCTCCTTAAATACCCTAATCAACAGCTAAGCAAGTTTAAAACCAAAAATTAAAGAACTTAAAAATCAATAACTTAATTTAAATTCATTGACGCCATTGCACTATTTTAGTGACAACTGCACACACTATTTCTCGCCACGCACAAAAAAGCAGCTGAGTATTTACTACTTAGCTGCTTTTTATGTCTCGTTTATAAATTACATAAACGCTTTCATCCGTAATATAATTACTGAATTTTTGCGAACTCTTCTTTTGAAAGCTCACCGTTGCTATCAACATCTAAATCATCAAATAATTGAGCTAGTTGTGAGTTAGCTTGTGCTTCAGACTGGCTAATGACGCCGTCGCCATCAGTATCGAAAGAATCAAAGTCAACCGCAGCAAAAGCCGCTGAAGATGAAGCAAGTGCAATTAAAGCGAGTGTTTTAGTAAATGTTTTCATAATTAATCCTTAGGCTAAATGCCTTAATTAAAATGGTAAGAAGTCCTTTTCAAAGATCCTTAAGGGAAACTAATACGCTGAAAATTCGTCTTTAGAAAGTTCACCATTACCATCTACATCTAGCTCTGCAAACTGCTCCAAAAGCTGTGCAGCAACCGATGCCTCTGCTTGGCTGATGGTGCCACTACCATCTACATCAAGCGTTTCAAAGTCTGTGCTTGCAAATACTGCAGATGAAGAAGCAAGCGCCATTAATACCAGTGTTGATTGTAACTTTTTCATAATATAATCCTTCAAAGTGTGCAATGTTCGTCAAATAAAAAATAATTGGCTCAAAACTATCAACCTCATATCCTTGCGATTCTTTGTCATAAGCTCCCTTGCCTATTTAGGTTGTCTTGGGCAACTCAGAATCAGTAGTAGTATTGAGCACTAAAGCTGGTTACGCCTTAGAAAACTCTGCTTTAGATAACTCACCGTTTTGGTCAGTATCAAGCTCAGTAAACTGGCTCATAAGTGAGGCGTCAACTGATGCTTCAGCTTGGCTAATAGCGCCGTTGCCATCCACATCGAGTGTGTCAAAATCGGTTGCTGCAAAAGCCGCTGATGAAGAAGCTAAAGCCATTAATACCAGTGTTGATTTAAGTGTTTTCATAATGTAATTCCTTCATTAGGTTGTGTGATGAAGCGATGTGCTTTATCACGTTTTTTGCTAAATACAGCTTAGGTATTACAACTTCGATGCCATGTTTTTAAAGTTATTTAAAAACATGCAGTTAGAATGATTTTGAAGCATTTTAATAAAAATAAACCATGATTTTGTTGCTTTTTAGCAACAACCACTGAGGCTGAAATAAATAAACATTTAAAATCAATAAGTTAAATTATAATAAAAAGAGACATGGGAATGAAAAAACCGGAAAAATCATGTTTAGAGCAGTTATGAGAATAAACCGACTCTGAACACATCCGACATACTTACTTTAACGGTATAAAATAATACGCATAACGCATTGAAATATAATAACTAAAATAATTTTTCTATTATTTTTTATAAAAACTTTTGAAGAACGATTTAAAAACTATCGTTTTGTTGCCAAATGGCGAATTGGGATGAAAACAAGCTGTAATAGAGGAGAGTCGCTAGCAATGTGTTGCTCTAAAAAACAATAAACTAGTCGCTCATACTCATAAGGGCTATGAGCGTGAGCAATGTGTTTTAAACAGCCTGCTTTATTTCCAACCTTGCAACCATTTTTGTTGATCTTTTAAATCGCGCCACTGGATTGGGTATTGGTTTTTTGACATTACCGCCTCAGTGATACATTCAATGACGTTGCCGTCTTCATCAAACTCAACCTCAACAATAATAAAATGTTTATCCTTATTAATTGCTGGGATCGCTGTCCATTTACTATTAAGCAGTTTTTTAGGATTTAATTTATTCATACTACGCCTTCTAAGTTTTCTGCTTGAACATACGCATCAGAGCCATTTTTAGTTTTATTAATCTGATATTCAAGACACTACTAACGTGCCTTTATACATTTGCATTTGGCAATGAAAAGCATATTCACCCACTTTAAGTGCCGGCAGCTCAACAGTGTTATTTTCACCCATAGCGAGCGTTTTACTGATATCGAGTGAAGGAAACACCACCGTTTCGGCGCATGGGGCGCTGTCTTGTCGATTAAACGTCAGCGTTATTTTTTTATCAGCAGCCACTTTAATATGGGCAGGATAATAAACGCCGTTATTAACCACTATCGTTATTTTGTTATTATTACTCTGCACTTGCTTAGGTTTGTATAGCCAAAACCAGTATATAATAACCGCAATTAACAACGCACCAAGTATATTGATCATCAACATAATGCTACTCCTATTTATAAAATTACGATTTACTGGGTTTAAAAAAGCGCAGGCGATTGGCGTTTGTGACCACAGTTAGTGATGACAACGCCATAGCAGCACCTGCAACAACCGGGTTGAGTAATATACCAAAGAATGGATATAACAGCCCCGCAGCAATTGGAATACCTGCCACATTGTAAATAAATGCACCAAATAAATTTTGCTTAATATTGACTATAGTGGCGCTACTAACCGCAATGGCATCGCCAAGACTCTGTAATGAACCACGCATTAAGGTGATATCAGCGCTTTCTATCGCCACATCGGTGCCAGTGCCAATAGCAAACCCAACATCGGCCTGTGCCAGTGCCGGCGCATCGTTTATACCATCACCCGTCATACCGACTATTTCACCTTTAGCTTGGCGTTTAGTTACTTCACTGGCTTTGTCATCAGGCATTACTTGGGCAATAAAGTCCTTAATACCGACTTTGTTAGCGACGGCTTTAGCGGTAGCTTGGTTATCACCGGTCAGCATAACAACATGGATACCTTTTTTTTGTAGACGTTTAATGGCCTCTGCTGAATCGTCTTTTATCGGATCGGCTACCGCTATAATGGCTTGTAGTTGGGTATCAATAGCAAAATACATTGGCGTTTTAGCGGCGCTGGCTAATTGCTCAGCTTGCTCTTTTGCCTCTGCAATACTGATATTATGTTGGCTCATAAGCGCTTCATTGCCAAACAATAAAGTTTGTCCATCAAATGTGCCTGTAACACCTTTCCCCGTCACAGCGTTAAAATCGCTGACTTTTTCAATCGTGATATCTTCATTTTCAGTATAACTTACAATAGCTTGTGCTAAAGGATGCTCAGAGCCGCTTTCAAGACTAGCAGCAAGCTTAAGGACGTGTACTTTATCGCTATCATTAAAATTAATGATATCGGTAACGGTGGGTTTACCTTCTGTGATCGTGCCGGTTTTATCTAAAATCATGGTGGTTATTTTAGAGGTAGTTTGCAGCGCTTCTCCATTACGGATAAGTATTCCCGATTCAGCGGCTTTACCTATCCCAACCATAATTGACATAGGGGTTGCTAAACCCAGCGCACACGGACAGGCAATGATAAGCACCGTAGTCACGGCCACTACCGCATAAGCAATGCTCGGCTCGGGACCAAAATTAAGCCAAGCAAGGCCCGCGAGCACTGCAATAATCATTACCGTAGGAACAAATACGCCGGATATTACATCGGCTAAATGCCCTATGGAGGGTTTAGAATTTTGTGCTCGTTTAACCATATTAATAATACTGGCAAGTGTGGTTTCACTGCCAATATGGGTGGCTTTAAATAGCAACGTGCCACTTTTATTAATGCTGCCTGCAACAATGGTATCGCCCTCAGTTTTGTTCACTGGCATAGGCTCACCCGTGAGCATTGACTCATCCACTGAGCTGCGACCTTCAATGACTTCACCATCCACAGGGATTTTTTCACCGGGGCGTACACGCACAGTCTCGTTTTTTAGTACCTCACTAATAGCTATATCTTGCTCTTTGTTATCACGCACTACCCGAGCGGTTTTTGGCTGCAAACCGATTAAGCGTTTTATCGCCTCAGAAGTACGACCGCGGGCTTTTACTTCAAAGGCAAGGCCTAGGCTAATTAAACCGATGATCATCGCTGAGGCTTCAAAATAAACATGCCTAGCCACCTCGGGTAACACGCTTGGCGCAATGACTACCACCATAGAATACAACCACGCGGTACCTGTGCCCAATGCAATCAGTGTATCCATATTGGCGGTGTGGTTTTTAAATGACTGCCATGCGCCGTTGTAAAACTGTTTACCCGCAATGGCCATAACCACTAAAGTGACTATACCAACAATAAACCAGCCAATGCGCTGCGCGTTGGTGGTAACACTCATATCAAAAATAAGCCCATACAACATAAGCGGAGCGCCAACGCCTAGCGCCAATACCATATTACGCATTAGCTTTTTATAATGTGCGTTATCGGCTTTGGCTTTTTCATCTAGCGCGTCTTGCTCCGACTCGCTATTCATTGGCTTAGCCTTGTAACCAATATTTTCGACTGCTTCAATCAGCTCTGCTGATGGCGCATTGCCTTCAACTTGCACACTGCGATCAGCAAAGTTCATTTCAACACGCTGCGCACCTGATACGCTTTTTAGCGCTTTTTCTATTTTTGCGACGCAGCTGCCGCAATTGGCGCCTTCAATTATAAAATTTTGCACTGTGTCTTTATTGTTGCTCATTTTGTTTCCTCGGAACTAACTTGTTCGTTAAGGGGATCTACAAAGGTCTCAATTAAACTACATATATCAGCACTTGCGGCACCATCGCTTGAGTTTTCCCACTGTTTTACCGCTGCTTGCATACGCGTTCTTAGTTTGAGTGTTTCTTGAAATAGCCGCTCTGTTTCTTCAAGTCGCTTTGCTATTAATTGTCGTGTCAGTGGACACGGACAATTCCCTTGCTCCGACTGAGCAACTATTTGCTGAATATCTTTAATAGAAAAACCAAGTTGCCGTGCACTAATAATAAACTTTAAACGCTGTTGATCGGCAGCGGTATACACTTGATAGCCATTGCTTTGGCTACGAATGGGGTTAAGTAACTTTATACGCGTGTAGTGCCGCACTGTATCTTGGGTCACTTCCATGATTTTAGCTAGCTGTTTAACATACATAACTCACTCCATCGGGTTTTAATAGTGATATAATAAACCTATGTGTAACACACAGGTCAACCGCTATTTTAAAACTCAGGGAATGCGTTATCGGCACATTAAATAAGTGATTACGTTTGCTTAAAGAAGAGGAAGAATACAGCAGTCACAAAATAGTGACTGCTAGAAAATGTAGACGTTATTTTGCTAAGAGTTAGGTTAACAATAATTTAATTTGCTTCGCTACGCGATTGTTTAAGTGCTTCACCTAGCTGCCCAGCAATTGCTTGGATCTCAGGCATGGCTTCTTGCACTAAAGATTGTGACATTTGCATAGATGCTTGCATCACCTGTGGCATTTTTTTCAAAATAGCTTGCCCTGACTCTGTTTTATAAAAATCGAGCATATCGCTAATCTCTTGCTCACTAAATTGCTTATCATAAAGGTTAACCATCATAGGCTGCATTTTTTGCCAGCTCATTTTGGTTTTTAGCACCTCAGTCATATCGGCATAATATTTATCAAATATTGGCTTTTCATCTGGCTTTACACCCATTTGCACCGACATATTTTGCATCATGCCCTCAACTTGAGAATACATAGAGTCAACCATGGCGTCCATATCCATCACCTCTACCAGCTCATCAATTTTTTGTTGCTTAGTAGTTTGCGCTGCATATAAGTTAGTTGAAAAAATAAGTAGTGATAAAAGTAATACCTTACCCATATTAATATCCTTTTTGTATTTGAATTTACGCCATACTCACATGTTCAATAAGTGTTGTAAATGGGAACAACCAAAAAAACAAAAAGCCGAATAACTACCATTATTCGGCTTTTTGTCGTTTGTTAGGGTTAATCTTTTTCGATATTATCGAGTCCTTTCGTTCCATCTTTGGCTTTTAACTTATGATGAATAGCGGTTTTAATTAGCATATAACCACTAATGGGCGCCGTGATTAATAAAAATATAGTGATTAATATTTCTTTTACGCTTAAGCCACTAGCTGAATTGGCAAAAAATACCATCGCAGCCGTGAGTATACTTGCCATCCCTAAAGTGGTTGCTTTAGTTGGCCCATGTAAACGCATAAAAAAGTCCGGCAGTTTAATTAAGCCAATAGAGCCAATTAAAATAAAGAGCCCACCTAATAACAGCAATATTGATACGATCCATTCACTTATCATTTTAATACCTTACTCAATTATATCGCCACGAAGTAAATACTTACATACTGCCACCGTACTTATAAAGCCTAACATTGCGATAAGCAAAGCGGCTTCAAAATATAAACCTGTTCCCATACTGATGCTATATAAAATAATCAATGCAATAACGTTAATGTACATTGTATCGAGCGCCAAAATACGATCTGGTACTGATGGACCAATAATAAGTCGCCATAGATTTAGTAGTAATGACAATCCAACCATTGAAAAAACAATCAGTAATACTGTATCTAACATTGAAATATCTCCTTTAGGGGAGCTTCGTAGCGTGCTTTAATTTGTTTGATAAGTGCTTGCTCATCATCTAAATCTAACACGTGAATTAATAAATATCGCTGCGCCGGTTCATCGTCTTCATTAAGTGACTTAATGAGAGGATAAACCTCAGCACTGACTGTACCCGGCGTTAAAGACACACAACTAGCTAAAATAGTAATTGGCATTTCATGCATTAAATCGATAGGCACTTTAACAAAACCTGGACGTAAATTTTTTGAAGGGCCCAGTATTAATAAGGCCACTTGTAAATTAGCCACAATAATATCGTAAAGCACAATAAGTAACTGCTTAAACGCCAAGCCAGGCTTTAATATGAGTGGTTGTGGATCTCTAAACGACATACTAAATAAAGGAATAAGCAGTGCTAACAATGCACCCAATATAATATGCCCTACAGACACACTGTTATTTAATAATAGCCATACTATAAATAAAAATAGACTACGAAACGGTGTGGGTAACCAACGAAAACGAGCTTCTAAGCGCATTACAGACCTCCCTTGAGTACCGCATTAATACCACCACTAATATCATGAAGTTGAGTTGCTGTTTCAAGTGCATATTGCGTTGCCAAATCACCAAAAACAACCAACAGTATTGAGCTTGTGAGCAGGCCAACAAGTACGATAACTTGCAACGGATGTGCATTAGCAACATCAGCAGCCTCACCGCCTTTGTCTTTATGCTCCCAAAACAAACTCGTGCCTGCACGTGATATAGCAACAATTAACGCTAAGCTCATAATTAAGTAAACAGGCCAAAATACCAGTGCTTGCTCACTGTTTAAGGTGGTTTTTAAAATCCAAATTTTACCTACAAAACCTGAAAGTGGCGGCATACCTATGACGGTTAGTCCAGCGATAATAAAACACGCTCCCAACAAGAATGGTTGTTTAACTGCGCGTCCGCCAACTAATCTGTCGCCGGCTTTACCTCGCTGAGTTGCAATTAAATCAGCCAGTAAAAATAGTGCTGCAGTCACTAACGTTGAGTGCACCAAATAATACAATAGTGCAGCTGTGGCGTTTATATTTTGAAGTGCAACCAGTGCCACTAAAGTACCCACAGAAACCAGTACTAAGTTTGCGGTAAGCTTACGTAAATCTTGTGCTGCCAACACCCCGATTGCCCCAATCACTATGGTAGCAATGGCCAACGCCCATAGCCAAGACTGCGCCATATGCTCAAGTTCACCGGTTTGCTCACCAAATACCACTGTATATACGCGTAAAGTGGCGTAAACACCTACTTTGGTCATAATCGCGAATAATGCAGCAACCACGGGTGTCGCACTTGAATAGGCATTTGGGAGCCATAAATGCAGTGGTAATAGTGCACTTTTAAGGGCAAATACTACAAGCAATAGTAACCCGCCCGCTTTAGCTAAATAAACATCATCACCAGTTAACTGCGGTACTTTATTAGCCATATCAGCAATGTTTAGGGTACCCAATACCCCATATAAAATACCTAAGCCGATTAAAAATACACTTGAGCCAACCAAGTTTAAAATAACGTAATGCAGTGCTGCACGTGTTTTTGGTTTACCGCCGCCGTGCATTAATAGCGCATAAGAAGCAATTAGTAACACTTCAAAAAAGACAAAGACGTTAAATAAATCGCCCGTTAAAAACGCACCATTTACCCCTAATATTAAAAAATGAACCAAGGGATGGAAAAAGCTGCCTTGCTCGTCATCGCCGGCACACCCATATAAAACCACACCAAGACCTAAAAAGGCGGTTAAAGTAACCAGTAAAGTTGAGAGCATATCTGCTACCAGTACAATACCAAACGGCGCTGACCAGTTACCGATTGCATAAACAATAATCCCGTTATCTTTAACCTGAACCAGCAGTAATACTGTAATTACAAAGGTTAAAATAGCCATTAGGCTTGAAGTTAATCGCCGTGCAAATAAACTTTTGCCACACGGTGGCAGTAGCAGAATGATTGCCGCTAGCATAGGCATTAAAACAGGCAAAGATGCTAAATGCTGAATCATTTTCTCTCCTTGCGTTTACTTCTGGTTAGGGTGCCATCAACATGATCATTCCCTAAATCTGCTCGCCCTCGTATCGATAAAATAACCACAAACGCAGTCATGGCAAATCCTATCACAATAGCTGTTAATACTAAGGCTTGTGGCAGCGGATCGGCGTAATCAGCGCCAGTTCCAAGTACCACCGCTTTATTGATAGTTAAGCGCCCTGATGAGAATAAAAACAAATTAACCGCGTAAGAAATCATTGTCAGCCCCAATACCACTGGGAATGTGCGCGCTCTTAATAATAAGAACACACCACAGGTGACTAGCACGCCAACGCAAGATGCGTATAACAGTTCCATTAAATATTTACCTCTTCTTTCTCTGCTTTCGCTGTCATATTACCTAAGCTCGCAAGGATCATTAGCGTCGCGCCAACGACGGTTAAGTACACGCCCAAGTCAAATACAATGGCGCTAGCTAGCTCTGTTTTACCAACAAACGGAATATCAAAGTAATCAAACCAGGTAGTTAAGAATGGTTTATCGAAGAACCAACTTCCGACACCCGTAAACATGGCGATAGCGATACCTGATGCAATAATTTTTCGATAGTTAACATCAAAACGTTCATTAATCCACGCAGTACCATGGGCCATATATTGTAAAATAAAGGCAATAGAGGTCACTAGGCCGGCAATAAATCCACCGCCCGGTAAGTTATGACCACGTAAGAAAATATAAGCGGATACTAATAGCGCCAATGGTAATAAGCTTTGTGAAATACAAGCCAATAAAATAGGGTGACGGTCTTTAGACCATGGGCGCCCTTCACTGTCGCTTGCTGGCATATAAAGCGGAATTCTTGATAACAGTTTAAATATACCCAGTGCTGCAATCCCTAACACGGTGATTTCACCTAAGGTATCAAAGCCCCTAAAATCAACTAAAATAACGTTAACAACGTTAGTACCCCCACCGCCTGTTTTAGCATTAGCAACAAAGAATTCAGAAATTGAATTAAGAGGACGGGTCAGTAATGCATAACAAATACTAGCAATAATTACCCCCACCGTAGAGGAAATAACCACATCACGTAAAATACGCAACGAGCTTGACTCTCTTGGCGTACTTTGCGGTAAGAAAAACAGTGCCAACATTAATAATATGATGGTCGCAACTTCTACTGTAAGTTGCGTTAAGGCCAAGTCAGGCGCTGAAAAACGTGTAAACGCTACCGACACCATTAATCCCACAATCGACAGCATTAATAACGACACCATCCGAATTCGATGCCAAATAACGGTAGCAATAGCACCAATAATCAATAGCCCTGCACCTATAGCATTTTGAATATCAACTGGGGTGTTAGGTACACTGCCAGCTAGCTGTTTCATTTCAAATAATGGCCAACCTGAGGCAAGTAATACAACACCTAACATAATAAATACATAGCGTTGTAATGAGCCATTTTCTGTTGATTGGATTTTGTTTTGACACCAATTAACCACAACCGCTAAAAAACGCTCGAATATTTTTTTAGCATTAAAAGGGGGTAACGACGCCTGAAACTGGAACAAGTACTTACGATTAACGTAAATAAATAAACCACCAATCACCGCCATACCACTCATAAGTAGAGGTAAATTGAAACCGTGCCAAATAGTTAGCTTGTACTCAGGCATAGCTTGGCCAAGCACCGCCAATGAGGCAGCCGATAAAATACCATCTACTGCAAAGTGCGGAAAAATCCCCACTAAAATACACAGCACCACTAAAATTTCGATTGGCACTCGCATATAACGTGGTGCCTCATGAGGAGTGCGTGGTAAGTCTATCGGTTCACCATTAAAGAACACGTCATGAATAAAGCGAGATGAGTACGCTACCGACAGCGCACCTGCAACGGTTGCCAGCACAGGAATTAACCACGACATAGAGCCAAGTACTTGCTGATGCAGTGTTTCAGCAAAAAACATTTCTTTTGACAAGAAACCATTTAATAGCGGCACCCCAGCCATTGCCGCCGCAGCAACCATCGCCAATGTGGCTGTATAAGGTAAGTAGCGCCACATGCCATTGAGTTTGCGCATATCACGCGTGCCGGTTTCATGGTCAATAATACCCGTGGCCATAAATAACGACGCTTTAAACGTAGCATGGTTAATAATATGAAAAATAGCGGCTACGGTTGCAAGTTGTGTGTCTAGGCCGAGTAATAGAGTAATTAGGCCTAAATGACTAATTGTTGAATAGGCTAATAAGCCTTTTAAATCATGTTTGAATAGCGCAATGTAAGCGCCAAATAAAAGTGTAGTTAAACCCGTCAAACCGACTAATAAAAACCAAGTGTCGGTTCCCGCCAGTGCTGGATAAAAACGCGCAAGTAAAAAGATACCCGCTTTTACCATAGTGGCAGAGTGTAAATAGGCACTAACAGGCGTAGGTGCTGCCATGGCGTGGGGTAACCAAAAATGAAACGGAAATTGTGCAGACTTGGTAAAGGCGCCTAGTAATACTAGCACCAGCGCTAATTCGTATAAATCATGTGATTGAATAATCGCTTTGCTAGCTAAAATAGTGTCTAGGTTGTAGCTTCCAACAATATCACCTAGCAGCATTAAGCCGCCCAGTAATGCTAAACCACCCGCACCGGTTACCGCCAGTGCCATACGCGCCCCCTTGCGCGCCTCTGATTTATGCCACCAGTAACTAATCAACAAGAACGAGCTAATACTGGTTAGCTCCCAAAATACCCATAACTGAATCACATTGTTTGACATAACAATGCCCAGCATGGCGGTCATAAATAACATTAAGTAACTAAATAGCTTTGGCAGTGAATCGTTTTGACTTAGGTAATAACGGGCATACAAAATAACCAGCAGCCCTATTCCTAAAATCATAAATAAAAACAGTAAACTCAATCCATCTAAGCGTAAGGAAATATCCAGCCCTAAAGCAGGTATCCACTGCGCGCTAAAACGAATGGTTTCTCCCGCGAGAACCGCAGGCGCATGATAAAGTGTAATTGCAAGCGCGGCTAAAGGCGCAATAGCCGTTAGGCTCGTTGCCTGATTTCGAGAAAGTTTGCCGGTGCATGCAGAAATAACACTGCCTAATAAGGATAACAGGGGTATCCAGAGCAAAGTCATAATGAAGGGCCTTTTTGAATCATAAAGTTTATCAATTCGCTACTTGTTATTATTAAATACCAAAGTGACTTGGGTATACGTTTTATATCTGTTTTTTAACAACATTAATACGTACAGTTATACTGATAAACACGGTTTTTGTCTATAGAAAGCGCTTCTAGCGGGGCAATAATCAAACAAAAAAGTCTATAAATTAATGAACTGGGATAAAACCGGCTCAGCTTTTAAGCAGTTTTAATAGGCTCATATAATCATTGGTTAAACAACCTAAAAGCACTCTATTTAATGATTAAAAGCGCGGGAATAAATCTGCATGTTGCTCTATATGAGTTTGCCACAAAGCCCGATATTGCTCTGAAAGTCCAACCTGTTGATATTGCATAATAGACCACTGTGCGCTTGGCTTATAAGCAACACCTCCTTGCTGACAGCTTTTGCTTTTGTGCCATCCTTTTGGCGCATCAGTGTTATGAGCAATAAACAAGTTAGGGGCAACCAACCCCTCAAGCTGACAAAGCCAAGCTTGTTTTTTTGCTGGTAAAGCATATTCATCTTCAAAACCATTAAAGTGCATTAATTCATGTAAAAAGACTGCATAATTAGCCTGCGAGTTAATATGCATTAAGCCCTGATGCACATTGGCAGTACCTTGCTTGGGCATCATAATCGCAAAATCGAATCCTTTAGGAAGCCGCTGCTTAAGTGATGACTGTTGCCAATCGCACTGCGCAAGCGTTGCTTTAGTGCTGTTACAAGCAATTGCATTACCAACATATATAGGCTTTGAAAAACAAAATGCATTACTACTAGGCTCTGGGTGTTGTGCGTATTTTTTCACAAAGTGGTTGAGCCTATATAAACCATCACGGTGATCGCTCAGCATTAGCACATTAAATGTGCATTGCTTTTGTATCTCAATTTGATCGCTCGCTACCAAAAACCCTAATTTATTCATAAAGGAGTTGTTTAATGCATCGAAGGGAGCATGCTGTTGTAACTGTAAATGATAAAAGGCATCCCCTTTAGGTAACTTATTGTGAGCTTTTAATAACGCTAAATCTTGCCAACGCTGTTGAGCAAGCAATGAAGCTGCGAGATGTTTTTGTTGTTTAATTGTTATCTCATCGAGGCTTGCTTGCCAAAAGAGCTTGGCGGTTTCAGTTTGATTATTGGCTATTAATGATAACCCATATCCGTATTGTGCATGGGCTATTTTATTGCGTGCTAAGGTGGCTAATGAGGTCGGGGGGAGTTGTAAAATATGCGATGCAAAGTAACCAGGGAATTGCCAATAACTATCAATCACATTGGCTTTGGCGTGCAATACTTGCCAAAAGCCAATGCTATTTTGTTTATTACTGGAGCCACTAATTAAGCTAGTGCACAGTAATAAAATACTTAATTTAAAAAAATTAGCCCGCGCTTTCACTTGCCATCAACTCAAGCTCTAAACGTGCATATTTATATTCTATAAATTCATGAACGTTCGTGGCCAGCGCCAACTTAAAGTAATCTGTTGCAATTGAAAGCTCACCTGCGGCTTGGTGCTGTTTAGCTAAGTAAAAATAAGCTTCACATAAACGTTGAGCATATTCTTGTTGTGAACTTACACCATCGGCTATCCCTGAAAAAAATGCTTTTTCACTCATATCACCTACATACAAGGCAATAAGCTGGTATGCCCATTCATTTTCATCAAGGGCCGCCGCATTAGCTTTTAACGAAGCGAGTGCCTGAGTTTTATCTTGTGCGGCCTGCGCTAAATAAAGCCACAGCACACGATAAGGATCGTTAGGAGAGCGCTCCAAAAACGTTTTAAAGTCATCCTTTGCAAGCGTAGCTCTATCACCATAGTACAAAGCAATACCACGATTTAAATACGCATATTCATGTTCTTGGTCTAACTCTATGGCTGAATCAAAATACTCGTATGCTTTTTCGTATTGCTGCATCAAGGTATGTTGAATCCCCAAAAAGTTATACACTTCAGCCAAGTCGGGCTTAAGCTTAACCGCTCGGTTAAAATCAATTCGCGATAAAGTTGTCATGCCTAAGCTATCAAACAGCACACCACGGTCATAATACAGCTTTGCTTGTTGCTCTGTACTTAAGTCTGCTCTATTTAATAGCTCTGAAAAACGAGCAATGGCAATTTCATTTCTAAAGTCTGATGCAAGTGGCGCAGTAAATGGCACATTAATAATAGCAGCGGGTTTAGTAGTAGCCTGACAAGCGCTTAAAGACAAAATAGCAAAAGATGCCAAGGCTAAATGTTTAAGTCTCATTAAAATCCTTAATACCGAGGTAAGTAGCAAATAGATAAGACATAAGCTGTCTTGTAAGGTTCATTCTTGTTATATGTTACTTAACGTCTTGAACACAATAGATTGCTAACATTAAAGCATAAAAAAAGGGGCTAAACAGCCCCTTTTTATACTATCCAGTAATTATCTGGATGAAAGATTAGCAATTACGCGTCTTTAGACTCGTCAGCTGCAGGTGCTGCTGATTCCATTGCTTCTTTAATACTTAGACGTACACGGCCTTGGCGGTCTACTTCTAGTACTTTAACTTTAACTTCTTGACCTTCACTAAGGTGGTCAGCAACGTTGTTAACACGCTCTGTGCTGATTTGTGAGATATGCACTAGGCCATCTTTTCCAGGAAGAATATTTACAAACGCACCAAAGTCAACGATACGTACAACTTTACCTTCGTAGATAGTACCAACTTCAAGCTCAGCAGTTAATTGCTCAATACGGCTAATTGCATTTGCTGCACTTTCACCGTCTGTAGCAGCAATTTTGATTGTGCCATCATCACCGATTTCAATCGTAGTACCTGTTTCTTCAGTAAGTTGACGAATAGTTGCGCCACCTTTACCGATTACTTCAGCAATTTTCTTCTGTGGGATTTGCATCGTGTAAATACGCGGAGCAAACATAGATAACTCTTCAGAAGGTGCAGAAATCGCTTCGTCCATCACACCTAGAATGTGTAAACGAGCTGCTTTAGCTTGCTTAAGCGCGATTTGCATGATTTCTTGCGTGATACCTTCAATCTTGATATCCATTTGTAGTGCAGTGATACCGTTAGTTGTACCCGCTACTTTAAAGTCCATGTCACCTAAGTGATCTTCATCACCTAAGATATCTGAAAGTACTACAAAGTTTTCTTCTTCTTTAACTAGGCCCATCGCGATACCCGCAACAGAGGCTTTAATTGGTACACCCGCGTTCATAAGCGCTAGAGACGTACCACAAACCGATGCCATTGAAGATGAACCATTTGATTCAGTGATTTCAGATACAACACGAATTGAGTAAGGGAACTCAGTTAATGTTGGCATTACAGCTTGGATACCACGCTTAGCTAGGTTACCGTGGCCGATTTCACGACGCTTAGGAGAACCTACAAAACCCGTTTCACCTACACAGAATGGAGGGAAGTTGTAGTTAAGCATAAAGTGGTTTTTGTGCGTGCCAGTTAAATCATCGATTAACTGTGAGTCACGTTCTGTACCAAGTGTTGCTGTTACTAATGCTTGCGTTTCACCACGTGTAAAGATTGCAGAACCGTGAGTACGTGGAAGTACGCCCGTCATTACATCTAGTGCACGGATCATATCTGGTTCACGACCATCGATACGTTTTTCGCCAGCAGCGATACGGCCACGAACGATTTTCTTCTCAAGTGAACCGAATACTTTACCTACTTCTTGCTTATCAAGCGTTTCGCCTTCAGCAAGTTCGCTAGTAAGCGCTTCAACTACGGCATCTTTTGCTGCAGTTAATGCTTCTTTACGCGCTACTTTATCAGTAATACGGTAAGCTTCGCCTACTTTATCAGCAGCAAGTGTTGCTACTTTCTCTTCTAATGCAACGTTTTTCTCAGGTGCAGTCCAATCCCAAGTAGGTTTGCCTGCTTCTGCTTTAAATTCGTTGATTGCCTTGATGATAGACTGTGATTGCTCATGGCCGTATACAACTGCGCCTAGCATTACGTCTTCAGCAAGTACGTCTGCTTCTGATTCAACCATAAGTACGGCGTTATCAGTACCAGCAACAACTAAATCAAGTTGGCTTTCTTCAAGCTCTTTTAGTGTTGGGTTAAGTACGTATTCACCGTTGATGTAACCAACACGTGATGCACCAATTGGACCGCTGAACGGGATACCAGAGATAGCAAGTGCTGCTGATGTACCAATCATCGCAACCATATCAGGTTGGATTTCAGGGTTTACAGAAACAACAGTCGCGATAACTTGTACTTCGTTTACGAAACCATTTGGAAAAAGTGGACGAATTGGACGGTCAATAAGACGTGCAATTAGCGTTTCGCCATCGTTAGGACGACCTTCACGCTTAAGGAAACCACCTGGGATACGACCTGCAGCGTACATACGCTCTTGGTAGTTAACTGTTAGTGGGAAAAAGTCTTGGCCTGGTTGAGCTTCACGCTTACCAACAACCGTTACTAGCACTGACGTGTCGCCAATGCTTGCTAGTACTGCGCCATCTGCTTGACGGGCGATAGCACCTGTTTCTAGCGTCACTGTGTGTTGACCTAGTTGAAATTCTTTTATAATTGCTTGCACTTAAAATATTCCTTAAATGTATTTTTAGTATTAATTAAGTTTTCATCAAAGTACCAATTACAGTACATAATTGTATTCAGTTGGAAATCAATTAAGTACTACAATTGGCAATGATGTAAATAACCGTAGATAAACCTTTTTATCTACGCGCCATAGTATATAACAAAGTCAGGTAAAATTGCGAGCTTAGCACCGAGATAAAATAGTGCTTGCAGCAATGTCAAAAACATTCGCTTTGTGAAAGATAATAGTATGGCTTTTATTCGATATTTCAAGGGGTTTACTAAGAAGTACTGGGGAAAGCGAGAAAATTCAGACACAAAAAAAGGAGCTAAAAAGCTCCCCTTTTGATAATCAAGTTCTTAGCGACGTAGGCCAAGCTCTTTGATTAACGCAGTGTAACGCGAGATATCTTTACCTTTAAGGTAATCAAGCAGTTTACGGCGAGTGCTTACTTTACGAAGCAGACCACGACGTGAGTGGAAGTCATGCTTGTGATCAGCAAAGTGACCTTGAAGCTTGTTGATATCAAAAGTAAGTAATGCTACTTGTACTTCAGGTGAACCAGTGTCGCCTTCAGCGCGTGCGAATTTAGCAATGATATCGATTTTTTCTTGATTGCTTAGTGACATAATAACTCCAAAAGTTAAATTTAATAGGTGCTTTAGCCGATCACTAATTCAGCCAAAACGATTAAGCGGGCGTATTCTACCAATTATCAGCATAACTACAAGTTAAACTTTACTCTGGTTGCTGATTAGACAAGCCACGTTTTGATTTTAGATGGCCATCAGGATTACGTTCACCAGTACCAATAAAGATTCCGTCAGCCAGAACTTTTATTGCACCTTCAGGTAATTCTTTACCTAGCACCACAGCTTGACCATGGCTAAATGCTATTCCCTGCTCTTTAGTAATTTCCACAACAGGTAAATCAACTAACGCGGTATCCATTGGCAATAATAGTTCGTCAAGGTAAGTAGAAGGCGCAACGTCTTGTTCTTTCGCTTGATTTAATAACGTTTCTAACTGCTCAAGTGTGACCATTTTATCTGCTGGGTAATGCCCTACAGCACTACGATGCAGCATAATCACATGCGCGCCGCAGCCAAGGTTTTCACCTAAGTCATCAACGATAGTACGAATATATGTGCCTTTAGATACATGGGCAGTCATTTGTATTTCGTTGGCTTGCTCATCAAACTCATCAAGCGTTAAGCTAAATACGTTAATTTTTCGACATTTGCGAGGAACTTCTATGCCTTCACGCGCATATTTATATAAAGGCTTGCCTTCATATTTAAGCGCTGAGTACATTGATGGGTATTGATCTGACTCACCTAAAAATTTAGCAATTTCCTGTGTAAGCAGTTCAGCAGTAACATTAACATCACGCGTTTCGACCACTTCACCATCAGAGTCTGACGTGGTAGTACGCTCACCCAGTTTTGCTCGCACAACATAGGTTTTATCTGTATCGAGTAAAAACTGGGTAAACTTAGTGGCTTCACCAAAACAAATAGGCAGCATACCGGTCGCAAGCGGATCGAGCGCACCAGTGTGCCCCGCTTTTTGAGCAAAATAAATACCTTTCGCTTGCTGCAGTGCTTTGTTTGATGAAATACCTTCTGGTTTGTTTAACAACAAAATACCATCAACTGGACGGCCTTTACTGCGTCTTGCCATTAGTCTTTAGTGCCTTCTTCGCTATCTGTTTCATCATCAACATGCTTAGCATTATCTTCACGAATGATAGAGTCCACTAAGTTAGAGATTCGCATCCCTTCCATTAATGAATTATCAACCACAAATTTAAGCTCAGGCATGATTCGCGCACGAATACGTTTACCTAGCAACGAGCGGATATAACCGGTTGCTTCGTTAAGTACTTTGGCACTTTGCTTGGCTGCATTTTCATCTTCAGTGTTAAACACAGTAATGAAAACTTTGGCATAAGATAAATCGCGCGATACTTCTACCGCAGACACTGTCACCATGCCCAAGCGTGGATCTTTAATTTCGCGTTGTAAAATCACCGCAATTTCTTTTTGAATTTGCTGAGCAACACGATCAGTGCGAGAAAATTCTCTCATTTCACTTTCCTAAAATTATAACTTATTGAAAAATAATAATAAGCTAACTAAATAATGGATACACAAATGGGGGCTGAGCCCCCATTTAAAATCTTAGCATAGGTTATGTTGGGCTATCGAGGTACAACCTTGAATGTCCAACACCACCTAATAACAATTAAAGAGTACGTTGTACTTCAACTGTTTCAAATACTTCGATTTGGTCACCAACGCGAACATCATTGTAGTTCTTAACGCCGATACCACATTCCATGCCGTTACGAACATCAGCAACGTCATCTTTAAAGCGACGTAATGACTCAAGCTCGCCTTCGTAAATAACCACGTTATCACGAAGTACACGAATTGGTGCGCTACGCTTGATAGTACCTTCAGTAACCATACAACCGGCAATTGCACCAATTTTTGGAGACTTAAATACGTCACGTACTTCAGCAAGACCAATGATTTCTTGTTTAAACTCAGGCGCAAGCATACCAGACATGGCTTGCTTAACTTCTTCGATTAGCGCGTAGATTACGCTGTAGTAACGAAGATCTAGGTTTTCAGAATCAATCACTTTACGCGCTGATGCATCAGCACGAACGTTGAAGCCAACCACAATCGCGTTAGACGCTGCCGCAAGAGTTGCATCAGTTTCAGTGATACCACCAACACCAGAACCAACAATCTTCACTTTTACTTCATCAGTAGAAAGCTTAGTTAATGAGTCTGAAATTGCTTCGATTGAACCTTGAACGTCTGCTTTAAGTACCACGTTAACTTCAGATACGTCGCCTTCAGTCATGTTAGTAAACATGTTTTCAAGCTTCGCTTTTTGTTGACGCGCTAGTTTAACATCGCGGAATTTACCTTGACGGTAAAGTGCAACTTCACGCGCTTTTCGCTCATCTTTAACTACAGTTGCTTCATCACCGGCAGCTGGAATACCAGACAGACCTAAAATCTCAACTGGAATAGAAGGACCGGCAGACTTAATGTCTTTACCGTTTTCATCGCGCATTGCACGAACACGGCCGTATTCAAGACCACATAATACAATGTCACCTTGATTAAGCGTACCTGACTGAACAAGAATAGACGCAACAGGACCACGGCCTTTATCAAGACGTGATTCAATAACAACACCTGCAGCCATACCTTCGGTCGGCGCATTTAACTCTAAAAGCTCAGATTGCATTAATACAGCTTCTAGCAGGTCATCAATACCTAAACCAGTTTTTGCTGAAATGTGCACGTACTGTGTATCGCCGCCCCACTCTTCTGGGATAACGTCTAGCTGAGCTAGTTCGTTTTTAACGCGATCTGGATCTGCGCCTTCTTTATCCATTTTGTTAACAGCAATAATTAAAGGAACGCCAGCTGCGCGAGCATGCTGTACCGCTTCTTTAGTTTGTGGCATTACGCCATCATCGGCTGCAACCACTAGGATTACGATATCAGTTGCTTTTGCACCACGAGCACGCATTGATGTAAATGCGGCGTGACCCGGAGTATCTAAGAAAGTGATCATGTTGCCGTTAGTTTCAACGTGGTATGCACCAATGTGCTGTGTAATACCACCGGCTTCGCCTGATGCAACTTTAGCTGAACGAATGTAATCAAGCGTCGATGTTTTACCGTGGTCAACGTGACCCATAACAGTTACTACTGGCGCACGTGGCTCTGACTTACCATCTTCATGGCGGTCATTAAGTACTGTTTGCTCTAATTCGTTTTCTTTAACGATGATAACTTTATGGCCCATTTCTTCTGCTACAAGTTGCGCAGTTTCTTGGTCAATAACTTGGTTAATAGTAACCATGTCACCCATTTTCATCATAGTTTTTACAACTTCAGCACCTTTAACCGCCATGCGTGATGCAAGCTCAGCAACTGTAATTGTTTCACTAATACGCACTTCGTTTTTAACATCAGCCGTTGGTTTTTGGAAACCGTGCTGTAATGACGCTGGCGCTTTTAGCTTACCTTTTTTACCTTTAGACGCTGCAAATTTATCTTTTGCTGGCGCTTTTTTCTTTTTCTTCGCACGGCGAGAGCCTTGCTCTTCGCGAGCATCAGCTACATCTTCTGCTTCACGTGCGTACGTTGAAGTCGTAAGGTGGTGATCCGCGGTTTCTTCGCGTTTCTTACGTTCTTCTTCTTCTTTCTTCCAGCGTGCTGAGTTCTCTTCAGCTAGCTTTCTTGCCTCTTCTGCTTGACGTTTCGCTTCTTCTTCAGCTTTCTTCAATGCGGCCTCTTCTGCTTCTTTTTGCAGACGCTCAGCTTCGATGCGATCTTTCTCAGACTTAGCACTTTGCTCAGGGGTCATCTGCTGTTGTTTCGCTTTACGCTCAGCATCTGCTTTGCGTTTAGCTTCTTCTTTGGCTTTACGATCAGCGTCTTCTTTTGCTTTACGTTCTGCCTCTTGTTTTGCCTTTAATTCAGCAGCGGCTTGTTCAGCTTTTTGCTGCTCTTCAAGACGTGCTTTTTCTTCAGCGGCTAGACGTTGCTGTTCTTGTTCTTGCTCAACAGCACTTTTTTTCACATAAGTGCGTGTTTTACGAACTTCAACTTGCACAGCTTTTGCTTTACCCGTAGAGCCCGTCACACTTAATGTGCTTTTGCTCTTACGTTGCAATGTCATGCGAGCAGGGCCTTCAGAGCCCGTGCCACCATGTTGCTTGCTTAGGTGATCAAGTAACGTCGCTTTTTCAGCTTCAGTTACATTATCGCCTGCTTGTTTAGTAATACCGGCTTGTGAAAACTGCTGTAGTAATTTATCAACAGTTGTACCTATATCACCGGCTAGTTTTTCAACATTTACTTCTGCCATAGTCTCTAATACCTCCGTTAATAAATTACTCGTCTGCAAACCAACAAATATTACGTGCAGCCATAATTAGCTCGCCCGCTTTCTCTGAAGATAGCTCTGTAATATCTACAAGCTCATCAATGCCTTGCTCAGCTAAGTCTTCAAGTGTTACTACACCCTTACTTGCCATAACAAATGCTAAATGACGCTCTAAGCCTTCAAGCGCAAGTAAGTCTTCTGCAGGCTCAGCGCCTTCTAAGCTTTCTTCCGTTTTAAGCGCTTTCGTTGTTAATGCATCTTTTGCACGTGAACGTAATACGTCCACTGTTTCTTCATCTAAGCCGTCGATTTCTAAAAACTCTGAAGCCGGAACATAAGCAACTTCTTCAAGTGTTGAGAAACCTTCGTTGATAAGTAATGATGCAAATTCGTCATCAATATCTAAGTTTTCAGTAAATAAGTTAATTAACTTATCTGACTCAGCTTCGTTCTTAGCGCGCATTTCATCAACGGTCATTACGTTTAATTCCCAGCCAGTTAATTGGCTTGCTAAACGTACGTTTTGACCATTACGACCAATAGCTTGTGCTAAGTTATCAGCTTCAACAGCAATATCCATTGAGTGTGTATCTTCATCCATTACGATTGAAGCCACTTCTGCTGGTGCCATTGCGTTAATAACAAACTGTGCAGGGTTGTCATCGTAAAGTACGATATCAACACGCTCACCGCCAAGTTCTGACGATACCGCTTGAACACGTGCGCCACGCATACCAACACACGCACCAACAGGGTCAATACGCTTATCGTTAGATTTAACCGCGATTTTAGCGCGTGAACCTGGATCACGTGCTGCAGCGCGTAATTCAATCATTTCTTCGCCAATTTCTGGCACCTCAATGCGGAATAATTCCATCAGCATTTCTGGTTTAGAACGGGTTACAAATAATTGTGCACCGCGTGCTTCAGGCTTCACTTCATATAAAAGACCGCGGATACGATCACCCGGGCGGAAGTTTTCACGTGGCAGCATGTCGTCACGATAAATAACCGCTTCTGCGTTGTTACCTAAATCAAGTACGATTGCATCACGGGTTGCTTTTTTAACAACACCCGTTACCAGCTCGCCTTCTTGATCTTTATATGCTTCAACGACTAAGGCGCGCTCTGCTTCACGTACTTTTTGTACGATCACTTGCTTAGCCATCTGTGTTGTTATGCGGTCAAATTTAATTGATTCAATCTGCTCTTCTACGTAGTCGCCCATTTTCAAGTCAGGTTCTTCAACTTGAGCAGCTTCTAACGTGATTTCGCTGTATGGATTCTCTAAAGAACCATCTTCTAAAACTTCAGCTATTTGCCAGCGACGGAAGGTATCGTAATCGCCGGTTTTACGGTCAATTGCAACACGTACATCAATTTCACCATCATGCTTTTTCTTTGTCGCTGTCGCTAATGCGAACTCTAGAGCTTCAAAAATCTTTTCTTTTGGAACCGCTTTCTCATTGGAAACGGCTTCAGCAACCAATAATATTTCTTTTGCCATGGGTAATGCCTCGCTTGCCCTATTCCTTCGCACTCGAATTAAAACTTTGCGATTATGTTCGCACGTTCAATGTTACTAAGCATGATTAAATGCTCCGCACCATCGCTAGATAGTGTGATCATATCGCTGCTAACTGCTATTAAGTCGCCTTTAAAATTACGGCGACCATCTTGTGGAAGCTTAGTACGCACGCGTACTTCCTCTCCTTGCGCCTGCTCGTAGTGATCTTGTTTGAATAATGGACGATCAACACCAGGAGACGACACTTCCAAATCGTATTCGTTTGTAATTGGGTCTTCGACGTCTAAAATCGCACTAATTTGACGACTTGCATCGGCGCAGTTGTCAACTGAAATCCCATCCTCATGAGCAATGTATACTCTTAAGGTAGAATGGCGACCCGCTTGTACAAACTCAAGCCCATGTAATTCAAAGCCTAACATTTCTACCGCAGGCGTTAACATGGTTACTAAATCTTGTTCAAGTTTTGTCACGAAAATCCTCCATACAAACAAAAAAAGGGCTTATAGCCCTAAAATACTGAGTTTAAATTTTGATTTAATCGATAAACATTAAATCAAACGGTGCAGATACAACAACGCCCCGAACCAAGCGGGGCGTCACACCAAAAAACGCAAAACTGTGTGGCCTATGGCCAAGCTTGGTTGCGAGTCAGTACCCTGACCAAATTAAACTTCATTAGCTTAAACGCAAAACGCGCATTACTTAGAATGCGCGATATAAAGTAGTAAGCATAAACCTACTATTAAGATTGGTTGCGGGAGCCGGATTTGAACCAACGACCTTCGGGTTATGAGCCCGACGAGCTACCAGACTGCTCCATCCCGCGCCAATAGATAAAAAGTTAATAACTTAATATCGCTGTTAGTAAATTTTATAACCTACTAAACAATGGCCGCTATTATAAAGATGTACACCTAAATTAGCAACCACAATAAGTAATAAGTTGATAAAAAAAGCAATGCTGTTTATTGCTTTGCTCTATGATTAAAACGACATGTAGAAATCGATCGCTTTTTAAAATACAGCGTATAAAGATAATTTTGGCTCATTATGAAAAAATTCAAAACCTTAAAACTAATTTTAGGTGACCAGCTAAACCCCGCTCATTCTTGGTTTAAAGATAAATCCGATGACACCGTGTTTGTTATTGCCGAGCTCATGCAAGAAGCGCTGTACGTAAAGCATCACGTGCAAAAAATATCAGCCTTTTTTAAAGCCATGGAAAACTTCGCTAACGCCTTAAAAGATGCCGGCTTTAACGTGTTGCATTTAACGTTAGATGACACCAAAGACGATGATAACTTACCCGCTCTTTTAACTCGATTAGCTAAGCAGCATGAATGCACCTCAATTGAATATCAATACCCAGATGAGTACCGTTTAAAAACACAACTGCACGACTTTGCCACTAACAGCGAATTAGCTGTGACTGCCTGTGACAGCGAGCATTTTTTATTAGCCTACAGCGACATAGATAAACGCTTTAAAAAAGATAAGCACGTCACTATGGAGCATTTTTATCGGGCAATGCGTAAGCAGTTTGATATTTTAATGGATGATGACAAACCTCAAGGTGGCCAATGGAACTTTGATGCGAATAACCGTAATAAGTTTTCAAAAAGCGATTTAGCCGATATCCCCAAACCCAAATTATTTAAAAATGATGTTAGCACCATCATTGAGCGTTTAGATAAACATAAAATAAAATACTTTGGGCAAATAGAAACCCAATTAAGCTGGCCAACAACCCGTAAACAAGCAATAAACGCACTTGATCACTTTTGTGCACATTTACTTCCCCGCTTTGGTCAATTTCAAGATGCGATGACAGATCAATGCCCTGATAAAGATACCTTTTATCACAGCCGGTTATCATTTGCGTTAAATGCCAAAATTTTACATCCTCGCTATGTTATCGACCGTGTGGTCAAAGAATACCAACAACGCCAAGATGAAATATCTATTTCTCAGGTTGAAGGCTTTATTCGTCAAGTACTGGGTTGGCGCGAATATGTGCGTGGTGTCTATTGGAAAAACATGCCCGATTACGCTTACAAAAACCAGCTTAATGCAACCCGTGCACTGCCACGTTATTTTTGGAATGGTAAAACAAAAATGAACTGCCTAAGCCACTCATTAACACAAAGCTTAGACAGCGCGTATGCCCATCATATTCAACGTTTAATGGTAATAGGTAATTTTTGTTTACTAACCGCTATTAACCCTGATGAAGTGGATGAATGGTATTTGGGTGTTTATATCGATGCTATTGAATGGGTAGAAATGCCTAACGCGCGTGGCATGAGTCAATTTGCTGACGATGGCATCATTGCTACTAAGCCTTATGCGGCTAGCGGCAACTATATAAATAAAATGAGCGACTACTGTAAAAGCTGCCAATATAAGGTGAAAGAAAAAGTAGGAAAAGACGCTTGCCCTCTAAATAGCCTCTATTGGCAATTTATGCAAACACACCGAGAGCGGCTTGAAAAAAATCCACGAATAGGCATGGTTTATCGCAATTGGGATAAACAAGATGAATCATTGCGCCAAGAAACCTTAGAGCAAGCTAACAACTATTTAAATAATATTGAAAAGCTTTAAATATAAATGCCGTCAATTGACGGCAGCATTCTTGATAGTTAATATTAAAGTACCAAAATAGGTAATATTGTTAATTAAATGTTTAATTTATTTGTCATGTCAGTGTAATGAGCTTATTTTTTAATAGCACCTCTTACTCCAGACTATGATGAGAATAAAATGAAAAAACAATTAATTGCAGCGACACTTTTATTGCTCGGTACAAGCCAAGCTCAAGCTTTTAGTCAAGAAACTCACAAACGTATTGTTCTTGATGCCGTAAATTATATGCAGCAACACCCAGCCAGCACCGAATATGCTGCCCTACGTCAGTACGCTGCACAAAACAATCTGACAATCTCTGAATTAGCGGAGCTGCTGGGACAAGCTGCTTATGATGTAGATGACTTTGAAGACACCTTTTTCTGTGGTGCTATTACAGGTTCATGTGTTCAAGCGCCAGTATGGGGAGCAGCGCAAAGTATAGTTAAATATACAAGCTATTGGCATTTTCAAAATCATACCCAAGGTGCAGACCACCATGGAAACGATTTTGGTGGTTATAATTATGAAAAGCTCACCGTTTGGGGCACTATTGATAATCTTGCATCTGCTTGGCTTAAAGGTGACTATCTTGATGATGGTAAAGGGGGAGAAACAGGTTGGTTCAATGCCGACTCTTCAAAATATAACAGTTATGGTGTAACAGAATCTCACTACAGAATCGATAGCAACTCAACCTATTCTATGTACGATGACTTTGAAGAAATGCCATTTCAACCTATCGATAATTTAGGGCAATATTGGTATCAAAGTTACTTACAGAGCGGCAATCCGCAAGTATTAGGGTTTGTGTTCCATACTACTGATTTATTACAGCCTCACCACACGTGGACCACATCAGATCTAAATCATTCTAGCTGGGAAAGTTGGGTAAACGATTACTATGACCAAGAGCAGCTCAACGATTTATCACTCGTTACTCAAGCAATGCAAACGTTCTCGCCTTTAGATAAAAATAGCCAAGATGTTCGCCCATTATTAACTCAAGGCGGTTCATTTTCTTATGCACAAGGTGGGATTGTGCTCAACTCAGAAGATCATTTTGATCGCCTTAATATAGCTAAGCAGGTCGTGCCCCATGCAATAGCAATGGTGGTGCACTTATTAAACCATGCCATGGTTGCTCGCTAATGAAAAAAATGGCAATTTTAGTGATTACATTACTAGGTGTGTTTTACCACTCCCTAGTAATGGCATCATTTACACAATACAACAGTGATGAAATTAACTTTATGCATCGTGCTTATTTAAAGCACAACCCTGATATTACAATCAATGAAGTTAGAACTCGTCTGTATGAGAATCAGTTTTTATTACAACAAGCTGCGCTAAAAACCCCTGCGATAATAAAACGACAATCTGCCGTTGGTTTTAGTACTCAATACCATGTTGAACGTTACTTAAAAAATCTGCTCGATTCACAATTAGCTATAAGTGCACAGTCAAGCCCGATAAAGCTTGAAATTTATGATAACCAATGGCTTAAACACACATTAGGGCCCTACCCTAAAAATGGCCAGTATGTGCAAAGCGCCATCAAAAAAATGCAGCAGTTTGATTTAACCCCTCTTTTGTATAACGCTATTAATTTATATGAATTTGTCGATTCACTATCAATGCAGGTACGCTTTAAACTCCACAAAGGAGATAGTGAACTATTCAAAAGTGAATTAATAAAAAAACGGCAATTCAATATAGCGTTTTCAAAAGCCAAACCGATTTTGGCAAAACAGAATATTGATATTGAACATCTGTATGAAATAGCTCAAGGAGATATTTTGCGCTCCTCCATTCAAAGCTGGCTAGGCATAAATACAATGATGCATATGCAAAGCCCCGTTCTTGAAAAACTAGAGAAACAAGTAAACAAAAGCGAAATTAAAGCATTTTATCAAGCCAATAAATCGCAGTTTAAATTTTTAAGCCACGTAAAAGCCCATGGAGCTCAATTTGCAAATCGAGCCAATGCTTTAGGTTTTCGCACCTTGGCCGGTAACAAAACGCTAAAACAAGCATTAGTAATATCAGGAAAACAAGATATATATGCTCAATACAACAGTGAATTAAACCGTAAAAACAAAAGTAGCTGGGTTGTACAACTTGCGTTCACAACTAAAGAAAACACCATTTCTCCTGTTATACGTACACCCAGTGGTGAATGGGTGGTGATACACAGTTATGAGCATCAGTTTGAGTACTTTTCGCCAGAAGATGAAACCGTTCGGTACCAAGCAACAAAGGCCATCGCAAAACAAAAAGCGGTACAACAGTATGAGGATACTTGGCTCAAGTGGCAAAATAAGACAGGAGTAATTTTATGAGCAAAAAAGTTTTCGTTTCTGTTGTTGTAGCTTGTGTTGGTATGTACGCACTTTTTACTCAATATACTAGTAAACCAACGATAAAGAATATTGATTCCCTTAACCAAGCTAAAAGTGTTAAGCAAATAACGTCACTTGAGCTGACTACTGCTGACATGACCCAAGAGCTGAAAAGCACGCAATTAAACACGGTTACAACTAACAATACGAGCCCTCAGCCTTTGCCACCAATAACCTCTCCTGCCTATTTACCCAACATAGTAAAAAATACTCAGCCAGTTGCTCAGTACAGCGGTGATTTAAATAATCACCAGGCATATCAAGATTTCCACCTTGAACAGCAAAGACAGCTAGAGCAACGTTTTGTTATTGCTGCACAAGCCAAAATATTAAAACTTGAAGAATTACTGGCTAAAGGCCGACAAAAAAAGCTTTCACAAGAACAACTGCAAGTTGCGATAGATAAAATTAACGCTTTAAAACAAATGCAAATAAACTTAAAAGACTAACAACGCAAAAAGCCGCCAAATGGCGGCTTTTCACAGGGAAAATACATGTGCTAGCTTAACTATTTGCTTTCTAGCATATTGCCTGAGCCAATCTCGATTTTACGTGGCTTAAGGGCTTCTGGGATCTCACGTTCAAGGTCGATGCTTAGTAAGCCATTGGCTAAGTCTGCACCAAGTACTTTAACGTGGTCGCCTAACTGAAACTTACGCTCAAAGTTACGCTCGGCAATCCCTTGATGAATAAATTTGCGCTCATCATTTTGCTCTTTACCTGCTTTAGTGCCTGATACAACCAAAGTGTTGTTTTCAGATTGTAAGCTTAACTCGTCTTCACTAAATCCAGCGACTGCCATAGTGATACGGTACTTGTCTTTATCAAGCGCTTCGATGTTATAAGGAGGAAAACTTGGCTGCTTATCAGTTCGTGCAGCGGCATCCATTAATGATGCTAAATGATCGAAACCAATGAATGAACGGTATAGGGGTGATAAATCTACTGTACGCATAATAATATCCTCATATTTAAGCGATATATTGCTGCTACTTTTCGTTTGAACAAGTAACGGCAAAAGTTAATTAATAATATAATTTTCAAATAGTTCTGATTTACTGAAGACCCATCAGGCGTCCTCAAATAACTATTTATGGGCGGGCAATTTTATTTCAAGATTTTTTTATAAAATATTTTTATTTTTTTACAGGCCCTAAAAAAAGCGAACGCAATAATCGTTTTTTTGCACTGTAATAAAAAATGAAATTAGTTACACTAGGGTCAACTAATTTGAGGAGAGCGTTATGTTAACAGTAATTTTTGGCCGTGAAGGCTGCCCTTTTTGTGTTCGCGCTAAAGATGTTGCAGAGCAACTTGCTAATGATCGCGATGATTTTAAATACCGCTACATCGACATCATCAAAGAAGGTATCAGTAAAGAAGATTTAGAGAAGTCTGCAGGCAAACCATGCCCAACCGTACCGCAGATTTTTGTAGACCAAACTCATATTGGTGGATTCACTGAATTTGAAGCTTATGCTAAAGAAAACCTAGGCCTTTACCAGTAATTTTGTAGACAGAGTGTTAACCAGCTCAATTAACGTACAATTGAAGCTGGTTAAATTTCGACCAACATCAAACACATATAAATTAGTTGTAATTTATACAAGCATTTGCCTCGCATTTCCTATACAATGCGCGCCTCTTTAAATTCGTTGAGGCGTATTAATGTCAGAACCAGTCACGTTTGAATCTCTAAATCTTTCTCCTGCAATTTTAAAGGCAGTTGAAGAGTTGGGTTACAAGACACCATCTGAAATCCAAGCTCAATGTATACCGTTATTGCTAGAAAGAAAGGACGTACTGGGACTAGCACAAACGGGTACAGGTAAAACAGCAGCATTTGCACTGCCATTACTAAATAATATTGACCCGTCTGTGAAACAGCCACAGATCCTTGTACTCACACCTACCCGTGAGCTTGCGATCCAAGTAGCTGAGGCATTTGAACAATATGCAAAACACACTCGTGGTGTTGAAGTATTGGCACTTTATGGTGGCCAGAGCTACAGCATCCAGCTGAGCGCACTTCGTCGTGGCGCACAGATTATCGTTGCTACACCAGGTCGTTTAATCGATCACATAAACCGTGGCACTATCAAGTTTGATGCTTTACAAGCCCTTGTACTTGATGAAGCCGATGAAATGCTACGTATGGGCTTTATCGATGATGTAGAAAGCATCATGGAAAAAACACCGCGTGAAAAGCAAACATGTCTTTTCTCTGCGACTATGCCTAAGCAAATTCAAAACATCAGCAGCAAATATATGAATAACCCTGAACAGGTTCATATTTCTGCGCGCAACTCAACTGTATCATCAGTTGAACAAGTGTTTTGGAATGCACACGTACATAAAAATAAAGCGATTGTTCGTTTCTTAGAAGCTGAACAATACGAAGGTGCTATTGTTTTCGTACGTACGCGTAACGATACAGTGCAACTTGCTGAGTTATTAGAGCGCGAAGGTTTCTCTGCAGCGCCACTTAACGGTGACATGAACCAGCAAGCGCGTGAGCGCACGGTTGATCGTTTAAAAAGCGGCATGCTAAACGTTGTTATTGCAACAGACGTAGCGGCACGTGGTCTTGATGTAGACCGTTTAAGCTTAGTTATCAACTACGACATTCCACAAGACTCTGAAGCCTACGTTCACCGTATCGGCCGTACAGGTCGTGCTGGTCGTACTGGTAAAGCGATTCTTTTCGTTAAGCATAACGAGCGTTATTTACTTAAAAATATCATTCGTCATACTAAATCTGAAATCGCACAAGTTGAATTACCTACAGCTAAAGTTGTTGAAGAAAAACGTATCAATGCCTTACAAGAAAAGCTTACGCTTGCGCTTGAAAACAAAGATATTACTTTCTTCAATGAAGTGGCTGCCAACATGGCACAAAAACTTGAGCTTGCTCCTGAAGACTTAGCGGGTGCGTTACTGTGTTTAGCACAGCAACAATCACCAATTAAAGTTGAAGAAGTTAAGATTCAACCGCGTGAGCGTAACGAACGTAATGATCGTAATCCTCGTAGCAATGACCGTGGTCGTCGTAACGAACGCCCTGAACGCGGTGGTGAGCGCGCTGAGCGTAAACCACGCGAGCGTAACAGCCGTGATGCAGGCCCTATGGATACATACCGTATCGAAGTAGGTCGTGAGCATGGTGTTCAGGTTAAGAACATTGTTGGCGCAATTGCTAACGAAGCAGACATTTCAAGCAAGTTTATTGGTGACATTCGTCTTCACGACAGTCACAGTACGGTACAATTACCGCAAAACATGCCTAAAGATGTACTTGATCACTTCCAGAAAGTGTTTATTTGTAAACGCCCAATGGGTATGACATTAACACAAGATCAAGGCCCTTCTGAGCCACGCGGCGAGCGTTCTGAACGCCCTGCTGGTGACAAGAAGCGTAGCTTTAATAAAGATGGTCAACGCCCTGATAAGCGTAGCGGCCCTCGTAAAGAACGTCGCCCAGTTAGCTTTACCGCTAAGTAAGCAACGACTCTTTAGAAAAAAAGCCTTGGCATGAAAGTGCCAAGGCTTTTTTGTGTCTAGAATTCAGCTATCTGCTTAATTTCCGTAACTTGAAGCCGCAAGTCAGTATTAGGCACTTAACTAACAGATTGAATTAAAAATATTTTTTTGTTTTCTCTAACCAGAGATTGCAGTGAAAACAAGGCGAAATTACGCGTCAATAGCTAGCCTATTGTAAGTAAATTCAACGTAATTAGCGTTGAAAAAGCTGATTGAGATAGCTTTATTATCCAAAACTCAGATTACTTAATGTGTATAAACATGTTTTCTTTGATTTTTAAAACAATAAAATTTATGTAAACTAAGCAAAGGCTATAATTCATGGACGAATTAAAAATTGAAAAGAAATTACGACAACTTACTCTTTGTAGTAATAATGTTACCTATTTTATTATGCATAATTATTCCTATTTTAATGGACTTTACAGATCCACCATTTATCACAAATGAAATATACGACGTTATTTTCTTTATAGCATTCCCTATTATTTGTGGCGCATCATTCATCTATTTAAATATACTTGTATTCAATAAATATAGACGCTGCAGTAAATACAGAGAGCACCTTAAATATAGTTTTTCAGATACAAAAACGAAATTATCATTAATATTCGCGTACCCATTAATCCCTTTGTTAATCTATGCAAGTCTCTATTTTTTATTCTCTGCCCCCATTAAATTATGGGCTTACTACACGCAAGGCGACTATTGGTATAAGGAATATATCCTAACTGATGTGCAAAAGTGTGGTTCTGATTATGAAGATAATTGTACTCGTTTATATTTTAAAGATCCTAAAACAAACGAAACTCATGATTTTAGATGGTACGAAGATAAGTCTACAATAATGAATAACAAAAACGATTATGTTTATATTTTTGGTGAGGCTAGTTTGTTTGGCTATATAGTGAGAGATTTAGAAAGGTAACTTAGACTTACTTTGAATATTACAGCACTTTTATATAAACCTCACTCGAGTGAGTGAGGTTTATGAATCAAGATTTAAGTTAAGGCGCTACTGCTGGGTACACGTAGCTGGCATCAAGCCCTAATGGGATACCAAGTGCCCAGTAGCCTAGCAAGAAGATACTCCAGCCAATCATAAAGGCGATTGAATACGGTAGCATCATCGCGATAAGCGTACCTATGCCTGTGCCTTTAACGTATTTTTGACAGTACACCACAACTAGTGGGAAGTATGGCATGAGCGGAGTGATAATATTAGAGCTAGAATCTCCCACACGGTACGCCGCTTGCGTTAAGTCTGGCGAAATACCGAGTTGCATTAGCATAGGTACAAATACCGGACCTAATAGTGCCCACTTAGCCGAACTTGAACCAACAAATAAGTTTACAAAACCAGTTAAGAAAATAATCCCTACGACCGTTACAGAGCTCGGTAACTCCATTGCTTTTAATACCTGAGCCCCTTCAATTGCCAGTAAGGCACCTAGGTTTGATTTACTAAATGCAGCAATAAATAATGAACAAAAGAATGCCATAACAATGTAATACGCCATACCATTCATGGCTTTGCTCATCGCATCTATCATGTCTTTAGAGCTTTTAAAGGTGCCTACGGTAAAACCATATACTGCGCCTGGGATCCAAAACAGTAAGAAGATTAGCGGCACTATTGACTGCATTAGTGGTGAACTAAAGTTTGTTAAAGAGCCATCGCTGCTGCGCATCGCTGAATCAGCGGGTGCGGATACATACGCTAATAACGCAATACCTGCAATCATTACGGAACTAGCAATAAGAAAGGCGCGCTTTTCGTCACTACGGGCATCTTCAAATGCTGGTAGGTCTTGAGTTTCACCATCTACTGGTGAATTTTTTAAACGTGGTTCAATAATTTTATCGGTGATGTACCAGCCTAACATTACAATAAATAAGCTTGATGCTGAAGCAAAGCCCCAGTTATTAAGCGGGTTAATGCTCATTGTTGGATTAATAATTTGTGCTGCACTTTGCGTAAAGCTTTGCAGTAACGGGTCAATCCCAGATGGAATAAAGTTAGCGCCAAAGCCACCGCTAACCCCTGCAAATGCCGCTGCAATACCTGCAAGCGGATGACGACCTGCTGCAAAAAATATTACCCCAGCAAGTGGAATAACCAGCACATACCCTGCATCGGTAGCCGTATGGCTCACAATAGCTACCAAAATAATTGAGGGTGTTAGTAATTTTCTAGGCGTTACTTTGAGCATTAATTTAAGGCCGGTATTAATAAAGCCCGAATGCTCTGCAACGCCTACACCTAGCATAGCAACCAGTACTACACCCAGTGGCGCAAAACCGGTGAATGTTTTTACCATAGAAGATAAAAAAGTGGCCAACGAATCGCTGGCAAGCATGTTATTAATAATAATGGCTTCGCCAGTACGAGGGTCTATTGCATCAAATGTGACGCTTGAAAACCACCAAGACAAAAACCAGATTAATAACATGGCAAACAAAAAGATAATTGCTGGATCAGGAAGCTTATTACCTACCCGCTCAACAAAATTTAAAAATCGCGCAACTATGCCAGTTGGCATTGTCGCATCATTATTGTTATTCATTTCACTTGTTCCCTAGAATTTAGACTGTGCTACTTTAGCGTATCTAAGGAATGAGGTAAATTTTAACTGAATAAACAAGTTCTTTTTTAGGCACAAAAAAACACGGCTCAGTAGCCGCGCTATTTTTAATGAATAAAAAAAGCTTATGCGAGTGCTTTTACTTCATCCCATATTCTTACTACGAGTGCTTTATCATCTTCATTAAGTTCGCCATTGCGATAAGCTTTTACTAAGCTTTTTTCAACCGTGTCGTTTAGTTCTGCAATTTCTAGATTTAACTCTTCAACTTGTGCATAACCTACGGCTAAATCAAAGTGGCCGCGTAAATAACCGCCAGCAAATAACTCGTCATCGGTTGCTTTTATCACTAAATCATCAAAATATTGCTGCGCAGCATCTATGTAATTTACTAAACTCATGTGTTACTTCTCCTCTGGGTGCAGCCCATCTTGATGACCTACTGCATACATAATATGGTCGTTAAACCCACTGGTTACACGTATATAACCGCTTAATTCATCATCTAATTTGCTATCGCCGGTATCACAAATCAGCGGTCGGCCATTTAAAGCCTGTAATTTTGTTTTAGTAGCCACCACAATAATATTATCGCGGCCTATCGCTTTAATTAACGCAGGACTGAGTTGTTGATTGCCTCGACCAAAAATATGCCCTTGACCGCCAATTAGGGTGATCACTAACTTTGTTTCACGTTCTTTGGTAAGTTCAAGAAGTTGCTGGGCTGTTAGGTCTTGCCCTACTAAAGCTTGATCTTCAACGAGATCAACACCGAGTAAGGTGTTTTCAAGCCCCATCTCTTCCATCACTGCGCCAACGGTAGAGCCACTACCCATGACATAGAGGATATCGGCATCCATTTCACTAACGACATAAGCAGCTATATCTGCTAGCACCAGCTCGTCAGTTTCTTTACCGCCATTTTTAACCGCTTGTACATAGCGCACTTCACTTGGCACTTGCATTTCACCATAACGTTTTGCTTTTACTGTTCCTTGGCGAAAAGCCACTTCATCAATGTCCATGACATCAGCATCGCTTAATGTTACCAGCTCACCTTTTACCAGCATTTCAACTACACGGCCTGCGGCTTTTGGCGTTATGGCATAGACGCCGGAATGAATTTTACACCCAGCAGGAATGCCCAACACGGGTACAGAGTCTTCTACAGCATGGCAAATATTGCGCGCCGTTCCGTCGCCACCAGCAAATAAGATTAAATCTACACCTTGTTGCTGTAATAAACGAGCTGCAGCTTCGGTATCGTCACTGGTTGTGGGTGAGTTACTTTGATAAACCACTTGCGTATTAAAGCCCAACGCTTTTGCTGTTTGCTCCCCCATTTCATCATTAACAGTATAAATAGTAATGTTTGATTGATGAGGTACAAGCACTTCAAGTGCAGCTTTAGTGCGGCTATTTGACTTAGGCTCTGCACCTAATGCAATGGCTTTAGCAGCGGTGTCTTCACCGTCACTGCCCTTAAGCGCAACACTACCACCGAGCCCTGCGACCGGATTTACAATCAATCCTAACTTAAACTGCATCTTTTAACTCCTCGGGAGAATGCCATGAAAACTGCGCAGCATGTAATGGCCACGTGGTGTTATAAAATTTACACAGTGCTTTTAATAGTAAGGTTGTTCTTGGGTTAAACCCGTTTTGCAATAACTCTAATAACTTTGCATGAACGCGAGACTGAAACGCAAATCGACATGTTTGCTCACCATTTAAATTATCTACCGATACGTTAAAATCAAACCCGGCAGCCACACTCAATGCCCACTCTATTGCTTGAGGTTTTACCTCTACTGATTCAAACTCCGCTTGCTGTGAAGCATCGCGCCCATCAGGGCAATACCAATAACCATAATCTTCAACTAAGCGGCGCTGAGAACCTGCCACTAACCAATGGGCTATTTCATGCAATGCGCTGGCATAAAAACCATGGGCAAACATAATTTGATGATGCGGGGTTGTATCATTTGCGGGAATGTAAATAGGCTCATGATCACCTTTTACCAAACGCGTGTTATAGCTTTGGTAAAAAGTGTGTTCGAAAATAGAAATCAGATCAGCTACTTGGTGCATAAATACTTCGTATACTCGTTTGAACCCGATGCTTTAAAGACAGATGAAATTAGTATAAAGCACACTAAAAACGAAGCGAATTGTACGTACTTTTATCTACAAAGTAAAAAACAAGTGATTAAAAACATTGTTAGCGCTAAGCGGTTTAATTTTAACGCTTTGGCCCTAAGTTATATATTTAGAAATATCTACTTCATCTATTTGTTCAGCATTGAGATAACGCTTAGCATAATCAAGATAAATACCTGAACTTAAAAATAATTCAAATACGGCTTTATCAACATGCTGATCGGCCACCATTTTAGCTAATATACCGATGGACTCACTGAGTGTTTTTGCCTTTTTATAGGGCCTGTCGGCTGCTGTTAATGCTTCAAAAATGTCAGCAAGTACCAACACCCGCTCAGGTATCGATAAGTCATCCGCATTGAGTTTACGCGGATAGCCTGTGCCGATTAATGTTTCGTGATGGGTAGAGGCATAACGCGGTACGCGCTCAAGTTCTTTAGGGAACGGCAGTGTATCGAGCATACGTATCGTACTTATCATGTGCTCATTAATTTTAAACCTATCCTCTTTAGTAAGAGTGCCTCTTGAAACTGTTAAATTATAAAGCTCCCCTAGGTTATATTTATATTTACATGGGGCAATTTTAATCCCTAAACGCTCATCATATTCAATCGGCTTATCATGAGGAATTAAGTGCCAAGGTTTATCACTGAGTAATTTTTCTGTGATGGGAAGCGTGTCATCAGTCCCTTCATAGCGATACATTTCTACTGGTGAAAGCCCCAACTTATCGTCAAAATGACGCTGCCAAGTAATATTACTCAACGCAGTTAAACGCTCAAGGGCAGCTTCTGTGATTTTTTCGCCGCCAATATTACACTGTGCAATAAAAGCAAAGTCGTCCAGCAACTGTTGCTGTTTAGCTGCCAACTGCTTGGTTAAGTCGAGCTGATTTTGAGGACTGTGTTGCAATGATTTATAGTAATCAAGTTCGGCATCTCGCCAAAGTACCTCAAAACGCGTTCTAATTTCATGAATACGATTATAAATAGTCTCCAGCTTAGTGCCTTTATCAACTATGTGCTCTGGAGTGGTTATTTTACCGCAATCATGTAGCCAAGCGGCTAAACTAAATTCTTCAACCTCATCATCATTTTTAAACTTAAACCCTTTAAAAGCGGGTAACTCTGACTCTGAAGCGGCCTTAGCAAGCTCAATACCGAGTTCAGGTACGCGCTCGCAATGCCCCGCTGTATAGGGAGATTTATCATCAATGGCTTGTGCTATTAACTCGATAAACGACGCCATGAGTGCTTTTTGACTGTCTTCATGTTGCTGTATCGACTTACTCATATCAACCATAGAGTAAGCTAACGTATTAATTTCTTTAATATGACTTTTTAAAGTCGAGACTTGTTTAAACTGCCGATTTTTAATTTTATTGTTTTCACCCACCAGCGTTTTAATAGGACCGACAATGGGGGATGCAAAAAACCACGACACTGGTAACATCATAATTAAGCAGGCAACCGTAATTATTATTGAAAGCTTTATTTTTTCTCTTGTGGAGCTCAATACATCTTCTTTAGAAACCATAATGGCTAAATAGCCCGTACTAGCTAGCGCTAAATAATCAGATAGTGGCTTAATAAAAACATACTGTTCTTTACCATTAATGTTCACTAACTGTAGCTTAGAGAAGTTACTATCATCATCCAATAAAGTGATTAATTGCTCATCAGGAACAGTGCCTACAATTTTTGATTTTTTCCCTGAGTTAGTATTGAGCCATTTATCACTAAGCTGTTGTTTAAATTGCAGAGGAAGTTGCGTGGCGGCGTAATCAAACAAAGCTTTTAATTGTGCGTCTTGGTTTTGAAACAATAAATGGTAGTCATTTGAAAAAAGCGCGGCACTGTCTTCATCAAGCGGATTGTACTGGATCCCCTCAATAAAAAATTGCTGCTGTATATATTGCAATACGGCTTTGCTGTCTATTCCCGCATAAGTATCACCATTGGCAACATGCATTAACAACGCCTTTGTGTTGGGAACTTCCACGAGGTTAATTTCTGGAAATTGCGCTCGTAATATTTTTACAATTGACCAGCCCTCTCCCACCGCAACTGACTTACCAGCAAGTTGCTGCATATGGGTAATTGGTGGATTGTTTTGTTGATTAACAATACTTAAAGGCAAAGTTACCATGGGTATACTGAGCATACCCAATGTATTATTCGATGCTGTATTAAGTACCGGATGAATCACATCTATCTGCTTATTTTCAAATAAATTAAGTAATTCTTGCCAACTGAGTCCATTAATATAATTAACCTTAATACCCAACAGTTCAGCAATCGCATTTATATATTCAACACTGTAGCCTTTAGGCTTACCACTGACACTAAAATCCATAGGTGCCCAATTGGTTTCATTTGAAACTGTGATAGTAGGATATTTGGCAACTATTTTTTGCTGTTGCTCATCCAGTACCAACCGATTTAGCCTTGCCTCAACCGTTGAGCTAAAGGGCTGATTTGAGGCAATAATTTCTCCTTCTCGGTTATAAATAAGTAACTGTGTTGAGCTGTGCATCTCCAAACGCTGTTTCTGTTCGATTAAATAATTAGACATGTTATCAACGATAATCCCTAAGCCAAGCACATGATTTTTACCCGCTATCTTAATCGAATACGTTTGCCCAGAGGTTTGTAAATGGGTAAATAGATAAGGCTTGGTTTTGTTTACTTGCTGTGAGTTTGCTTGCTTAAACCATGCTTGCTCGCGGGGATCAAAATACGTCGGTTTTTTGGTTTTTTCTCTTAAGCTAAATGACGCATCAAAATAAAGCGTTTGCTGTATTCTTTGCCCTTCTTCAGATTTTATTTGAATAACGACCCAGCGGTCATTATCCGTTGCACCAAGGCGCTGACGAACCATCGCACTACTTTCAAGATTAATAACCTCAAAATAGTCACCATTGTTATAGCCCATATAAAAAGCATAAAACAAAGGATTCAAATCCATCATTTCACTTAATACATTTCGTAGCTCTGTTTTATCTGAAAGGTTTTCACCGACTAACGAGGTGTTTTTTACCATCATATATAAAGTATTTTCAGATTTTTCATTAATGCGTGTTAGGTAATCAGCAACCGATTGAGTGGTCATATTAAAGTGTTGCACATTCGACTCGAGCGCCATTTTTTCACTAAAATAATACTGTAAGCTCGTGGCTATAATAGCGGTAATAGACGTTGCCAACACAAATACTGCCACAACCGTCAAACGAATAGAAAAGCGTACTGTTTTTGTTAACTTTTTAAGCGCTTTAAATATCATTGAACGTTCCTTGCGACACTTTTAAAAGCAGTAAATATACGTCGTTGAAAATTGCAATTTAGCAATATTCAAAGCCTATGAAGTAAGTTAATCATTAATTGTTTGAGCTAAAATAATATTAGTCACAAAATCAGAAATTTAAAAACTTTATGCCTTTATTTACTGAACACCTAATTGCGCTTACCATATGCAAACTAAAAACCTAAATGAATACACTCTTATGGTTAAACAACACACCACTAAAGCATGGCCAGTTAGCATTCTTACTTTTTTAGCGCTACTGAGTGCCTCTGCCAATAGTTATGCAAAAAGCGTGAGTATTAACGTGTTTGCTATTCCCTCTTCGCCAATTGTTGAGCTCATGGCTACAACCAGCAATGAACTAGCCAAACAGCAAATAACCACGTTTTATCAGCAAGGCTTACCCGTGCATGCCACATTATATTTGACTGATTATCCGCAAGAGGCACAAAATGAAATTAAGCAGGTGGTGGAGCGTATTGTAAAGAAACATCAACCTTTTGAAATTAAAGCCAATGGGTTTAGTGTATCTGCCAGTAATTGGGCCTTTATAGACTTAGAAAAATCTTATCAGTTACAACGCTTAGCCGATGAAGTGACACTTAAACTTGAGCCACTTCGCGATCATCAAGCGCCAGTACCAAGTTGGGTAAAGCATTACCCTAATAAACTCGTGGCCTTTGAGCGTTATGGTAGCCCAAATGTGTTTCAAAACTTTCAGCCACATTTAACCCTACTTGCAAATGAGCAAAACCCTGCATTGGCTGCGTTTAATAAAGTTATGCAAGCTGAGCCACCGCAAGCACAAGGTGAAATAATTGGGATTGGAATTGGAATTTCTGATCAGTTTGGGCAACAAAAACAGATCATCGCTAAGTACTTCTTTGATACCAAATAAATAATTAATAATGGGAGCTAATTACACATTTATTAACTTAAGTGGTTTATGGATTTGTGGTTAGCTTATCGCTTAAATGCTTTTTAAGTATGCGGGTATTGCGCGTATTTGCTTTGAACATGGCATCAAAAATATCACCAAAAAATGGAATAAGCCCACCTACAAAATCAACTAACATGTTTAAAATAATCCGGCTTTTTACTCGCTTACTAACACCTAATCGCTGCGCTTCAATTAATACATACCCAGATAAAATAAGCCCGGCTAAATCGCCTACCACTGGCAATAGCCCAATCAATGATTCGACACCGAAACTAAATTTAGTAAACGGAATACCAATGCTGCTGTCGGTAAAGCGGCTAAACTCTTCAAGCCGTTTTATGGTGGCTTTATATTCAGCTTGTGTAACGTGAGATTGATTATTTTTTTGCATAATGACTGCTCTTTATTTTTAGGTGCGCTAAGCACATGGAAATTATTGAGCGGCAATAAAGATGTATAGCCTGTACATAATAAACGCGCTAGTGCGCGTTTATTATTAATTTATAGTAAAGCGCGCTTAAATAGCGCCTTTAATTGGCCCATGTTCGTGGTTAACATGTGGGTTTTGACCGCGTTGACGTAGTAAATGATCCATTAAAGTAATGGCCATCATTGCCTCAGCAATCGGAATAGCACGAATACCTACACAAGGATCGTGACGACCTTTGGTGATCATCTCAACCGCTTCATTACTCGTGTTAATACTATTACCGGGAATGGTAATGCTTGATGTTGGCTTAAGCGCAATGGATGCGATTATATCTTGCCCTGTAGAAATACCTGCCAATACGCCGCCGGCATGATTTGAGGTAAAACCATCAGGGGTTAACTCATCACGGTGCTCTGAGCCTTTTTGCTCAACCACATCAAAGCCATCGCCAATTTCAACGCCTTTTACAGCGTTAATACTCATTAATGAATGGGCAAGTTCGGCATCTAGCCTATCAAATACCGGCTCACCTAAACCAACAGGCACATTTTTAGCGACCACTTTGACTTTCGCGCCCACTGAGTCGCCTTGCTTTTTAAGCTCGCGCATATATTCATCGAGTGCTTCAAGCTTGCTAACGTCTGGGAAAAAGAATAAGTTATTTTCCACCTCATCCCAATCGTAATTTTCAGCTTTAATTGGCCCTAATTGGCTCAAACACGCACGTACTTCAATACCATGAAATTGCTTTAAATACTTTTTAGCAATAGCGCCTGCGGCAACTCGAATAGCGGTTTCGCGCGCAGATGAACGGCCACCACCACGGTAATCGCGAAGGCCGTATTTGTGCCAGTAGGTATAGTCACCGTGGCCTGGGCGAAATACATCTTTAATTTTGCCATAATCTTGTGAACGTTGATCGGTATTTTCAATTAATAAACCAATGCTGGTACCAGTGGTTTTACCTTCAAAAACGCCCGCTAAAATTTTGATTTGGTCGCTCTCACGGCGCTGCGTGGTATAACGACTTTGCCCAGGTTTGCGTCTGTCTAAATCGTGTTGTATGTCGGCCTCAGTGATTTCAAGGCCTGCGGGCGTGCCATCCACTACGCCGCCTAATGCAACGCCGTGGCTTTCGCCAAAGGTGGACACTTTAAATAACTGCCCTATGCTATTACCTGCCATTAACTTTCCTCATTCCTAATGACTTATAGCCGAGGATTAACTCGGCTATTGTTTTGCCCAGCCATTTCGGATGAATGGCTAGTATTAATTGTTACTGTGCAAAGTAGGCATCTAGTTGTTGTTTGCTAATAACAAACACCCCTAATCCGCCTTGTTCAAACTCAATCCATTCAAATGGTGCGCCTGGATACAGTGCATCCATATGTACCATAGAGTTACCTACTTCGACAAATAACAAACCGTTATCTGTTAGATGCTCACTAGCTTGATCTAAAATAGTACGTGTTACATCAAGGCCATCGTGTCCCGATGCTAATCCTAGTTCTGGTTCATGGTGGAATTCACGTGGTAAATCAGCCATATCTTCAGCATCAACGTACGGCGGGTTTGCTACGATTAAGTCGTATTTTTGCCCAGGTACACCACTGAATACGTCAGACTGAATCGGTAGTACGCGATCACTTAGTTGATAGTCAGTGATATTAATATCAGCCACTTCAAGCGCTTCATAGGATATATCAACCGCATCAACTTGCGCATTCTCGAACGCTTGTGCCAAGGCAATAGCAATACAACCTGAGCCTGTACATAAATCTAAAATACGCCCTACTGACTCTGGTTTTTCTAACCAAGGGGTGAAGCGATTATTAATAAGCTCAGCAAAAGGCGAGCGAGGAATTAATACGCGTTCATCCACATAAAATGGCATGTTAGCAAACCATGCAATGTTGGTAAGGTAAGGTACTGGGGTAAAATCGTTAATGCGCTCGGCAATTAAGCCCGCTAAACGATTTTTTTCAGTACTGGTTAAACGCGCATGCATCAGCTCTTTGGGTGCATCGATAGGCAAACTAAGCGCCGGTAATAACAAACTTACCGCTTCATCCCATGCGTTATCGGTGCCATGACCAAAGAAAATACCGCTACTTGCAAATTGACTAGTTGTCCAACGAAGCCAATCGTGTAAGGTTGAAAGTTCTGCAACAGCTTCATCTAGGGTTGCTTCTTCTATTAGTAATTCACTCATCAGTATTATCTGCCTGCTACTTTCAAAAAAATAAACTCAATCGGGGCGCATCATTGGCCCCATGATTGCCCTATTGTATACCCAAGCCACCTCTAGGTGCGAGCGCAGTTAGTATTAAAAGCGATTTAGGTAAGGCTTTGATTGCAAATAATAGTCACTCTATTGTTCAAATCAATAACGCAGTATAAATCGCTTTTTAACTAACCCTAATGGCGCTGTACTATGCACCTCAAAGCTGCTTGGGTATCACACCTTTTTACTCGATTTTTACCGCTTTTTTGTTTAGACTGCCGCTATGAAAAAAGATCCCCACTCAAACAGCCTAATTAGTCCTGACGACATTGACTTGTTTCGTCAAAGTATCAGTGGTGCGCGTGTATTTAAACAAGACACTCACCGTTTTAGCAATAAACCTAAAGTGTCACAAGCGAAGCAATTTGCCCAGCAAAAAAAGCAACAACAGTCAGAATTTTTCTTTTCTGATGAATATGTGCCCGATATAGACACACATGGTACCGTTAATTATGTACAACAGGGTCAGGATCGTTTTTTAGCCAAACAACTTCGTCGAGGGGATTTTATTCCTGATTTAACCCTCGACCTGCATGGCTTGAATAAAGAGATAGCCAAAGATGAACTCGCAGGGCTTATTCATGAGTGTAAAAAAAAACATTACTATTGTGCCTGTGTTGTACATGGAATTGGCGGCCATATCCTCAGGCATAAAGTACCGCAATATTTAGTGCAACACCCCGATGTAATTGCTATGCACCAAGCTCCGCTTGAGTATGGCGGTAAAGGGGCGGTACTCATATTAATTAACTTACCGCAAAGTGATGAGTTTAGACGCTGAGCACTAGAGCCAATCAATAAGAGTCTTTTTTAGTGCATATATTTTCGATTATATTTCCGCTTATTTTTATTGTGTTATGCGGCTACATAGCAAGCCGAAGTCAGTTTTTAGAACGCATTCATATAACAGGGCTCAGTAAATTTACTTTTTACATTAGTGTACCCAGTTTTTTATTTTTAAATATGGCCCAGGCAGACCTAAAAACCAGCGTGAGCTTAAATGGCTTTTTAAGCTTTTATATTCCCGTTATTTTAATTTATTTTTTTGCGCTCATTATTGACCGCTACACTCTCTCTAAACATCCTCAATATGAACGTCACAGTGTATTTGCCCTTGGCAGTAGTTATTCAAATACCGTATTGGTGGGCTTGCCCATTATCATTGCAGCATTAGGTGAGCAAATGATGGGCATTATTTTTATGATCATCACCTTTCATAGCGCGCTATTGTTCACCCTTACCTTTTTAATTAGTGCAAACAGTGCCAGTCATGTGTTTTCTTGGTCAACATTTGCCAAAAATATGCTACTCAACCCTGTCGTATTGAGTATTAGCACGGGTTTGTTGGTAAATTTAGCAGGGATTACTTTATTTTCTGATTTAACTAATGGCTTAGCGCTTTTAGCTAAACCTGCCATTGCCTGTGCGTTATTTGTTTTAGGCGCAAACTTAGCTTTTTATAAAATTAGCGATAACTGGCAAGCGGCAGCTATTGCCAGCCTGTTAAAGCTAGTTATATTGCCCGCCTTAGTATTAGTGTTAGGCTCACATGTATTTGCTATTAATGAGTCGCTGTTAAAAGTACTCGTATTATTGAGCGCATCGCCCTTGGGGGTTAATGCGTACTTAATTGCATGCCAAATAAAACAACATCAAGATACGTTAGCCAGTGCGGTTGTTTTATCGACAGTTTTGAGTGTGGTGAGTTTTAGTATGTGGTTAACAATTCTACTGTAGACAAATACCTAAAAGTATTGGCATTTATCTAACAGAAAGTAGCTTAGCTAAATGCTCGTTTACACGCTATGCATCTACATTCGCTGGTGCATTAATGGTGATAAAATCACTTTTATGGCGAGTTTCATCATAACTAATTTGTGCAACAGCGCCGGTATTAAAAATAGGCATGTGCCCAGCACACAACTGATCAACCAAATAGCTCACCATAGGCATATGGGCAACCACAAGCCAAGTATCGCATTCTGGATGAAGCGCGATTAACGTTTCTAAATAATCTGCAGCAACCTGCGGGTTACCTTCAGGAATAATATCTTGGCAGGTCTCTTCAAATAAAAAGGTATTATTTTTTTTAACACCCTCAGCTGTTTGCTGCGCTCTTACATAAGGACTCACTAATAACCCCGTTGGAGCATGTTTTTTTTGTAACCACAGCCCCATTTTTTCTACCTGCTGATGGCCCAAAGGAGTCAAATTTCTACTGACATCATCAGAGTGCATCGGTATTGCTTCACCATGACGCATTATCAAGATTGTTTTCATAAAAAATCAACCAATTAAAGAATATAAAACAGTAGCCAGTTTGCTCGAATTTCCGCTATATTAATAACTCAAACCTATTTATTTTCTTAAAATAGTTCTTTCATGATGTTCAGGTAAATAGCATTGCATTCCTGAAGTTATCATCTGTTGTTAACAATTATACGTTTAGTTTCAGGAGCATCATTTGAAAATCAGCACCAATGATAACAGAGCTTACCGCACACTAACACTGGACAATGGTCTAAAAGTACTTTTAGTGCACGATCAAGACTCAGCAAAAGCTGCCGCATCCATGGCTGTTAACGCTGGTCACTTTGATGATCCGCTTGATAGACAAGGCCTAGCGCACTTTTTAGAGCATATGTTGTTTCTAGGCACTGACCTTTATCCTGAATCAGGAAGTTTTAATAATTTTGTCTCGCAGTCTGGTGGCAATACCAACGCGTGGACTGGCACAGAGCATACCTGCTATTTCTTTGATATTAATAACCATCATATTGAAACAGCATTAGCACAATTTAGTCGGTTTTTTATAGCGCCCACACTAAACCCCGCTGAAACAGAAAAAGAACGTAATGCTATTGAGGCTGAGTTTAAATTAAAAATTAAAGACGATGGCCGTCGAATTTATCAAGTGCATAAAGAAACGGTTAACCCAGAACATCCTTTTGCTAAGTTCTCAGTGGGAAACTTGCAAACATTAGCAGATAGAAAGCGCTGTATTAGTGATGAATTACGTGACTTTTTTAATAGGCATTACCAAGCTCAGTGGATGACGTTAGTGATTTGTGCCAATGAGTCATTAGATACACTTGAGGCATGGGCAACCCAGTATTTCTCCCAGATAAAGGGAGATAAACACCAATTAAAGCCACCTATAGAAGCGCCGCTTTATCGCAGCCAAGACTTGGGTAAGTTGCTTCATATTGAGCCACACAAACATGTACAAAAGCTGATTATTAGCTTTGCCATGCCAAACATTGACGATTTTTATCGTCATAAAACGGTCAGCTTTATTGCGCACTTACTAGGTTATGAGGGGCAAGGCTCGTTGTATTCTGTGCTTAAAGAGCAAGGTTGGATCAATGCCCTCTCTGCAGGTGGCGGAATTAATGGCAGTAATTTTAAAGACTTTAATATTAGTATGGCGCTGACCGATGAAGGCATTGAATACTACGAAGATATTATTGAAATGGTGTTTGAATACATTTGTTTAATTAATAACAACACCAGCAAACTACCTCGCCTATATCAAGATAAGCAAAAACTATTACAAATCGCATTTGATAACCAAGAAAAGTCTCGCCTAATTGATTGGGTCAGTAATTTAAGTATTAACATGCAACACTACGATGAAGTTAATTACTTACAGGGTGACTATTTAATGGAGGGCTTTAAAGCCAGCACGCATGAAATGGCTATGCAGTGGTTAACTCCGCACAACATGCGTTTAGTGCTTATTCATCCTGATGTAGAGCCTGAACACACAGCTGCTTGGTATAACACCCCCTATAAAATTGAAAAATTGTCGCTACATTGGCTCGAAGCACTTGCACAGATTAGCCAGCCACAAAGTGAAATGCTATTGCCCACGGCTAATCCTTATTTAGCTAAAGATGTCATTTTATATCCGGTTGAATCACAGCAACGACATCCAACATTACTGGTAAAAGAAGCAGGCTTTGACTTTTGGTTTAAACAAGACGCCACCTTTAGAGTCGCCAAAGGGCATTTTTATTTAGCCATGGACTCTGACTTTGCAGTAAAAGATGTGAAACATATGGCACTGACGCGGTTATTTTCAGATTTATTCATGGACAGTGTTGGCGAACAGTTTTACCCAGCGGAACTTGCGGGCTTAAGTTATCACTTAACCTCTCATCAAGGTGGCTTAACGCTTCACACTGCGGGGCTTTCTTCAAGCCAACTCGAATTAGTCGATCAGCTGATTGATGCACTATTTAACGTAAAAATTTGTGCCAAACGCTTTGCAGAATATAAAAAACAACTGGTAAGGCACTGGCGTAATAGCAACCAAAACAAACCCGTTAGTGAGCTATTTAGTATTTTAGGCGCTAAAATAATGCCGTGGAATCCTCAGCCTGACGAGTTAGCAAATGCACTCAAAGACACCTGTTTCCATCAGTTTAATGAATTTAGACAAGCGTTTTTTAATGCCCTTCATGTTGAGTCTTTTTTACATGGTAATTGGCAGCAAAATGATGCGCTTGAGTTTCAAAAGAAGGTCGCCCAGCACCTTAAAAAATCAGCCGTTATCGACGATTTAAAGCGCCCACTTTATGAAATCACTAAAGTGACCCGCTACGAGCTTGAACTTGCCTGCAGCGATAATGCCATGGTGATTTACTACCAAGCACAAAGCGATGACGTTAATGAAAAAGTGAAAATGATGGCGCTGAATCATTTAATTAATCAAGATTACTTTAATGAACTCAGAACCACGCAACAACTCGGTTATTTAGTAGGCGCAGGATACGCTCCTTTTAATACCCGTGCTGGTATTGCCTTTTATATACAATCACCAAAATTTGAGCCCACCACGTTACTGCACAGGCATAATTTATTTATTAGCCAGTATTTAGCAACAATTAATGAACTAACAGAACAAGACTGGCTGCAACAAAAACATGGATTAACAACCCATATTGCTGAAAAAGACAAAAATTTGCGTTTACGTTCACAACGTTTATGGCTTGCTATAGGTAATGGCGATCATCGGTTTAATATGCAGCAACGCCTGCTGAATTCTTTAAACGCATTAACGCTTGAACATTTAAAAGCCTACGCCGCTGAAATTTTTAATGCAGATCGCCCAAGATATGAGCTTTTAAGTGCCAAATCTGTGAATTTGTCTGAGAAACTACCACTTTATTCGCATTCTCTTTGACTCTTGCTCGCGCTTGATTTAGATTGTCTTTTGTTAATAAGAAGTAAGACAATGAAAAAAATAAAAATAATAAAATACATTCTATTGTTGGCCTCTTTGGCCACAGCCTACTCAGCGAGTGCATTCGAGTCATCGTTTAACTTGAATTTAAATGCGCTGGTCGTGAGCGTGTGCGCAATAATGTCGTTAGTTGTGGTTTATTTGTTAACGATTGTTCACTCACTCAGGCGTTCACACTCTCAATTACAGCTTTCTGAAAAACGATTAAAAAGTACCGTAGAAGGCAGTGGTGATACTCTATGGGATTGGAATATCAAAACCGGTAAAGTTATTCGTATCAATGACAAATACGTGATGAATAGTAATAACCTAGTAGAATTTCCACCGAATAAAAGCTTGATCCACCCCCGCGATTTAACCCATGTTGATTACCTACTAAAAAAACACTTTGCCGAAGAAAGTACTTTTTTTGAAGCAACTTATCGTATTAAAGACAGCTTTGGTAAATGGCACTGGGTGCTCGACCGCGGAAAAATCATTGAAAAAGACGCTAACCTAAGCCCACTGCGAATGACTGGCACAGTCAGAGATATCTCGCAGTTAAAATCAACGGAAGATCGACTTAACTTATTTGCAAAATGTGTTGAGTCACTCACTGATGCGCTGGCCATTTATGATAAAGACTTTAGGCTTGTGGATATTAATCCAAGCTTTTTAACTTTGTTTGGCGGCGTACGCGAGCAATACCTAAAGAAAGAGTTTCATTTAGCCGGTTACGACAAAAGCTATATAGAATCCATAAAAAATACCGTTAGAAAGCACGAACATATTCAAGAAGAAGTAAAGCTTCGCAATAGCGATCATGCTCTGCTGCCATTTGAAATATCAATAGACGAAATTAAAAACGCGCAAAATCAAATAACCAATTATGTGGTGGTGTATTCAGATTTAACCGAACGTAAAAAGACCGAATCTGAACTGAATAATTTATCAAACCGAGATCGCACCACCAGCTTACCCAACCGTAATTTGTTTTTTTCTGACTTACAAAAACTTGCAAAGCAGCATTCTCATCATGCATTACTCGTATTTGATTTAGATAACTTTAAAAAGATAAACGACTCATTAGGCCATCAATTAGGTGATAGTTTACTGGCAAAGCTTGCTATGCGTTTAAATAAGCTCACCCGTGAAAATGACGTATTTTATCGCCTTGGCGGCGATGAATTTGCACTAGTTATGTCAAACACCAACGATATTCTCACTATCACTCGCATGGCTAAACAGTTTTTGGCGGCCATAGCTACACCATTTAAAATGGCAGGCCATGAACTTGCTATCACCTCAAGCGTTGGTATAGTGTTGTTCCCCGAAGATGGTAACACCCCCGAAATACTATTAAAGAACGCCGATACTGCGATGTATCATGCTAAAAAGAAAGGCAATAGCTACCTGTTCTTTAATGACACCATGAACCGCCAAGCAGTAAAACGACTGCAAATAGAAAACCTAATGCGCTTTGGCTTAAAAGAAGATCATTTTGAGGTGTATTACCAGCCTAAAATGAATATTCGTACTGGTAAGCTTGCTGGAATGGAAGCGTTGGTACGTTTTATTACCCCGAAAAAGGGGGTTATTAGCCCAGGGGTATTTATTCCAATTGCCGAAGAAACAGGGCAAATTATTGAAATTGGTGAAGTAGTTTTAAACAAAGCTTGTCGCGATGTAAAACAGTGGTTAGATGCAGGCTTATTTAATGCCCGTGTTGCTGTTAACTTATCAGCAAAACAATTTAGCCTACCCGATCTAACCTCGCGCATAGATGTGATTTTACAAAAAAATGAACTGCCCTCGTACTTTTTAGAGCTTGAGATAACTGAAGGCACCGTAATGGACGATCCACAAGAAGCCATTGCGATTATGCGCTCTTTAAGTGCCCGTGGAATTCACTTAGCAATGGATGACTTTGGTACCGGCTATTCATCACTTGCGTATTTAAAGCAGTTTCCACTCAATACGCTTAAGGTAGATAAAGCCTTTATCGATGATATGAAGACTGAACGTGGCCGCAATATGGTGGACTCTATCGTCACTATTGCGCATAACCTTGATTTGCATGTAGTTGCCGAAGGGGTGGAGCAAGCGTCGCAAATAAGCATACTTGAAGAGCTAAACTGTGAAACACTGCAGGGTTATTACTACTCTAAACCACTCTCAAAAGATGAATTTACTGCGTTTTTAAAACAACAACAAAGCCAATCAAAACTCAGTTTAATTAGAGCGACCAGTTAAGCACGCCATAGACACGCATTTACACCTATATTGCGTATCAATGCACGTCGATAATGTATATTAAACAAGCACCAAGCAACAGGACCAAATACGCCACCTAAAAATAACCAGCGTTTAACAGGCATGCCCTTTTTAATGGTTTCTAAATACATAAGCGCTATAAATACACCGCTAAGCAAAATAAATAACACCACCACCTCAACCAGCTCAAAAATAAGGCGCGTATAATAGCGTTAAATTGGCTAAATTTGAAGCAACGCATGCTGCTAATCAGCAATAATGCTGAATCAATTTGAGGGGCAAATCAGACACAAAAAAGCCGAGCAACTTAAATACTCGGCTAATCATCATAGATTTATAGCGGCTTACTTGTCAGCACGGCCCATAAACTTATGCTCTGCAGTATTAATACGGATGCGATCGCCCGTAGAAATATGCTCTGGCACTTGAATAGTTAAGCCGGTTGATAAACGAGCAGGCTTTGAACGCGCGCTGGCTGAAGCACCTTTAATTGAAGGGTCGGTTTCCTCAACTACAAGCTCAACACTTGAAGGAAGATCAAGCCCAACTGGCGCACCATCAATCACAATAACATGCACGCCTTGGGTCTCTTCGTTAACAAACTGAATCTCTTCAGCTATGGCCTCTTTAGCCAAGTTGTAAGGCGTGTAGTCTTCGTTATCCATAAAGACATACTCATCGCCATCAATGTACGACAGCATCGCTTCACGACGGGTTAAATCCGCAAGGTTAAGCATGTCGCTGTCTTTAAATGTTTCGTCAACTTTGCTACCCGTGACCACATCGTATAAACGCATACGGTATAAACTACCACCGGCACGACCTTGTGGTACAGAACGTACGATATCTTTTACTACTAATACACGGCCATTAAAGTCAATAGCCGTCCCTTTTTTAACATCACTTGCCTTTGGCATGGGTGAATTCCTATTGTTTTTTTGATTGCGAGAAACATACCACGAAACTGATTTTGTTCAACAATAAAGTGATATGATTAGCTTCTTACTTCGTACTGACTCATAAATCTGTAATTTAGACTTAAACTCGTGTTATCTAGTGGCAAAAAGCTGCTATGGTTAAGTTATCGATTATGACCTCAAGGAATGGCTCATGAACCAACAAACTGTACATACCTATTTAATGAACAAGCCGTTAGTTAAACTAACCCAGCCTTTTGCTAAAGATGTTGATGTGTATAAAGTAAATCATAAAATGTTTGCCACTCTTGCACTTAGCAATGAGGGTGAAACCGACGAAAATGGCGAACCTATTTGGTGGCTAAACTTAAAGTGCGATCCTGATGAGGCGCAATCATTACGAGATATTTTCCCTGCCGTTATTCCAGGTTATCATATGAATAAACGCCTTTGGAATACCGTGATTTTAGATGGCTCAGTACCACAGGGTGAAATTGAGCGTATGATTGATAACTCGTTTAATTTGGTGGTCGACAACATGCCTGATAAAGATAAAAAGGCCATTGAAGCGTTACTGTAAATAAGCGTCCAGACGCAACTTTTACCAATTCGATTGATTAAGTATTATTGTTGATTATCGAACACAAAAAAGCCGCATAATTTGCGGCTTTTTTACGTTAACTTAAAACATTAATCTTTGTGTTCAGTCGTCTCATTTGGAGTGTCAGTTGATTTATCATCACCTTGCGCTAACTCCACTTCAGCTTTATTAGCGGCTGTTGTGTAAAACTTATCGCCCTTGTCAGCCATTGCAAGTAAAGTATCACAAGGTGTAAAAATAGCGTTGCTGTTAGCCAGAGTAGACATATCAGAGCTTATTTTGCCTGCGCCTAATTTATCCATATAGCTAAACGGGCCACCTAAGAACGGTGGGAAACCAATACCAAAAATAGCACCAATATCACCATCACGCGGGCTGGCAATAATACCGTCATCTAAACAGCGAACGGCCTCATTAAGCATTTGTGAGATACAACGCTTAGCAATTTCGTTTTTATTTAAACGTGGAGCTGGGGTTACACCTAGTAGCTCATAGACTGACTCATCAACCTTTTTGCCTTTCTTGTCGTATTCATAAAAACCACGACCCGTTTTACGGCCTAAGCGTTTTGAATCAATCATGCGCGAGAAAGCATCTGGGCCTTTAAAACGCTCACCGAGTTCTTTTTCAAGAATTGGCGCGATTTTAGAACCAATATCAATACCGACTTCATCAAGCAGTGCCAACGGCCCTACTGGAAAACCAAACTCAACTAAGGCTGCGTCAATTTTTTCAATTGGCTCACCGGCAAGCATTAAGTTTGCCGCCTCATTCAGGTATGGCGCTAAAATACGGTTAACATAAAAACCAGCCATATCTTTTACCACAATTGGCGTTTTACCTTGCTTACGCGCAAAGTTAACTACACGAGCAATCGTTTCTTTTGAGGTGCCTTCGTGAGGAATAATTTCTACCAGTGGCATTTTCTCTACTGGTGAGAAATAATGTAAACCAATTACATTTTCAGGACGCGCTGCTTTAGCTGCAATTTGCGAAATAGGTAATGACGAAGTATTACTTGCGAAAATAGTATTCGCTTGGCAATGCTGCTCTACATCAGCAACCATACCTTGCTTAAGCTCTAAATCTTCAAATACGGCTTCTATCACTAAATCTATGTGTTTAAAACCGCTGTAATCGGTAGTGCCGGTAATGCGGTTCATGGTTAACTGCATATCGGCTTTAGACATAATACGGCGTTTAAGACGCTTATCTAAAATTTTGTATGTGTAGTTCATGGCATTACTTATGCCCTGCTCTGCCACATCTTTAATTCGCACCGGCAATTTAGCTTTGACCGCACTCACATGGGCAATACCTGCACCCATTAAGCCACCACCTAACACGGCAGTTTTACTAATCGCGGGAGCATCATCATTGCGCCATTCTTTTTTCATTTCAGTGGTTGCAAAGAAAATACCGCGCAGCGCCTTAGACTCATCACTCATTACCAATGTGGCAAAACCTTCTGCTTCGGTTTTATACGCTTTCATTTCATCAAGCTCTACGCTTGCACGTACCGCTTTAATAATTGCAAGCGGCGCAGGGTAATGACCACCGGTTTTTTTAAGAACGTTTTCTTTAGCTTTTTTAAAGATAAAGTTACGACCAAACGGGTTTGATTCTAATAACTTACTGATCTTATCAAGTTTAGGCTCTTTAGCTTGTGGCTTTTTCTTCGCCGCAAACTCTTTGGCCACTTTTAGCAGTACGCTTTGTGGTACACAATCATCCAATACACCGGCTTTTTTAGCTTGTTTAGGACGAATTTGTTTTCCGGTTAGCATCCACTCAAGGGCTTTTTGAATGCCCACGATTTTAGTTAAGCGCTGTGTACCACCACCGCCAGGTAATAAACCAAGTTGCACTTCTGGTAAACCAATTTTAGTTAAATCGCTATCTGTACCTACGCGGTAATCACAGGCTAAAGCAAATTCTAAACCGCCACCAAGCGCTGCGCCATGTATAGCACTAACTGTGGTGTACGGAAGCTTTTTCATATCAAAAAATGCTTGATGGCATAATTCGCTAATAGCTAATGCATCTTCACGCTTTTGCACGCTGTCTAGCATTTTAACATCGGCACCAGCAATAAAGTTATCGCTTTTACCACTAATAAATACCATACCTTTAACTGCGTGCTCTTTAGCTTGTGCTAATAATGCTTTTAAATCATCAGCAAAGCTATCTCGCAGGGTATTCATTTTCTCACCCGGCACATCAATGGTCACTACGGCTATTTTGTTATCATCAACCGTTAAATTAAATACTGAATCTGTCATTACGCACTCTCCAATACAAAGGCTGCACCTAAACCACCCGCAGCACAGGCAGTCGTTAACGCTAAACCACCGCCACGACGCTTAAGCTCGTATAAACTTTGTGTAATTAAACGCGCGCCGGTTGCCGCAAATGGATGACCATATGCAAGCGAGCCGCCGTTCACGTTAAACTTATCCATGTTAATTTCACCTATGGCTTTATTACGCCCTAAGTGCTCTTGTGCAAATTTATCTGAAGCAAACATTTTCATATTCGCTAAGGTTTGCGATGCAAACGCTTCGTGCATTTCAATTAGATCTAAATCGGCTAACGTAATACCTGCTCTATCAAGTGCGATAGGCGTTGAGTGAGCCGGCCCCATTAGCATGTCTTTTTCTACGCCAATGGCTGAAAACGCAAAACTGCGTACGTAGCCTAAAATTTCGTAACCCAATGCTTTTGCTTTGCTTTCGCTCATCATTAACACTGCGGCTGCGCCATCGGTTAATGGGGTTGCATTGGCTGCAGTGACTGAGCCGTGTTGACGGTCAAATACCGGCTTAAGCTTGGCATAACCTTCAACCGTTGAGTTTTTACGAATATTGTTATCTTCTTCAATAAAGCTTTTATAAGGCGGTAAATGAGCCGTCATTACTTCATCTTTAAGCTTGCCATCAGCCCAGGCTTGAGTTGCCAGTGAGTGAGAACGATGCGCTAAGGCATCTTGATCTTCACGGCTAATGTTATGGGTTTTAGCCATTTGCTCGGCTGTTTGTCCCATTGATAAACCCGTTGAGTACTCAGCAACCGCTGGCGGCACTGGCAATAAATCTTTTAAACGTAGTTTTGAGAATATTTTTAAACGCTGACCAAGCGTACGTGCTTTGTTTAAATCAACTAAGCTACCCGCTAATTTTTTACTTACACCAATTGGCAATACAGATGATGAATCGGCACCACCGGCAATACCTACGCTTACAGAGCCTGCCATAATTGATTCGGCAACGTTTGCTATCGCTTGAAAACTCGTCGCACAAGCACGCGATACAGAGTACGCATCAACCGATACTGGCATCCCAGTACCCAATACAATTTCACGCGCAATATTTGGCGCTTCTGGCATTTGTACTACTTGCCCAAAAACCAATTGATCGATTTCTGACTTGTCGAAATTTAATCGCTCAAGCATTTCATTAACTACTAACTTACCCATATCCAACGCTGGTACATGGTGGAACGCAGTCGCTTGCTTAGCAAAAGGAGTACGTAAGCCGCTTACGATGGCAATACGGTCGCCTTTTGGTGTTTTAAGTATGTTTTGCTCAGACATTTATTATTCTCTCCCGCTGACAGGTCAGACCTGTATGTTTTCTCCGATTCTAAACAACCCGTGTGATAAAGCCAATAGATAAAGGTAAATTAATACAAAAGCGCCATTGTAAATCACTACATACATTGTATGAGGGTAATACAATAGGCTTTTTTAGCTGGTTTTACAAAGTTTTATGTTAGGCTAAAAAATCGTTAAAAAATAACGAACTATTTTTAAAAAATCAGTCTAACTCTTGAGTTATCCACTTATAAACCTTATAACTAGCTCAGTATTTGTTACCTAACCAATTTAGGTATTATTTAAGCTGACGAGGACAGTCCACTTATTATGGCAGCTAACGCATTTTCACAATTAAAAACGTATTTAGACACCCAAATTATTGGCCAGCCTGCGCTCACTCAAGCACTATTAATTGCTATTTTAGCCGATGGTCATTTATTAGTTGAAGGCCCACCGGGGCTTGCAAAAACACGCGCTGTTAATGCCTTAGCAAAAGGTATTGAAGGCTCGTTTCAGCGTGTTCAGTTTACCCCAGATTTATTACCAGCCGATGTGACCGGCACCGATATTTATCGCCAACAAACCAGTGAGTTTGTGTTTGAAAAAGGCCCTTTATTTCATAACCTTATTTTAGCGGACGAAATAAACCGAGCACCAGCAAAAGTACAATCGGCATTATTAGAAGCAATGGCCGAGCGCCAAGTCACGGTGGGCAAAAACACCTATCCACTCAGTGACCTGTTTTTAGTGATGGCAACACAAAATCCGCTTGAGCAAGAAGGTACTTACCCGCTACCAGAAGCGCAATTAGACCGTTTTTTAATGCACCTAAGTATTAATTACCCAGGTGCTGAGCATGAGCTTGATATTTTACGTTTGACCCGTGGTGAAGCACTTAATGATGAAGCCCCAGTGCTTGAGCAAATTTCACAACCCGATTTGTTTGCTGCGCGAAAAGCAATTTTAGGTCTGTATTTGGCCGAGCCATTAGAGCAGTACTTAGTTCAATTGATTATTGCTACTCGAGAAGGCGCAAACTTAGATGAGCAACTTGGCCGCTGGATTGAATACGGCGCAAGCCCTCGCGCTACTATCGCTCTTGATAAGTGTGCCCGCGCTCATGCGTGGCTAAGTGGCCGTGATTTTGTATCACCTGATGATATACAAGCTGTTGTACATAATGTATTGCGCCATCGTATTATTTTAAGTTACGAAGCACAGGCCGATGGTATTACAAAAGATCAGGTTATTAGCCGTATTGTTGAACTAGTCGCAGTACCTTAAGTTATGCAAACACACGTTGATTCTCAGGCATGGCTTAAATTAAGCCATAGCCATGGTGTTAATTTATCGCTTAAAGAGCTGATGTATTATAAAGCAAAAGCGCAACTGCTTGAGCTGGCACCTAAAGTTAGAATAAAAAACACCTTGGCGGGGCAATACCTTGCGCCCCACAAAGGCCGGGGTATGGAATTTGCCGAAGTGCGTCATTATCAAAACGGTGACGATATACGCTCTATTGATTGGCGCGTTACCGCACGCACAGGCGAAACCCACACTAAACTTTTTCAAGAGGAAAAAGAGCGCCCGGTATTTGTGTTTACTGACTTTTCAAACTCAATGCTATTTGGCTCGCAATTACTGTTAAAATCGGTGCAAGCGGCACATATTAGCGCCTTAGTTGCGTGGTCAGCGTGTCAGCGTGGCGACAGAATTGGCGGTATTGTGTTTAATCAGCACTCGCATTTAGAGCTAAAACCCAGCGCTCGTGAAAAAGCGGTATTAAAACTATGCCATAATTTATGCGATGCGCATCAGCTGGCTCTTGAGAACATTGATAAGCCGGCCGCGAATAATTTTAGCGATAACCTCAAACGTTTAAATCACTTAGCTAAGCCCGGTAGTTTGGTTTATATCGTGTCTGATTTTAACGCCTTGGATGACGCCAGCTTTAAGCAACTTGAACTTTTAGCGCGTCATTGCGAACTGATTGGGTGTCATATTAGCGACCCCTTTGAACATCAATTACCTGCTTTTAAACAAACGGTAACCGTCAGTGCTAATAATCAGCAATTTGCCCTGCCCTTAATGGACAAGAGCTTTAGACAACGATTTGCCAAAAATGCCGAGCACGCATTTAGCGCGCGCATTAATCGCTTAACAAAGTCTGGACTCACCCTATTATCATTTGATGCAGCCACTGCGCTGGAACTGCAATTAGTGAGAAAATAAATCATGCAAACCTCTCCACTTGATGGTCTACACGATATTATTGCTCCCACCCAAGTCGACTGGTGGCCACTCGCTCCTGCTTGGTGGGTTGTTATTGCAATTGCTGTGTGTTTATTGTGTAGCTTAATTGTCATAATTTATAAAAATTATCGCTTTAAAAAGCCAAAACGTGATGCCATTGCATTAGCTAATCAACAACAGTCAGCGCAGCAATTACATGTCATTTTAAAGCGTTTAGTGATCACCTATTACGATCCGCGTTTGGCCGCGCAATCAACAACGCATTGGTGCAACACATTAAACCAACTTTCAGCTATTGGCTTTACAGAAGAAGAAATTTTAAGCCTATATAACGCTAATCAAACACAGGCAGCCCTCAGTGATAAATTTCGCCAAGCCATTAAACAATTTAAACTAAAGGAGCCGCTGCATGTTTGAATTTAGCTGGCCATGGCTGTTTTTATTACTGCCGCTGCCTTTAGTATTGTTACTATTAAAACCCGCCGCCAATGATGCCAACACGCGTCTGCGCATTCCAAGTTTTGCATCACATAATTTAAGCAATCAAAGCATAGAGCCAAGTGCGCGTAAATTGAATATTATCGAGTGGTTGCTATGGTTATTATTAGTGACCGCATCAGCAAATCCAACGTGGTTAGATGAGCCCATATCGCTACCCAACGAAGGCCGCGATATAATGCTCGCTGTGGATTTGTCAGGGTCAATGACCGAACAAGACATGGCTTACAATGGCCAATATGTTGACCGTTTAACCATGGTTAAAGCAGTGCTAAGTGACTTTATAGAGCAGCGCCAAGGCGACAGACTCGGCCTTATATTGTTTGGTGATACCGCTTTTTTACAAACCCCATTGACGCGTGATGTGAAAACCGTCAGTAAAATGCTCTCTGAGGCGCAAATTGGTTTAGTAGGACGCGCCACGGCGATTGGTGACGCTTTAGGTTTATCGGTAAAACGCTTTGCCAGTAAAAAAGAAAGTAACCGTATTGTGGTGTTGCTTACAGATGGACAAAACACCGCGGGAAATTTAAACCCAGAAGATGCACTGTTACTTGCCCGTGAAGAAGGTATAAAAGTGTACACCATCGGAGTCGGTTCAGATAACCCGCGCGGCTTTAGTTTATTTAATATGGGCTCTGGGGGCAGTAACCTAGATGAGGGCTTATTGAAAAAAATTGCTGAGCAAACAGGCGGTCTGTATTTTAGAGCAAAAGATGTCGCTGGCCTGCAACAGATTTACGCTGAGCTTGATAAGCTTGAACCAATTAGTGCCGATGAGCAAACCTTTCGCCCACAAACAGCCTTGTTCTATTATCCGTTATTACTGGCCATTTTACTCATAAGTGCAATGGCATTGATAAAAACGGTGCGCGCAATGAAGGAGCCGAACTAATGGATTTTGAATTTATTCGTCCTGCTATTTTATGGCTGTTACTCCCTGCCTCAGGGTTATTTTTTATCGCCTTACTAAAACATAAAAAAACCCAGTCAGCGCCACTTATTGCGCCGCATTTGGCACCATTTGTAATGAGTGAATCAAATAATAAAGCTCGCCAGCCGCTGTGGCTGGTTGCGTTATTTTGCAATTTAGCGATTATATTTAGTGCAGGGCCAAGCTTTGAAGAGAAACAAGTACCCGTGTTTCAAAGTAAAAGTGCCCGCGTTATTGTCATGGATATGTCCTACTCTATGTATAGCACCGACATTGCTCCCAATCGATTAATGCAATCACGTTTTAAAGCCCTCGATATGGTTGAGCTATTCAAAGAAGGCGATACCGCGTTAGTGGCTTACGCAGGCACTGCCTATACCATTTCACCACTGACCAACGACGCTAAGACTCTTGCCAACCTTATTCCTAGTTTAAGCCCTGAAATTATGCCAGATAAAGGCTCAAACGTACTCGCTGGCTTAGATATGGCACAAGAGCTACTAAGCCAAGCCGGCTACCTCGATGGCGATATTATTTTGATCACCGATGGTATTGAGCAACAACAGCAAAGCGATGTAAGCCGTTTTACCAACAGTAGTCAATATCGACTTAATATTTACGGCGTAGGCACCGCACAAGGAGCCCCTATAAAGTTACCTGAAGGCGGGTTTTTAAAAGATAATTATGGTCAAATTGTGGTGCCAACCCTCAATGCATCTTTACTTGAAGGACTTGCAAAAAATAGCGGTGGGCAGTTTGCCGATTATCAGCCAAGCAATCGCGATATTGCCGTTTTTTCACCGCAAGCAAACAGTGAAGTATTAAAAAGTGAAAAACCAAATTTAGCCTTATGGCGAATTGACGCCGGTATTTATGGTTTGCTTATTTTACTGCCTTTAGCTTTGTATTTATTTAGACGATCTGCATTAGTTAGCGCAGTACTATTACTTAGCTTTTTACCTCAACAAAATGCGCATGCCGCAGAGCTGCCAACCCTGTTTAAAAATACGGATCAACGGGCATTAGAGGCATACAACAACAAAGAGTATCAACAAGCAGCTCAGGCTCGCTCAAGCGCTCTCAAAGGGGCTGCACTTTATCAGCAAGGGCAATTTGATGCTGCCTTGAATGAGTTTAGCCAAGATAAGTCAGCAACCGGTTATTATAACTATGGCAACGCCTTGGCTAAAGCAGGACAATTAGAGGCTGCCATTGACGCGTATAAACAAGCGCAAGTAAAGCAAGATAACTTTAGTGAAGCCGCTGAGAATCAAGCGCTTGTTGAGCAGTTACTGAATCAACAGCAAGACCAAGAAAATCAGCAAGGCAATGATTCGCAAAATCAAGATGAGCAAAGTCAAGATGATGCAGATAAATCAAAACAAGATCAGCAAAAAAATGGCGAGAAAAACAGCGCAGATAAAAGCGAAGAGGACAGCCAAAACAGTGAACAACAGCAATCAGATCAGTCCTCGGAACAATCAAAAGATCAACAAGGCCAATCTGGTGAGCAATCAGACAAACAGAATGAGCCTGACATGCAAGCTCAGTCACAAAGCCAACAAAATGAAAATAAAGACGAGAATAAACCGCAGCAAGATGAGCCGCAAAATCAACCTAATGAAATGAGTGAGCAACCGCCCTCTGATGAGCAAAAACAGCAGGCACAGCAACAAGCCATGCAGGCACAAGCCGCTGAGCTCACTAATGAAGAAAAAGAAAAAGCACAGCAACTAAATCAGTTATTAAGAAAAGTGCCCGACGATCCCGCTATTTTATTAAGAAACAAAATGCAATTAGAAGCCCAAAAAAGACAATATCAACGTCGTCCAACAGGAGTAGAAAAATCATGGTAATGCGATTATTTTGCTGTTTATTGCTATTAACTGCCATGCCATTAATGGCCGCCACCACTTTGGAGGCAAGCGTTGATAAAAACCCAGTATTAGCGGGTGAATTTTTTATGCTTAATATTAGCATTGATGATTCAATAAAAGGGCAACAACCCGACACCTCAGCATTATTAAAAGATTTTGTAGTCGGCCCTATGAGCTTAAGTAGCCGCACTAACATTATTAATGGCAGTATAAAAAAACAAACCTCTTGGTCTGTTAAACTAATGACCCGCAAGGCGGGTGAATACACCATTCCCAGTTTTAGTGTTGCAGGGCTAAACTCGCAACCAATTAGTTTATCGGTTAAAGAGCGCAGCAGCGACGCAGATAAAAATAACGATATATTTTTAAAAACCTCACTCTCAAACAACAGCTTATTTGTACAAGAGGCTGGCGTTTACACCATTAAGCTTTACTTAGCCAAAGAGCTTCTTGATGGCAGCTTAAGTGCGCCAAGTATGGAAAATGCACAACTTACCCAACTCGGTAAACAAAGCGAAGATTATGAACTGGTTAACGGTAAACGTTATTTAGTGATCACCCGTAATTATTTAATTCAGCCCCAAAAAAGTGGCGCCTACACTATTGCAGCTCCCGTTTTTCAGGGGCGTATTCAGCAAAACTATCGTCAATTGGAAGTGTCAGCGCTTGGCGATGAGCAGCAAATTGAAATTAAACCTATCCCTGAAAACTATCAAGGAGACTGGTTACCCAGTGAACTGGTGAGCTTAACCGAGCAATGGCAGCCAGAGGATAATACCGTTGAAGCCGGCACGCCGATAACACGTACAATTATGCTCACCGCGCTAGGGGTGACTAAAGAGCAGTTACCCGAAATTGATATGCCTACTATTAATGGTATTCGCAGCTACCCTGATGAAAAAGAAACCAATAATGCGGTACGTGATGGTCGAGTGGTATCGCAGCAAAGCGCCTCGTATGCGCTACTGCCACAAACACCTGGCACTTACACATTACCTGAAATTAGCTTGCCTTGGTATAACACCAAAATGAATCGAATTAGTTACGCGACCTTACCTGAGCGTACTATTACAGTAACCCCCAGTACAACAGCGCCAGTGCAAACGCTTAATCCGCCAGCTGAAAACAACCTAAATAACACTATGGCAGAGTCAACGGAGCAAGCAGTTACAGTGCAACAGCAAACTGTCACACCACTGTGGCTAATTATTGTGGCCTCGCTTGGTTATGTTTTATGGATTGCGACGGTGATTTTTTACTTTATTAAACGCCCAGCTAAAGAAGTGCAACAAGCGGCTCAAACAACTAATAAAACAAATCAACAACCATCTTTAAAAGCCCTGCTGGTATTAGCTAAAAGCCATGACGAAAAAGCATTTTACGATGCGCTTAATCAGTATGCACTAACCCTTACAGGTAAAAAGGTAGGGGCCTTATCCCATTTATGCGCTATGATAAACAACTCAGAGTTCACCGCGCAGGTAAACGATTTACAAGCACAGTTGTACAGTAAGCAAACGGCTAGCGCCAACTTAGACGCTATAGTTAGCATGTTAAAGGCACATCAATCGCAAACAGCTAAGCCATCATCACCTGCGTTAAAAGAGCTGTATTCTTGATCTCAATTGTATTTTGCTTTTTTGGCCTATAATAATTTTAATTAAAAAGTGCTTATGTTTGGAAATAAAAAATCGAATGATCGGGTCTTATTAAATATGGCTGAAAAACAACAACGCTACGAAGCCCTGGTTCACGTTTATCATAAGGAACTCTATCGCTTCGCTTACTGGTTATGTAACGATCCGAATATTGCAGATGACTTAGTGCAAGAAACCTTTTTACGTGCTTGGCGCTCGCTTGACTCGTTACTCGATCAAAAAGCAGCTAAGCCATGGTTGCTAACAATTTTAAGACGTGAAAATGCAAGGCGCTTTGAGCGCAAGCAATTTGATTACAGTGATGTAGACAACGACACGCTAGTGGATCAAACCAGTCATTCTTTAGATGATGAAATGGAGCAAACCGTTATTCAACGGCAAATTTCGTTGTTGGCCGATGAATACAAAGAGCCGCTACTATTACAAGTGGTTATGGGCTGCTCTGGGGATGAAATTGCAGACATACTCGATTTAAACAAAAATACGGTTATGACACGTTTATTTCGAGCAAAAAATCAACTTAAAGAGGCACTAAGCCGTGATGATGAACAACTTAAAGGGGCATCAAAATAATGGATGAACTTGAGTTTCGTCGCCGCACGATTGCACAGCCAAACGAGCTAGACAAAGAACTACTGGAATTTGCAAACAGCAGTCCCGATAGACAACAATTTTTAAATGAAAACAAAACATTTGATAAGCAACTCAATGATGCGCTTGATATTCCTGTGCCTGACAACCTTGCTGAACGGATTATTTTAAACACCTCGTTAAAAGAAAAAGTCAGAAAAGATGAGCTTGAACAAAAAGACAATGTCATTGATTCACGCTCACGCTTTAAGTTTAACCGTGTATATTTGGCGTTCGCTGCTTCATTTGTGATTGCGGTAAGTGCGTTTATGTTTAGCACAGAGCAAAACTTGAATCATGCGGCTGGCGAGCATGCATTGGCGCATGTTTATCATGAACTTAACGCGTTAAATAAAACTCAACCTATCAGCTTACAAACAGTCAATGAAAAGCTGGCTTTACTTGGCGGTCAACTTAATGATTTACCTGGGAAAGTTACTTATGTTAACTTTTGCGATTTTCAAGGCGAGAAAGGCATCCATTTAGTGTTTGAATCGGACTTTGGCCCTATGACCGTGTTTATTGTCCCTAGTGATAACAAAGTCTTTGAAATTGGCTCGGGTGACTTTAGTGACTCTCGCTACGTAGGCCATATAAGCCGAGGAAAACAAGCTGATACTGTACTAATAGCAAGCCTAGGCTCACCGGTTGATATGTATAATGAACGTATTGCAGGCGCTATTCGCTGGCTGTAATACCAATTTGTATAAATATTTGAACAATTTAACGAGTTAAACTCCCTTATATCTAAGCAGATTGATATAAGGGGATGGGTATTACAAACAATAAAAAAACCGCAACGAGTGTGCGGTTTTTTTATTGCTAATAAGCTAAAACTTATTATTGGTTACTTACATACATCAGCAACAGCGTTAGCAAAGTAATCGATGTTTGCTTGACTAATTCCCGCCACGTTTACACGGCTAGAGCCCACAATATAAATACCGTAGTCTTTTTGTAGACGCTCGATTTGCTCTTTATTAATACCTAAGAAAGAGAACATACCGTGTTGGCGGTCTATAAATGAGAAGTCTTGAGCAATGTCTTTGGCTGCAAGGCTGTCTTTAATTAAACTACGTAAACCATTAATACGGTTACGCATTTCATCAAGTTCACTGTGCCATAACTGCGTTAACTCTGTGCTGCTTAAAATGGTGTTTACAATGTCTGCACCGTGCGCTGGCGGCATAGAATAAATGCTACGTACCACACTTAATAATACCGAGTTTGAAATATCAGCGGTTGCACTGTCTTTTGCAATAATTGAACACGCACCAATACGCTCACGGTATAAGCCAAAGTTTTTAGAACATGATGAACAAATGATCAACTCTTCAACCGCATTGGCTAAAATACGTAAACCATTCGCATCTTCTTCTAAAGAAGAACCAAAACCTTGGTATGCAATATCAATCAATGGCGTAAAGCCCACATCTTTTGCAAGTTCAGCAATGGTATTCCATTGTGTTTCGTTTAAATCCATACCACTTGGGTTGTGACAACATGCATGTAATAACACAACATCGCCCTTAGGCACCTGTGTTAATGTTTCAACCATTTCATCAAACAATAAATCTTTGTTTTCGTAGTCGTAGTATGGGTATTCTTTAACAGTTAAGCCTGCAGCTTCAAATAAGCTAATGTGGTTAGCCCACGTTGGGTTAGTAACCCATACAGTAGCGCCTGGGTTACAACGTACAATAAATTCTGCTGCAACACGAAGTGCGCCTGTACCACCAGGTGCTTGTGCTGTGCGTACGCGATTAGCTAATAATGCCGGGTGCTCACCAAGAAGAAGATTTTCCATTTGTTGACAGTAATCTAAGTTACCAGCAAGACCAATGTAAGATTTGCTCATTTCATTTTCTAAACGAAACGCTTCTGCTTTTTTTACTGACTTTAATACCGGGGTATTCCCCTGCTCGTCTTTATATACACCAACCCCTAAGTCAATCTTATTAGGGTTAGTATCTTGCTTATAGGCCGCCATAAGGCCAAGAATAGGGTCTGTTGGTAATGGTTTTAATACTGAGAACATTGACTATCTCTTCGTTATTTAGGGGTTAGCTGTTGCGCTAAGCTTAACATAAAAACTCACTCGATTGACCAGTGTTATTTACACTAAAAAGTGAGGAATTTTAATACAGCATGCAATTAATAACGCGAGTGTCGCATTATCAAAAAAATCCGTGCTAAAGGCTTCGCCATCGACAATGCCAATGCACTGCTTTTGCGCATTAAATAGTGGTAAACAGGCCTCTGCTTTTACTTTCGGATCGCAGGTGTAATACTCACCACCCGCGGCTAAATATTGCTCAACATTATTAATGACACGTCCTTTACCACTGAGTGCCACTTGCACATTATTACTGCCGGTTGCAAATTCAGCGGTGAGCGGAAATAAAGGGCGACTCGGTGCACCAAAATAAGCGAGCTTTAATAACTGCTCGCCTTCAGGGGTGGCCGTATTTTGATAGATGCCATACCAATCTAACTGGGTGTTTTCGATTACATAGTCAACAATCAACTGAAGTTGCGCTAACTTTGCCGTTGTTTGCGTATTTTGGCTAACGTAATCGTTTAAATTAAACGGCTCATCTTGCAAGTAGCCGAATAAACTACATGCGCCACCTTCACCGAGTTCTGGAATTTGATACTGCCAACGCACGGCCGGTGCAGCATTGCTATTTAAGTACTGCTCAAGCTTTTCTAGCTCAGCATTAATTAACTGTTGCTCTACATTAAGCTGAGCTTGCTCTAAATAAGAATTTATCATTTGGCCATCCATACATCTATAATGCCGAAATAGTAGCATGGATATTTTTATAGCGCTAGCCAATTTAAAGCGCTTTTTAAAATCCTTAAGCACTTTTATTCATAAGCACTATTGCGGTACTTAAACAGAGGATGTTTATCTTTGCGGGATTAAAAGGTGTTCAGCTTAGGCGCAAAAATTACGCCTTTGCGTCACAAATTTGTTATTATTTAGCCCAATATTAGATTCAATCTTAGATAGGTTAATTATGAGTGATAATCACTTAGTGTATTCAACAGCAACAGGGCGAATTGACCAGCCAAAGCCAGAAAAAGAACTGGATGTAAAACTATTTAAAGACGGGTCTATTCGCATAGAGCGTCAAACCAAAGGTCGAAAAGGTAAAGGCGTAATGCTAGTTGTAGGATTAGATCCCCAACAGCACGATTTAAAAAAGTTAGCAAAAACAATAAAAAGTAAGATGGGCCAAGGTGGCGCAGTAAAAGAAGGAGTTATTGAAGTACAAGGTGATGATCGCGATAAGTTAAAGGCGATTTTAGAAGGATTAAAGTTTAAGGTGAAAATTGCGGGTGGTTAACCCGCAATTTTTGTTCTATTCAGGGACTTTTAACGCAGCTAATTGATCAAACAACACAGGGATATCGGCTTCGGCTACGGGCTTACTAAAGTAATAGCCTTGCACAATAAAACAATTATTGTTTTGTAAAAATTCAACTTGCTCTATTGTTTCAACCCCTTCAGCAACCACATCAAGCTTGAGCTTTTGTGCCATCGCAATAATCGCAGCGGTGATCTCCATATCATTATCATCTTCAGGGATATCTTTAACAAACGAGCGGTCAATTTTAAGAATATCAACAGGAAAACGTTTAAGGTAACTCAACGAAGAATAGCCCGTACCAAAATCGTCAATAGAAATTGAAATACCCAGCTTTTTCAATTGATGTAGCTGATCAATAGCCGCCTCAACATTACCCATTAGCATGCTCTCAGTCAGTTCAAGGTGCAGGCTTTTAGCATTAATTTGCGTCTCTATGATTATTTTTTTCAGCATAGGTACTAAGCTTGCGTCTTTAAACTGCCTTGCTGACAGGTTTATCGACATGTTGCTCGCTCTACCTTGTTGCTCTAGTCGTTTAGTGAACTCACACGCTTGTTGTAATACCCACTTACCAAGTTCCACAATTAAACCCGTTGCCTCAGCAATAGGAATAAATTTGGTAGGTGGAATGAATTCCTGCGTAGGATGGAACCAGCGAAGCAATGCTTCATATCCCACTACACTATTATCGCGACAATCAACTTGTGGCTGATAATGCAGTGTGAGTTGTTTTTCTTTAATTGCATGGCGCAACTCATTTTCAAGGAATAATCGCTCATTGGCGGCTGCATTTAGATCTTGGCTATAAAAGTGGAACGTATTGCGCCCTTTCGCTTTTGCTTCATACATGGCTAAATCGGCATGTTTTAATAACTGATCTTCTTCTAAGCTATCAAATGGCGCCAAAGTAATACCAATACTGGCACTAACAATCACTTCGTTACTACCTAATTTTATTGGCTGATTTAACGTTTTTTGAATGGTGTCAGCGACTTCCGATGCTTCTTTTTGATGCTCAATACCACTGAGTAATACCGCAAACTCATCACCGCCTAAACGGGCTATAGTATCTTCTGCTCGTAAGCGCTGCTTTAAGCGTGTTGCCACTTCAACCAATAGTTGATAGTTGATCGCCTGCATCATGACCTAAAGTATCGTTAATACGCTTAAATTCATCCAGATCAAAATAAAATAAAGCAAACGAGTAACGCCCTCTTTCAGCAAGCGCCATCGACTTTCTAAGCTGCATTCTAAAGAATGTACGATTAGCAAGCCCGGTTAATGTGTCGAAGTAAGCGAGCTGTTCCATTTTGCGTTGGCTTTCTTTTACAAATGAAATATCTTGCGCTGAAGCAACGTAACTGGTGATTTTTCCACCATCTTCACGAATAGGTGACACACTCAGCGATACCCATATGGGTGGCTTGTTTTGCGCTTCAATAAGGGTATCCCCTCGCCAGTAATTACGGTTGCGCAAATCAATGTCAATGTCCTCTACCAGCATGGTCATTTCATTAGCAATAATAGTCAGAAGTGGCTGGCGCAGGAAATCACTTTCTGCAAAGTCGGTCATTTCCAGCATTTTTGGATTAACATATTCAATCACAAAGTTTTCATCAGTAATCACCACACCTGTGCCCGAGAAGGCAACCGCTTTAGACAAGCGATTTGCAGCCTTTTCTGCAATTTCTTTTTCTATTATGCGCTGGTTTAAGCCATCGATGAGTTTGCGGATTTCAATGGTCATATCTTTAAATGAACCATTAAGCGTACCGATTTCATCTTTATTTTCTTTTGGAAAATCAATTTCTAACTGGCCTTTACCAAAGTTAGTAACCGCATAAACCAATGAATGCAGGCGTCTTAAAACTAATTGATAAAGTGCTTGATGTAATAACAAAGCAACTAAAATGGCATACAGAATAAACAAGCCAAAAAACTTCAGTTTTAAGTCTTTCAGTGCCGATAGTGTAGAAGAGCGCTTTTTATATACGCCCACGTACCAATTTACACCTTCAACTTTATGGATATTTATAATGTAGTCTTCACCATTTAATGAAAACGAGTCGGCATATTCCGGCAATTGTATTTGCCCTGCATTATCAATAACTCGCTTTAGCTCAGGAGAAATAAAATCGCCAGGTAGCAACTTTTTACCCGCCTCTCCGTATTGGGTATAACTATCGGCTCCTAAATTAGGGTGCGCCAATAGCTGCCCTTGCTTATCGAACACCACTAAATGTTTTTCTTTTCCGCCGACGGGCAATTGCGATATGAGAGAGTCGAGAGAAATATCACTACCCGTAACTCCTAAAAACTCATCATTTTTATAAATAGGTACAATTAAACTAACGACCCACTTATTCCAAACGCCATCGTAATACACTCGTGACCACAGCGGCTCGCGTTGTGGGTTTGTTAACGATTTTGCGTAATTAAAACTTTTGCTTTGATTAAAGGTGTAATCTCCGGGGACATTAAGTGCCCAATTTGGTGGCGCAACACGGATAAAATTATCTTTGGTGATCAGGTAAAAATTATAAAAATCTTGAATTAACGTGGGGGAAATCACTTTCCAAAGCGATTCAGAATCTGCAATTAACTGTTTATAAAAAGGAGAATAAGCATTTTCGGGAATGAACGCCGCAGATAAGCCATCGGCAGATGCGCTGCGCACTGAACCATCATTGGTGACTTGCATAGTCGGGGCATTGTTATTCTTAAATGATAATTGCCCCTCAAATAACTGCTCGCTAACAACAATATTAGCTTGCTCAGCTATTTTAACTTTGGTCGCTATCAAATTATTAAACTGGTTTATTAATAATTCATTTGATTGCTTTAATACCTCATGCTCTTCAAATACAAGCTGTTTCTCTTCTGATTTGAGCATTAAAGCAGCCGCACAAATACCTGCAACTAAACAAATGCCAGAGATCAACAGTGATAACTTGACACTGAGTGAGTTTATTCCAAATCGAGATGGAGGGCGTCGATACACAAAAGGCCAACCTTATTTATAATTATTATTTTTGCGAGTAGTAGAAATATACCAGATCTCAAATCAGAATTATAAATTATTTGTAAAGTTTTTAAAAAACAATATGTTTTGTATATATATCAGGTAAAAAACCTATTTAATATAAGTGCTTGTTGACATTAGAGGTTACTCTTCATACATTAAGGGCATGAATATAAAATACTCACTTACTTTCTTATCTTTTTTTAGCTTCTTTATATAGAAGAGGCTTCCCTGTTTGTGAGATAAAATCAATCGAATAGTAAAGCCTCCCAACTGGGAGGCTTTTTTGTTTACGCTGTTAAATACAGTGACATTTTTGGAATGAGGAAAACCAAATGAGCAATGATGTTTTAGACACGCTTAGGCACGATATAAATGAAATCGATTCTGACCTACTTGTGTTATTAGCGAAGCGACGCCGTATTAGCCATGGTGTTGTTGAATATAAGATAGCGAATAATAAACCAATTCGTGATGAAGCACGTGAATTAGCATTACTCGAAAAATTAATCGGTTATGGTAAATCTCTTGGTTTAGATGCCTACTATGTAAATAATGTTTTTCAAACCATATTAGAAGACTCAGTATTACATCAACAAGCTATGCTGCAAAAAAACCTCAACCCTGATGCGCTAAGTGAAACCCATCGGGTGACCTATTTAGGCGGACAAGGATCTTACAGTCAACTTGCGTGTCATAAGTACTTTAGTCGCCGACCAGGCAAATTAATTGAAATTGGCTGTAGTTCTTTTGATGAGATCACCGGTAAAGTAGAAAATGGCCAAGCCGACTTTGGCTTGTTACCTATTGAAAATACCAGCTCAGGCAGTATTAATGAAGTATTTGATTTACTCCAGCACGCGCAAGTCTCTATTGTCGGCGAAGTCACTCACAGCGTAGAGCATTGTTTATTAGCCGCCCCAGACACAGAACTTAACCAATTAACCAAAGTGTTTGCTCACCCGCAACCGTTTGCTCAATGTAGCCGTTTTTTACAAGGGCTTGGCGATTTGCAGCATGAGACCTGCGATTCAACATCGAGTGCATTAAAATCAGCACTTGAAACACCTAACAGTGCGGCTATTGGCTCTGCACAAGCAGGTAAAAATGTAGGGCTTGAAGTCATTAAGGCCAATCTTGCTAATCAAAAAGAAAACCATAGTCGCTTCATTGTGGTTGCACGTAAACCGCTACATGTATCTAAACAAATCCCCACTAAAACCAGTTTAATTATGGCAACTAAGCAACAAGCAGGCTCACTCGCCGATGCGCTGATGATTTTTAAACAGCATAATATAAATCTAGTAAAATTAGAGTCTCGCCCTGTACCAGGAAATCCATGGGAAGAAGTATTCTATGTGGATTTAGAAGCGAACCTTGCTGATAGCCAAGTGAAACATGCGTTAGAAGAGCTTAAAGAGCATACCCAGTACGTACGCGTATTAGGCTGTTATCAAAGCGAATCACTGCAAGCGGTGAGTGTACAAAGCTAGCCTAAAGCAACATTAAAAAAGGGCCTGCGGGCCCTTTTTCGTTTTAATTAATCTGTCACGTTTAATCGAGTACTTTGGCGTCGTTCGCTTTATTTAATAAACTGCGACTTTGTGTCAAAAAGTGCGCTGTGGAGTCAGAAAAGTAGGCTTTTGCATCAGCAAAGGCATCGATTAAGGCTGGCTTATCCCCTGCTTTTAACTTTTTAAGCGTCTCTGAGAACAAACACTGATACTGCGCTAATAAGCTTTCTACATTATCAAATTGCGCCAGCATAATATCAGTATACAACTCTGGCGATTGCGCAAAGAGACGACCGACCATCATCAGCTCTAACTGATAAATAGGTGATGAGCAACTACGCAGCTCTGCCAGTGTATGTCCTTGTTTTGCTAAAAACTGACCGTACACAAAGGTGGTTAAATGGCGCATAACCTGAATGATTTGCATCGCTTCATCGTGTTTTTTAGCATCAAGTTCTACTAACTGACAGCCCCAAATTTGTAGCTGCTTTAATAAACCTTGTGCCACTTCAGGATTACGCCCTTCACATACCACCACGGTTTGTTTCACCCAATGAGAAATATCAGGACCAAACATGGGGTGTAAGCCAACAACAGCGCCATTGTGAACTTTTTTGAGCACATTTAACGGCGCTTGTTTAACCGATGTAATATCAACCAGCAAACAATCATCATCGAGTTTAGGTAACGCGTTAACAACCGTTTCGAGGGCATTAATTGGCACACTGATCATCACCAGTTTTGCGCCTTTTAAAATCTCTGCTGCCTGTGATTGCTGGGCTTTATCTAAAACTTTAACTTCGTAACCCGAGCGCTGAAATTGTTTTGCAAATAGCTGCCCCATTGCCCCTTCACCACCAACAATGACAATCGGAGATAGTTGTGAGTCGGCACAAGCTAATTTGGCCTGTTGATTTTGATAAGCTTCACGCATCATGCGCCTGAGAATGTCTTCGACTAAATCAGGGTTTACACCTTGATTAATTGCCTCTTGGCGTCGTGCAGCTAATAAATCAGCTTCTCTATCGGGTGCATGTAGTGGCGCGCCAGTTTGTTGTTTTATTGCGCCAATTTGTTGAGTAATACCATTGCGCTTTGCAAGTAAGGCAACCAGTTGCGCATCGCATTCATCTATACCTTTTCTTAGCTGCGCTAAATCACTTATCTCTGCCACGTTCTCATTCCATCCAAAAAAGCAAAATCGTAAATTAATAATTACAAAAAAGTAAACTAATCAATACGATAAATACTAACAGGATACGTTAGGGGTTAAAAGGCTAATTAGTGAAAAGATCAGTATGAGTCACTCAACTGCGACCAAGGTAGGATAATTAAATGAATAGAGCACAGCTTGCGTAAAGTGAATTAAAAAGCATATAAAAATGTAAGTCTATGCCGAGTTTAAACAATGAAAATTAAAGTGGCTTAATAGCCACTTTAATTAGCACTTTTTATCTAATATTCCAATGCCATAGTCGCAAGCGACATAACACTTTCAAATGATTCTGCACCGGCGATAAATAGGCCATTATGGCAAAACATAGCATCATCTATACCGGTCACTGCTTGAAATTCACTATCAGATAATCCAGCCCACGGTGCAGGTAATGGCTTTCGGTCTTCAAACGAGCCTAGCTCTGCAGGTACCGTTTGCACTATCCACTTACCAGAATGCGATGGATACACTACATATAGCGCCTCTTCTGATAAGCTATGTACGGTTTTTTTCCACGGCGTATAACGCTCTAGTACGATTAATCGTGGATCGTCTGCCTGTTTAATTGCTTGAGCAACAATCTTTTTAGCATTTAAACCACCCTGCGCTGAGGCAACAAAACGAAGCAGCAAAGTGTGTGCAAATTCAACCGCTTGATCAAAAGCAGCATCAAAATTACTTTCTTCTTCCCATGTTGGGTTAAACATAGAAATTGTTTGGCTTAAACTAATTCCTGTGGCAACACCTTCAACATGACCACAATCAATGGCATCAATAGTTGATACAAGCCCTGCATCAACTGCATTCGCCACATCTTGATTATCATCACATATTGCTAAGCCATATTTTTTCCACACCAAGCCAAATGACGAAAAAGGAATCCCATTTTCGCGAGCACCGGCACCGCCGCGCTGATGATGATCAAACCGGTCAGTTTCTGGGTCATATTGGCCGCCAACATCAATAACCACATCAGCGTCATTAATAATCGCATTATCGCGTGTGCGGATAAGGGTAAAAGAAGGGAAAATAATTTTAAGCGCAGCGATACTAAAAACATCATCTGCATGAAAATTGCCGTTGTGCGTAACTATCGTTTTATCATTCATTTTTGTACATCATTTTTTGCAAGAAGTGAGAAGATATTGTGCTTTGAAGTGAACCACACTTTAACGCATGCTGGTTAAGGTGTGTATTGGTTTTTAAATGTAGCGATATAAAAATTGCAATAGCATTAAAACCAAAACGGGTTGCAACCCAAAGGTTGCAACCCGTTTTTTTGCGTTGATAAACAGCGCGTATTAGTTAAGTTTTTCTCTAATACGTGCAGATTTACCTGAACGCTCACGTAGATAGTAAAGCTTAGCACGACGAACCGCACCGCGACGCTTAACTGTTACGCTATCAATAAGAGGGCTGTGCGTTTGGAATACACGCTCAACACCTTCACCGTTCGAGATTTTACGAACTGTGAATGCTGAGTGAAGACCACGATTACGCTTAGCGATTACAACACCTTCAAAGGCCTGTAGACGCTCTTTAGCACCTTCTTTTACTTTTACCTGTACAACTACTGTATCACCAGCGCCGAATGCAGGTACGTCTGTTTTAAGCTGCTCTTCTTCAAGCGCTTTAATAATATTTTGGTTTACTTTTGCCATTATGTTTCTCACTTTCCTAGGTGTAACTGTCTTCTAGCCACAAGCTTTTTGGTACTCTTGCTGAAATTTCGCGAGTAATACCGCTTGCTCCTCAGTCAGAGCTAGGTTATGCAACAAGTCAGGACGGCGAAGCCAAGTTCTACCTAATGACTGCATAAGCCGCCATTTTGCTATCTCTTGGTGGTTTCCGCTGAGTAATACAGCAGGCACCTGTTTGTCGTCCAATGTTTCTGGCCGTGTATAGTGAGGACAATCTAGCAAGCCATCCGAAAATGAATCTTGCTCTGCTGACTGGTTGTGTCCTAACACCCCTGGCACTAATCGAGCTACTGCGTCAATTAATGTCATGGCAGGTAGTTCACCTCCACTCAAAATAAAATCACCAATTGACCATTCTTCGTCAACGTACGATTCTATTATTCTCTCGTCTATACCTTCATAGCGACCGGCAATTAAAATCAGTTTTTCAGAGCTTGCGAGTTCGCTAGCCCCTTGCTGATCTAGTTTGCGCCCTTGTGGCGACATATAAATTACTTTTGCACCATCCCCTGCAGCCTGTTTGGCTTCAAGAATGGCTTGTTTAAGCGGCTCAACCATCATTAACATGCCTGGCCCGCCCCCGTAAGGACGATCATCTACGGTTCTATGCTTATCAGTTGCATAGTCTCGTGGATTCCAGCAGTTAAAGTCGATTAAACCCTTTTTAACAGCGCGACCGGTTACACCTTGCGTTGTAATTGCATCAAACATATCCGGGAAAAGGCTGATAACCCCTACCCACAACGAACTTGTTTGACTCATTAAAAGCTTGGATCCCAATCTACAGTAATTTCTTTCGCATCATATTTAACCTCTTGAATAACTGAATCAGTTAAAAAAGGAATTAAACGTTCTGCTTGGCCAAATGCATCTTTACTGTTTGCTTTCACAACCAGTACGTCATTTGAGCCTGTCTCCATAAGGTCATCAACAATGCCTAAGTTATAACCTTTATCAGTTACAACCGACATGCCAATGAGATCTCGCCAATAGAATTCACCTTGCGGTAATTCTGGTAGCTGCGCTGAATCCACAGAAATTTCAACATTGGTATAAGCCATTGCTTGGTCTCTGTCGTTTACTTGCGCAAACTTAGCGATAAAGCCTTTGTTGTGGCGACGCCAGTCGACCACTTCTAAGGATTGCCATTTACCTTGCTGCCCTATCAACCACGGGCTGAAATCGAAGATCCCTTGGGGATCATCAGTAAATGAATGCACCTTAAGCCAGCCCTTTATACCATATGGGGCGCCGAGCTTTCCTACGACAATTATTGATGAGGTGTTCTCTTGACTCATGGTTACACTTACGCCTATTAAGCCGCTTTACGAGCGTCTTTAACTAATTTAGCTACACGATCTGAAAGACCTGCGCCTTGACCTAACCAGTGCTCAACACGTGGTAAATCTAAACGAAGTTTTTCTTCTTGACCTGAAGCGATTGGGTTAAAGAAACCTACTTTCTCGATGAAGCGACCGTCACGCGAGAAACGGCTATCCGCAACCACAATTTGATAGAAAGGGCGTTTTTTAGCGCCACCACGTTGCAAACGAATAGTTACCATACCGTCCTCTAAATAGATTGACTGTTTTCATTAATAAGATTTACTCCCCAGTATAGGGAGCCGGTGAATTGTACGAGTTTTTAGCAACAATGCAAGTAAGAAGTGATGCAAAAAGGCAGTTTAGTAGATTAAACCGTGATCCAAGATGAAAAAGTATATGAATAAGCTATTCTGTGCATAGTTTATTCAACAATAAAGAGGCATTTTGCCTCTTTATTGATTACTTTTTATCTCGTATTGGAGGTATTAAAGGTTAAATTATTAAAATTTTGGACCACCGCCACCCATCATGCCAGGTGGTAACATCCCTTTCATGCCACGCATCATTTTTTGCATGCCACCTTTACCTTTCATCTTCTTCATCATTTTTTGCATTTGCGTAAATTGCTTAAGCAGTTTATTGATCTCTTGTACTTGCGTACCAGAGCCCGCAGCAATACGCTTTTTACGCGAACCTTTGATGATTTCTGGGCGTGCACGCTCTTTTTTGGTCATAGAGCTAATAATCGCTTCCATTTGAATAAAGGTTTTATCACCCATTTGCCCTTTAACCGCATCTGGGATGTTTTGCATGCCAGGCAGTTTATCGAGCATCGACATCATGCCACCCATGTTTTTCATTTGCTTTAATTGATCAGCAAAGTCATCCAGCGTAAAGCCATCACCTTTAAATACTTTTTGTGCTACTTTTGCCGCTTGTTCTTTGTCTACTTTCATCTCGACTTCTTCGATTAATGAAAGTACATCACCCATGCCTAAAATACGTGAAGCAATTCGGTCTGGGTGGAAAGGCTCAAGGGCATCAGTGCGCTCACCCACACCCATAAATTTAATTGGCTTACCAGTAATATGACGAATAGATAAAGCAGCACCACCTCGGGCATCACCATCTGTTTTAGTCAGTATCACACCGGTCAGCGGTAAAGCTTCGTCAAATGCTTTTGCTGTATTTGCCGCATCTTGACCTGTCATTGCATCAACAACGAATAGCGTTTCGATTGGATTAATTGCATGATGCAAGGCTTTAATTTCATCCATCATGTCGCTATCAACATGCAAACGACCCGCAGTATCGACTAATACAACATCAATAAATTTCTTTTTCGCATGAGAAATGGCGGCAGTTGCAATATCAACTGGTTTTTGCGAAATATCACTTGGGAAAAATTCTACATTAACTTCTGTTGCTAAGGTTTCTAATTGCTTAATTGCCGCTGGACGATACACATCGGCACTCACCACTAGCACAGACTTCTTCTTGCGCTCTTTTAAAAACTTAGCCAGCTTACCCACACTGGTGGTTTTACCCGCACCTTGAAGACCAGCCATCATCACTACCGCTGGCGGCTGTGCGTTAAGGCTTAGCTCTTCGTTAGCTTCACCCATGGCTTTTTCAAGTTCTTCACGAACAATTTTTATAAATACTTGGCCAGGGCTCAAGCTTTTGGTGACTTCAACACCAACCGCACGCTCTTTAACTTGCTTTACAAACTCGCGAACAACAGGCAACGCCACATCGGCTTCTAAAAATGCCATTCGCACTTCACGAAGTGTATCTTTAATGTTGTCTTCAGTTAAGCGACCACGGCCACTAATATTTTTTAGGGTTTTACCTAATCGTTCTTGGAGGTTCTCAAACATGTAACGGTTCCGAAAAGACGTTTATATCAACTCTATTAATAAGGTCGATGTTATTAAAATTCAATTGAAAATAGTATACCGTAAATGGTGGCATACAATACAGTGCTGAAGTGCTGCTTATTGAGTTTCTTTTTACAGGGTCTATGCATTTGCGTTGCTATAAAATACAATGACCAGATAACGAACACGAATTATTTGACTTCAATTAAGTGGCCAAAGCAAAATGCTGATTATTAGTTTAACTATTATTGCCAGTTTATTTTATGTGTTAGCAACGTCTCACGTGCTTTCGCGATTGTTTCATCGTCAGGGACCAAGCCAAAAAATTACTATAATACTGAGCACTGTCGCTATTTTGGCGCATATGCTGCTTTTAGTAAACTCGGTGTTTAGAGCCGATGGCCAAGATTTAAGTATTGTTAATGTTGCATTACTGACTTGTTGGGTAATAGTGCTTTGTGTCACCACCGTCTCTTTGAAGTTTCCTGCGACACTGCTATTACCTGTTGTATACGGCTTTGCTGCCCTGTTAACTATTGCTAGCCTGTTTATTCCTCATCACGTTTTACTTCATAGCATTAATGTAGAGCTTGCGTTAGTTGCGCATATTTCACTGTCGTTATTAGCCTACTGTATCTTAATTATCGCCACCCTTTACGGCGTACAATTTTACTTTATTGATAAACGTTTGAAACGTAAAGATTTAGCAATAGTACATAGCCATTTACCGCCACTAATGGTGGTAGAGCGTCAACTTTATCAACTATTAAATTTAGGCACAGTATTATTAAGCGTGGCGCTGATTACAGGGTTTGTATTTCTTGATGGCATGTTTGCCAAAGAGTTTATTCATAAAACAATCTTATCTTTAGTTGCTTGGGCTATTTTTGCTACGATTGCCGTTGGCCATGTAAAACGAGGTTGGCGAGGGAAAATGGTGGTAGTGAGTATTATGATTGCCGCATTTACACTCACACTCGCTTATTTTGGCAGCCGTTTTATACAAGAAGTGGTTCTAAATAAGTTTTAACTTGACTCTGAAAGCTCACTCTAGCTTAATACGCATTGGTTTATAAAAAAAGGATCCATCGTTGGACGACATATCGACAAGTACGCTGTTTATCATTTTAGGTTTATTGGTACTTTTTTCTGCTTACTTCTCCGGGTCAGAAACCGGAATCATGTCAATCAACCGTATTCGTTTACGACACCTCGCTAAAGAGAATCATCGTGCTGCGAAACGCGTTAGTAAATTACTCAGTCGACCTGACAGGTTGATAGGTCTTATCCTTATTGGTAATAACCTTGTCAATATTGCGGCTGCCCAAGTTGCCACCATTATTGGTATTCGTTTGTATGGTGATTTAGGTATTGCTATAGCAACAGGTGCATTAACACTTGTGGTGCTGATTTTCGCTGAAGTAACGCCAAAAACACTGGCCGCCCTCTATCCTGAGCGAGTCGCTTTTCCAAGTTCGGTGATACTCAAAGGGTTACTAAAAATTCTCTTCCCATTTGTTGTCGTTGTTAACTGGATGACCAATGGTATATTGCGCTTATTTGGTATTAGCGCTGCACAAATAGATGAGCACAGCATGAGTAAAGAAGAATTAAAAACCGTGCTAAATGAATCGGGGGCGCTGATCCCCGCTCGTCACCAAAGTATGTTGACCTCTATTTTAGATTTAGAGCAAGTTACCGTTGAAGATATTATGATCCCTCGCAATGAAATTGTGGCGATTGATATTAATGACGATTGGAAAATAATCAGTAAACAACTTACTCACGCTCAACATACCCGGGTGCTTTTATACCGCGACAATATTGATGATGCTGTTGGCTTTATTCACTCTCGTGATGCGCTTCGCCTTTTAACTAAAGAGCAGTTTGATAAGCCTTCGCTATTGCGTGCGGTACGTGAAATTTACTTTATCCCTGAGGGCACCTCGCTGAACACTCAACTACTAAAATTTCAGTTATCAAAAGAACGTATTGGTATTGTTGTTGATGAATATGGCGACATTCAGGGCTTAGTCACTCTTGAAGATATTCTTGAAGAAGTTGTGGGTGATTTTACTACCACTCAAACTCGGACACCGAGTGAAGAAGTAACCACACAAAACGATGGCTCTTATATTGTCGACGGCGGTGCTAACGTTCGCGACTTAAATAAAGAAATGGGCTGGGAATTCCCATTAGACGGTCCTAAAACATTAAGTGGCTTGATTGTTGAGTACTTAGAAGATATACCCGATGCTAATTTAAGTATTCGTATTGCAGGCTATCCGGTTGAAGTACTTGAGGTAAAAGAAAACATGATTAAACAAGTTAAAATTCAACCAAACAAACGTAAAAAATAAACCAATAAAAAAGGAGCCTGCTGGCTCCTTTTTAATCTAATCTAAAAGAACAATCGCTCTAACCAACCTTTATCTAAATCATCTTCGCAGCGTCTTAGCTGTGCGCCATAACGGCTTGCCCGATGTTTTACTTTATTGGCAACGCTCATTAGCCATTTTTTCTTACGATAGGTGCCTCGTTTATAACCGCCCCATCCCTCATGATAATTTAAATACTGTGCGTAGGCGTCCCACTTAGACACACCATTAACTTTATGGGTTTTATAAACAAACCACGCCATAAAATCAATCGCATCTTCAAATTCGTCTCTGTCGGCGCCACTGTTACCTGTTTCACGAATATAATCAGACCAAGTAGGCGTTTTAGCTTGAGAATAGCCATAGGCATCGCTTGCACGACCAGTAGGGATTATCCATAAGAAGTATTCCATAGGCGGTGCTGCATCGTGGCGAAAAGAACTTTCTTGATACATCATGCTCATTAACACATGTTTTGGGGAGCCCCACTTTTCCTGCGCGTCTTTGGCATCAAAATACCAGTCAGATTTCTCTTCGAAAATTTTACAAATATCTTCTGGTTGCTTTGGGGGAGCTGTTGCACACCCAGCTATAGTGAGCAGCAAAGATAAGGTAATAATATTTTTTTTCATTTTTTAAGATCTCACTGAACTTTTTAAAAAAGTGTGGGTCTGAATCTATGAATGCAGCAGTACAGCATTGTTTCATCCCTAAAGAATATTTACGCAGCTACTATGAGCTGCGTTTTTTTTGCCTGCTACTTACTTGGGTCTGTTGACCTTTCAAGGTTGCATTTGCAGCAGTTTGTTTGGTATTTAGGCAAGGCAAAGCCTATGTGGTGTGGTTATTCCCCATAAATAGGCGATAACGCAGCATCAATGCCAAACAGGTGCTGCCCTTCGGGTTCTGCCTAGAAGCGATTTACTCTTTGTTGCTCGGTTTTTACTTAGCCCACTAGGTTACAAACCTCGCGCCGCGATTAAACCGCTCCTAGTTTGAACAAATTGTAATCCGCAAAGGTCAACAGACCCTGAAATACGTATCTAAAAATGCGGTAAATGATTGTTTATCAGCTTGTTCAATTGCCTTTTGGGCTTGGTACGACTCTGCAGCTTGTTGCTCTAGCCACGATTTTGAAAATTCAGTATAACTTGCTGTTTCATGGCTTTGTTTGTACTTCTGAGCAAGTGACAGTGCAAAGTGGCCATTATCTAACCCTGACGCTTTTAACTGCTCAACATAACGACCAGAATACGTTAATGCCGGATCATGAATCCAAGTCGCCATGCGCTTAATAGTGTTTGAGTAGTAGTCAACATCGTAAGCAGTATCCATCCACTGAGCAACATCACTCAGCTGACTAAATATTTCATCACCCCAAGATTCTAGGCTGCGCTGCTCATTATTAAAATTAAGCATCAAGCCTTGTTCTCGACCTTGGTTAACCACCGTATCAAGATTTTCAGTGCTACGAGTTTGCTCTTGCCAATCCATAGGCGCTGAATCTTTTAATAAACAATAAGTTAAAAACACATCTAAAAAGTGTATTTGCTCTAAGTCAATCCCAACTTCACTAAACGGGTTAACATCCAATGCACGAATTTCAATATATTCTATACCCGCTCTTAGCAATGCATCGGTGGGCGTTTCACCATTTTTTGCATTACGTTTAGGACGAATTGGCGAGTAAAACTCGTTCTCTATTTGCAAAATGTTTTTATTTAATTGCTTTGGCGTCGAACTGGTGTAATCGTCAATACTGCCGTAAATATCTGAAGGCGTATTTATGGCTTTTTTAAGTCCTGCAACATATTCATCTAATGAGTTATACATTACTCGTAATGACGATTGTGCGCTATTGGTATAGCCTAAGTTACCTAACCGTAATGCGGTACCCACTTCCAAATATAAAGTGCCTTTACCGAGTTTTTTAAACGGTAAGTCGCTTTTACGCCCTTGTAAAAAAGAGCTACATAATGCCGGTGATGCGCCAAACATGTAGCTAATTAACCACAGTTCGCGTTTAAAATTACGAATTAACGCCAAGTAACTATCCGATATAAAATCTTCAAGTTTCGCGTCACTTTGCTTTAATGAGTGCAGTGACTGCCATAGCGTTTGTGGAAAAGAAATATTGAAATGCACGCCAGCAATCGCTTGCATCATACTGCCGTAACGATTCTTCAAGCCTTCGCGATATAGGGTTTTCATTTTACCGACATTAGAGTCGCCAAATTGTGCCAATACAATATCGTCTTGATGATTTATAAAGCACGGCATACTAATTGGCCACAACAATTCATCGCCCATATGTTCTAGGGTGAACTTTTGTAAATCTTTTAGCTGCTGCAAAGTTTGCGTTGATGACTCGCTAACCGGTGTAATGAACTCAAGTAAAGACTCAGAAAAATCAGTGGTAATATGCCCATTGGTGAGCGCACAGCCCACACCTTGAGGATGAGCCTGTTTAGAAATAGAACCATCGTGGTTAATTCTTAATGATTCTCTCTCAATACCGCGCATAATGCCTTTAATAGCCTGTTGATTATTTGCATTAGATAGCGCGTTGAGCGTGTTCTTTAAATTATAAGTTGTCAAAAAAAAGTTTCCTCGAGCCAAGTGGCTTAATCATAAGGTTATGGGGTCTTTTTACCTTTACTCAAGATTAAACGATGAAAAAACTATATGAATTTATTAGATATAGTTTTTACTGGATTTTAAACACGCTTTGTTTCACGCTATAAAAGATAATCTTGCCATTGCCACTACGAATATACAATTTCTTTTACATATTATTTGCCATAACCCCCCGCTGACGACATGGCGTTTTAAAACACTTTGATAAGATAGAGTTAAACCCTAAAAGTTTGTCATAACTGAAAAATTCAATTACGCTTAATATTGATAAAGATCATATAAATATCAAAAAAAATGTCTTATTCCTGCTATTTTACACATATCACTAACGTACATTAGTTTTAGTAATTACAATAGCCGCCATAATAAAGAATGATAAAGAGTCACTATGCGTCGTAATCAAAGCTTAATAGATGAAGAAGTTAACTTCGAAGAACACCAAGAGTTGGTTTCAACCACTGACTTACGCGGTGTTATTACTTATGCCAATCATGAGTTTTGTAGTATCGCAGGCTACGAGATGGATGAACTGATAAATAAAAATCACAATATCGTTCGCCACCCTGATATGCCAAAAGCTGCATTTAAAGAAATGTGGGACACTTTAAAACAAGGCCATTCGTGGCGTGGCGCGGTAAAAAACTTATGTAAGGACGGCCGCTATTATTGGGTTGATGCATTTGTAACGCCTATTTTTGAGCATGGCCAACTTATTGGTTATCAGTCTGTACGAATAAAATTAGAGCAACGCGCAAAACGCAGAGCGCAAAAGCTCTATGCCAAAATTAACGCTAATAAATCATTATTCAGCTGGCGCGAACGGACATCATTAAGACAAGGTTTGAGCATTAGGGATTATAATTTGGTTAGCCAGTGTCGCAATGTGGGGCCCTCTTTCGCTTGCCGCGATTAACTTATTAGTATGTATTGTTATTTTAGTTTTAAATTATGATGAGCTGGTAATAACACCTGCAACCCTCAAACAACAAAAAAGCCAAGCAGACTCTGTATCTCGTTATGTGTTTAGTGGCTCGCACCCACATAGTATTAGTGAGTATAGAGAGCAGATGCTCAGTGCTAAATTAAGAACGGTACTAGGGCGGGTAAAAGATTCAACCTTGAGTTTTAATTCGATTGCCCAAGGGTTAGATCAACAATCGACGTTGACCGAGCAAGGTATTTCTTCTCAAGGCACTCAGCTAGAACAAATTGCTTCAGCGATGTCACAAATGAGTACCACGATTGGTGAAATCTCTAACAATACCAATAACACGGCTGATAAAGTAGGCATTACTTATCAAAGCTGCTCTGATATCAAAAATCATATTGCAGATAACAGTAAAATGGTGTCTGACTTAGCTGTACAAGTTGAGCAAGCGGCCGCCACAGCAACGGGGCTTGCCTCTGAAGCCGATAAAATTGGCCAAGTCATGAGTGAAATAGAAGGGATTGCTGAACAAACTAACTTATTGGCACTCAATGCGGCTATTGAAGCTGCACGCGCCGGTGAGCATGGGCGTGGTTTTGCCGTCGTTGCCGATGAAGTAAGAGCGCTGTCGTCACGAACTCAAAACGCCACAGCACAAATTCATAGCTCAATTAAAGAAATTCAAGATACCTTGTTTAGCTGGTCTAAAATCATGCAGAGCACAAAACAACAAGCCGATGACTGTGTTAATACAACAGGACAAACACAACAAGAGCTTGATAGTATTTTTATTCAAATTAGTGAAATTTCACAGCTCGCCACGGATATTTCAGCCGCAGCAGAACAGCAGCAGGTTGTAAGTAAAGACATTGGTAGTAATGTTGAAAAGATTAAAGGCTTAGGGGATGAGAATTTACAATTGAGTTTTAGCGTAGCACGCGGTGCGGCTGAACTAGTTGAAGGCTCAAGAAAAGTGAATGACTTATTACTGACTTTTAAAGTTTAACAAACGCCCTAAAATAGAAACAAAAAAGCCGCTGTAAACAGCGGCTTTTTGCTGTGCTCAGATTATCGACTCGTAAACACTAAGCCGTCTTCGTTAGCATCAATGACAATGATACAACCTGGTTGAAAGTCATTATTAAGCAGTTTTTGTGCTAATGGATTTTCAATGGTTTGCTGTATTGCCCGTTTAAGCGGACGAGCGCCATAGACAGGATCAAAGCCACTGGCAGCAATTCGCTCAAGAGCAGCATCTGTCAACTCAAGTAAATACCCCATCTCTGTTAATCGTTGACGTAATTTGCTTAACTGAATATCTGCAATTTCTTTAATATGACTATGTGAAAGTGAGTGAAATACCACAGTTTCATCAATACGGTTAATGAACTCGGGTCTAAATTCATTATGTAAAACACCCATGACTTTTGCTTTAAGCTCGTCATAGTCATTACTTCCCGCTTGCTCTTGAATGATATCTGAGCCCAAGTTGGAGGTCATAATGATAACCGTATTTTTAAAATCAACCGTACGCCCTTGGCCATCCGTTAAACGCCCGTCATCAAGGACTTGTAATAAAATATTAAACACATCTGGATGCGCTTTTTCTATTTCATCAAGCAAAATAACCGAATAGGGTTTACGACGAACAGCTTCGGTTAAATAACCACCTTCTTCGTAACCTACGTACCCTGGAGGCGCACCGACTAGACGTGCGACTGAGTGTTTTTCCATAAACTCAGACATATCTATACGCACCATGGCACTTTCGGTATCAAACATATAGCCTGCTAGTGCCTTGGTAAGTTCTGTTTTACCAACCCCTGTAGGCCCTAAAAATAAGAACGAGCCAATTGGACGATTGGGATCAGCAAGCCCAGCACGCGAACGACGAATGGCATTAGCCACCGCAACGACGGCCTCATCTTGACCAATGACTTTGTTATGTAACTGCTCTTCCATTTGTAATAGTTTTTCACGTTCACCTTGGAGCATACGCGCCACTGGGATCCCGGTCCAACGTGATAAAATTTCTGCAATTTCATCTTCGCCTACCTGATTTTTAAGCAAGCTCATTTCTTGCATTTCTGCTTGTGATGCTAAATCGAGTTTGCGCTCAAGCTCAGGTATACGTCCATATTGCAGTTCAGACATACGCTGCAAGTCACTTGCTCTGCGAGCCACTTCTAAATCAAGTCGCGCCTGCTCTAGCTCAGCTTTAATAACCTGCGTGCCTTGTAAAGACGCTTTTTCTGCATTCCATACTTCATCTAGTTCACGGTATTGCCCTTCAAGCTCAGTGATCAGCTCGACCATTTCTGTACGGCGCTTTTGACTTGCTTCATCTTTCTCTTTGGCCAATGCGTTATCTTCAATTTTTAATTGGATAATGCGACGCTCTAATTTATCTAAAGCTTCTGGCTTTGAATCAATTTGCAAGCGAATAGAAGAGCCCGCTTCGTCAATTAAATCGATTGCTTTATCGGGTAATTGGCGATCACTAATATAACGATGCGATAACTGCGCTGCGGCAACGATTGCGGGGTCGGTGATCTCCACTGAATGGTGTAATTCGTAACGCTCTTTCAAGCCACGCAGAATAGCAATGGTGTCTTCTACTGAGGGCTCTTCTATTAATACCTTTTGGAAACGGCGCTCAAGCGCAGCATCTTTTTCAATGTACTTACGGTATTCATCTAAAGTGGTTGCGCCTACGCAATGGAGTTCACCGCGTGCTAAGGCAGGTTTTAACATGTTACCCGCATCCATAGCGCCATCACTTTTACCCGCTCCAACAATGGTATGAATTTCATCAATAAATAAAATAACTTGGCCTTCTTCTTTAGCCAACTCATTAAGTACTGATTTTAAACGCTCTTCAAATTCACCTCGGTATTTTGCACCAGCAACTAATGCGCCTAAATCAAGTGATAATACGCGCTTGTTTTTTAAGCCCTCAGGCACTTCACCATTAATAATACGCTGTGCAAGCCCTTCAGCTATGGCTGTTTTACCCACCCCTGGCTCACCAATTAACACAGGGTTATTTTTGGTACGGCGTTGTAATACTTGAATAGTGCGGCGAATTTCATCATCACGACCGATTACAGGGTCAAGCTTACCTTGCTCTGCACGCTCAGTTAAATCGATGGTGTACTTTTCAAGTGCTTGGCGTGTTTCTTCCGCATTAGGATCGTCAACTTTTTGGCCACCACGAATCGCCTCAATTGCCGTTTCAACCTTACTCGCAGTAATGTTAAGTGCTTTAAAAACACTGCCAAGCGGACCTTTATCTTCACACGCAACTAATACAAACAACTCACTTGAAATGTATTTATCTTTACGCTTTTGGGCGTATTTATCACATAGGTTTATCAGTGACACCATGTTATTTGACAACTGTACATCGCCACCAACACCTTCCACTTTAAATAACTTTTCTATCTCTTGTGATAATTTAGTGTTGAGTTCATCAACGCTGATGCTCATTTGTGCAAATAGTGCACGTACACTTGAGCCGCTTTGTTTTAACAAAGCGTACATTAGATGCACAGGTTCAATAAATTGATGATCGCGACCTAGCGCTAATGATTGCGCATCTGAAAGCGCAGACTGAAATTTACTTGTAAATCTATCTAAACGCATGGGGGTTTACCTATAAAAAAACGAATTACTTAATAGATGGGTATGTTAGCGGGTTTGTTCAAGGTATTGTGGGAAAAATAATCACCTAATGATTATTTACTTGCGCCAGATCAAACTTGCCATACGACCGGTTTGGCCATCGCGCCGATAAGAAAAAAACAAGTTAGCTTGAGTTACAGTGCAATATTCCCCCCCGCTAATGTTTATAACGCCCTGTTGATTAAGTAAAATAGTTGCTATTAGATAGATATCAGCTAAATACTTTTCATTATTTTGAGCTTTGAACGCGCTGTGCATTAGGGGGTTATTTGCTGTAAATAACTCGACTACCTCTTGGCCTACTTGAAATTGATTAGCCCCTATTGCAGGACCTAACCAAGCATGTATATTTGCCGAGGTATTTTTAAAACATGCCAGCGTATTGTTTATCACCCCTTGCTCTAACCCTCGCCAACCGGCATGAATTGCGGCCACTTCTTGCCCGTCACTCGATGAGAGTAAAATAGGTAAACAATCAGCAGTCATTATGGCTAAAGGTTGATTGCGTAATTGCGTATATAACGCATCGCCTGTGAGTATTTGATTGGGGTCAAATCGCTCATCCACTGTAATTACATCAGCGCTATGAACCTGATTTAACCAAATTGCCGGTTTAGGCAAATGAGCATTTACACGTGCTCTGTTATTTAATACATCTTGGCTGTTATCACCTACATGCAACCCTAAATTCAAACTATCGAATGGAGGCTGAGATACGCCCCCTTCACGTGTAGTACTCAATGTATCTACACCATGAAGAGATTGCCATGTAGCTGATAAGCCAAACATTGTTAACTCGCTATATCAGGGTTTGCTTTTGTGTCTTCGCGCAATGCTTGAGTCATTTGGACCATATCATCAGGGATAGGCGCTTGCCAGGTCATCATTTCACCGGTGATTGGATGCGCAATACTTAATTTAACGGCATGAAGCGCTTGGCGTTTAAAGCTACGCAGTAACTCAAATAACTCAGGCGTTGCCCCTTTTGGTGGACGAGGACGACCGCCATAAGATTGATCGCCAATTAATGGGTGGTTTAAGTATGCCATATGCACACGAATTTGGTGTGTACGCCCTGTTTCAAGACGTAAACGCAAACGTGTATGGGCGCGGAATTTTTCGGCAACACGGTAATGCGTAATAGCTGGTTTACCCATTTCATGTACTGCCATATGCGTACGCTGCGTAGCATGACGACCAATTGGTTTTTCAACCATACCACCGGCTGTCATAGTGCCATTACATAACGCTTCATATTCACGTGTAAAGTTTTCGCGCTTTTGCAGTGCTTTAACTAAATGTGTTTGTGCCTGAATCGTTTTAGCAACAACCATTAAACCTGTTGTGTCTTTGTCTAAACGATGCACAATACCCGCTCGTGGTACGTTAATAATTTCCGGATAGTAGTGTAATAAAGCATTTAACACCGTACCATCAGGGTTACCTGCGCCAGGATGAACCACTAATCCCATTGGTTTGTTGATCACTAAAATATCATCGTCTTCATAAACGATGTTTAATTTGATATCTTGTGCTTCGTATTCACGAGGTGCTTCTATTGTTGTTTCAACAGCTACAACTTCACCACCGAGTAGTTTTTCACGCGGGGTGTTGAAAATTTCACCATCAACGGTGATTTTATCATCTAAAATCCACGTTTTTATCCGTGATCGTGAATAATCAGGGAACAATTGTGCTAATACTTGGTCTAGACGTTTACCACCTAAGTCTGTTGGGACCTCGGCTTGGAGAGATATTTGCTCTGACATTAGTAACTTTACCCAATTTACCAGTGCAAGCTTTGCTTGACTGGGTTAGAATCGCTTTTAATAAAAGCATAACATAATACGCATAGTTTACTCGGTTTTACCCACTTGGCCTAGCCGAAGACATCGAAGGTAACAAATAAAATGATAAATAAAATAGGGAAACGTGCATTCGCCATTGTTTTTTCAGTTTCAGTGCTTAGTTTAGGGGCCTGCTCGTCTGCACCTGACCAAGAAGATATTCAACGCGTACCCAACAGATCGGCACAAGCACTATACGAAGATGCAAAACAAACGCTTGATTCTGGTTTATACGCTCGTGCAATTGAATTATTAACGGCAATTGATTCTCGCTACCCGTTTGGTCCGTTTTCAAAACAAGTCCAAATGGATTTAGTGTATGCACATTACCAATCAGGTAATACAGAGCAAGCGCTTGCTACAATCGACCGTTTTATTCGCTTAAACCCAAACCACAAAGATTTAGATTACATGTACTACATGCGTGGCTTGGTTAATATTAAGGCGGATAAAAATGCTTTCCAAGAATACTTTGGTGTAGACAGAGCTGACAGAGATGCTAAACGCACCCGTGTTGCTTATACCGACTTATCAACTTTGGTTAAACGTTTTCCAGAAAGTGATTATGCGCCAGAAGCAAAACGTCGTTTAGTTTGGTTATTAAACCGCATGGCACGTTATGAGTTAAAAGTGGCAACTTACTATTACGAACGTGAAGCCTATTTAGCAGCCGCAAATCGCGGTAAATATGTGGTAGAGCACTACTCACAAAGTAGTTATCTTGATGCGGCACTCGCCATGATGGAAAAAAGTTACGAGAAGCTTGGCTTGACTGAACTAAGTCAGCATGCAGAGCAAACGCGTAAATTTAATAGCAGAAATAAATAACACGAAAAAGGCGCTAGTTATAAAATTAGCGCCTTTTTTACGAGGTTTACTCGACTATATAGCCTCTTCATCCTCTTCTGCAGTACGAATTCGAACCACACGTTCTACGTCAGTGACAAATATTTTACCATCACCGATTTTGCCAGTTTGTGCTGTTTTAACAATAACATCAATAGCACGTTCTACGTCTTCATCACCGAGCACAATATCTAGTTTTACTTTAGGTAAAAAGTCAACCATGTACTCAGCACCACGGTATAGCTCTGTGTGGCCTTTTTGACGCCCAAACCCTTTTACTTCACTTACTGTCATACCCGTAATGCCTACATCAGATAATGCTTCACGCACATCATCGAGCTTAAACGGTTTAATGATTGCTTCTATTTTTTTCATAGTAATTACTTTTGAAAGCTTCAGTTGCCTCGATTTTAGACAATCATGAGGTTCATAGCAAACAAAGAGATTGAATAGCACCGGTGAAAAATAATCATGGTATGATTATTTTAATAAAAATAACTATACTAAAACATCACCGAGTTAATGAGATTTATATGAAAACTAAGCACCGTGGATTTACCCTATTAGAGTTAATGGTCACCGTGGCCATTGTTGGCATTATAGCCACTATTGCGTTGTGGAACAGTAGCGATATGCTGGAAGAAAACCGAGGTGAAAATTTTTTATTAGAACTTAAACGTAATATTAGCTTTGCACGCTCACAAGCGGCTAGTACCGATGAGATCGTAATTGTGTGCGCTGCTCCAGGTACAAAAGTAAAAAGTGATGATAAAACCCTAACTTGCTCAAGTAAATGGGATGTTGATCAAATAATTATTACCTTTATAGATGCTAATAATAATGGCCAATATAATAATGAAACAGATAGCTTGATCAGAGTCATGGAGGAAATTAGTCCTAATGATCGCGTTTCATTTACAGATACCCGTATACGATTTAATACCAGCGGACGTATAACTACAAATCCTGGGAACTTCATATTTTGTCCTAACGGCGACAACAAAAACCAAAAAGCGTTAACATTAACGCAATCAGGCACCGCTTTTTATTTAGGGGATACCACAGAGAGCTGTGGTTAAAAGCCATTTCATACTTTGTCGTTTTTTTGATTGTTTACTAAACTAATATAATGGACTGTTCAATGAAAGGCTTCAGGGATGAAGTTAATTATAAGTGCTCACAAAAATGGTGGCGTTACATTATTAGAATTACTAGTAACCATTTCAGTTATAGCGATACTAAGCCAACTCTCATTATGGTTTTTTCCTGATTTCTTGGCGCTCAATCGCGCAGATAACCAGATTAATCTATTACACAGAAACATTAATTATGCACGTCTTTATGCAATAGAAAATAATAGCTACGTCACTCTATGTGCCTTGAAAAATAATGAGTGTTTAGAAGATGATTGGGACAATCAGGTGTCACTTTTTATTGATAACGACAAGTCAACCTCTTTAGATGATGACGAGCGCCTTATTAGTACCTTTGAACATATCCATCCCTCTGATAGCTTAGAGTATCCTCGGGATGCCATCACTTTTAGACCCGATGGCTCTTTAAACGGCTTTCAAAACGGTACTTTTATCTATTGCCCAAATAACGAAAAAGCAAGCCTTGAGGGGCTTGCTCTGTCAATAAGTCAAACTGGGCGAATACGAATAAAATCTACTAACAAATGCCAAAAATAACTAATGTTATCTACCCCAGCAATAGTTGATGTCGGTATTGCCTTTACTACCCGTTGCTCCTTTTAAGCCAACGTCATTAATGGTTAATGACGTGCAATCAGCATCCCCTTTCACAGCACCAGCAATGGGTTTAGCAGTGATTGTAAATTCATTGCTATTAACCACATTAATTGTTAGCTCAAAATGACCGTTTTCAGTTTTACTTTGAATACCTAAGTCGCTAAACGAAGTTGAATATGCTCGGTTATCCACAAAGTATTGCTCTTGCTTGTTTGCCGCATCTAAAAGCGCAGAAGCGGCTTCTGCGCGTGATGCCCTTTTTATATATTCACTGTAATTAGGCACTGCAATGGCGGCAATGATGCCAACAATCGCAACGGTGATCATTAACTCAATTAATGTAAATCCTTGTTGTGTCTTATTCATATACAGCCCTTAATTGTTGATCTCATCGTTTTCTTCACGCTTATAAATATATGTTTGCTGCGTTTTAAAACCAAAGCCAATGGGTTGTTTATCATTCACTAGCTTAATTTTACCATCTACCACTTTTAAGCCAGGTCCTGTAATTTCTATTGGCTTAAGTGGATTTTCAGCTTGTTCCCCTTTGATCCCAGGACCAATTAGAAAAAACTGGCTCTCTTCGATAACATCTTCCTCTGGATTATCATCACATTTTCCATCATTGTTAGAATCAGCACAGGAATTAGTCGCACCAAAATAAAGCTGTGGTGTATCTGGCACATCATAACTGGTTGCAAATTTTAGTTGTTCATACACTTTAGTACCGTAATGCAAATGAAAAGCATAAAGTGCGCCGCCACCGCCACTTAAAGAACATTGATTCTCTACAACTTCATCAGATGCTGGCGTGAAAGAGGTAAAATAAGCAACCCCACCAACAACGGTAGCTGCAGCTAATGACTTTTCACCTTTCGCTAGCTCATAACGCCACCCTTTCTTTTTCGCCAGTTCAGCTTCAACAAGGGTGAAACCATCTAAGTCATCTAAAGTATTACCAAAGGGGTCACTATTCATCACCATTAAATCTGCAGGCACAATTGGCGCAGGAGCATTAGTTTTAAATGAACGCGTCAGAGTATTCTCATCACGGATCATAAACAATTGATCTTGCTCGTTTGTATTCGTTGGTTTTGAACGGTTACCGCTGCCAATAACAACTGCATCATAAGGAGTATCTAAACGAGTAATCACTTTATTACCATTAACCGTGGTCTCTGTTACTTTACTAAACAAAGTACGCGCAACCAATGGCTTATAAAAGAAGCGTCTATCTTGAGTATCTTGATTACTACCTAGCTCTGCAAGTTTGAAATGGCTAAACTCACTGCTATCTTCTCCAGGCATATCAATTCGCCAAATATTACCACCGGTATCTGAAGCATATATTCTGTCAATATAGCCATCATAATCTGAATCAAGCGTAGTTAAATCAGCAGCAATGCTGTGTTTACCTTTAAAGCCATTACTGTCTGGGGTTAACGCCCAAACTAAGCTGCCTGTTTTTGCCTCAACAATATAAATACCACGCCCTTTTGAGTCCTCTGCTCTTATTGCCGCATCTTTATTTGTATCGTAACCCGCGCCAAACACAAGCAAAGGCTTATTACCAAAAGCTTTAATATAAGCTATTTGTGGCTTTGACCACGTTTGTGCCAATTCAGTAAAGTCGCCTTTACCCCCTTCAATTGGTTTGCTCCAAAGACGTTTTGGCTGATTAGGATTTGTAATATCTAAACCATAGTAGTTTTTACCACCACGGCGCATTCCAGCAAAAGCCCATACCTCGTCTCCTTTGCTAGCATCTATAATACCGTCATTCAAACCTTCACTATTTAAGCTTTTATTACTAAAGTAGACACTGATAGGGCCATCCATACCATATACTTTACTATCTGCTTGTTTATTTCTAAGTGGTTTAATAATGTCAAACAGTGCTGAAGGTATAAATGCCCAACTTTCACTTACAGTCTCACCGGCATCTTTAAACATATGTAAGAAGCCAGCATTTGTCCCTATGAGGATGCGAATATCATCATTACCATAATCAATTGCAATTGGTTTTGAATGCAAAGGATCACCAAATATATCAGCGCGTTGGTCTTGTGATGAGCCATCTTTGTCCTCATCATCAACATCTACTCCTCTTGCCCAATTAACATCTTGAGTGGATAAGGTCAGCGGGTTATTAACAATGCCACTGAGAATGTCACTAACAGCCGAAGTATCAAAACTAATAATCGAGCCTTGATTCTCCGTAAATAAATTACGAGCAAGTGGATCTATGGTGCTTAAATAATGGTTTACCCCCCCCTGCGCAACCGCGTTACCATCAGCGGGTTGGCCCGCAGGTAACCAAAATGTTTTTGCCTCTTTTGAAATTAAACCGTCACTATTAAGGGCTTGTTTGTTGGTTGCATCGACTATTTGGCTGCCCGATACCTTTAACTTTTTCAGGTTACCACGCCAGCGCGCCCCGGTTTCTGGATAAAACATAGCAAAATAAATAGCATCA
>NZ_CP011041.1:600000-780000 GCF_002310835.1 Pseudoalteromonas tetraodonis | reverse complement strand
TAGCATTAGACCCTGCACTTCTATTCGGTGCCGGTTTATTAATTGGTGGACTTGTTATTGCTGCAATGTCATCAGTAAGTACAGAAGAAGCCGAAGTAAAAACAAAAACACTTTATGTTGGCAATCTTCCTTATCGTGCAAATGAAGGTGTAGTTCGTACTTTATTTGAAGAGCAAGGCAAAGTATTTAACGTTCGTTTGTTAAAAGATAAGAATACTGGCAAGCGTCGCGGTTTTGGCTTTGTTGAAATGGCACAAGCAGATGCTGATAATGCAATTGCTAAGCTAAACGATAGTGAGTTCCAACAACGTACTTTGAAAGTACGTGAAGCAAAACAAAAACAAGAAGATGATTCTAACTCTTATCGTTCAGAGTCGGATCAAACAGTGTAACTTGCTTAACCGCTAGTTTATCACTACATACATCAGCCGTTGCATAATAGTGCAGCGGCTTTTTTATGCCTGCTTGATTATCACTTAATTTGAGTAAAGAACTAACTCGCTTAGCAATGGCCGCACCAGAGTCTAATAACTGTACTTGCGTATTAAAGTAATCACTGATTGGTTTAGCTAAAATAGGAAAGTGAGTACAGCCTAATACCAGTACATCGATATCTTTATTAATATTTAATCGGTCTAACTCAGTGTGCAACTTATCGATATCTAAGTGCTGGGTAAAAAAGAGAGTCTCTGCCAAAGTAACCAGTTCAACACTACTATATAAACTTGTGGTTATCGATGAGGCATGTTCTTTTATAAGTGCATCAGTATACGGGCTTGATACCGTTGCGGGAGTTGCCAATAAACCTATATGCTTTGATTGCGTTAATTGCGCTGCGGGTTTAATTGCAGGTACTACCCCAACAATAGGAATATCGGTAATTTGACGTACCGAACTTAACGCTGATGTTGAGGCGGTATTGCAGGCTATAACAATTAAGTCGACATTTAGTGACTCATCTTCAATAAATTGAATCAATCCACATAGGCGATGAATGATGGTTTGTTGCGACTGTGCGCCATATGGCAATAATGCATTATCCATAAAATAGCTGTATTGAGCATGAGGAATGCTTTGCTGAATATGCTCAAGCACGGTGGTTCCACCTATACCTGAATCAAATACCATGATGTGCGCTGACAAACTACCATTCCTACTCTTTACTAAGAACGGCAGTTTGCCATGTGGCTTTTGTAAAAGAAAGTAGTTTTACTCAGTGCCTAGCTTTGCAGTAGCGGCGTTTAATTTATCTAAGTTTTCAAACATGGTGTTAGTGTAATCAACCAGTTTATCTATTTCTTGTTGATCTTGATTTAGCCATTGAATGATACCTGATAGCTGACTTTCTAATCCTAGGGTTTGCGCTTTAGAGTAAGCCGATTTTAGATCATCATTAAAAGGGGCAACAGTTTCGGCAATGGCTTTTTCTGATGCTGGCTTAATTTGTTCATACTCTTTAATGGCAGCAACGGTTTTGCTTTGACGTAAGTCCATTGAGAATGCCACCAGCTGTTCATTCCCTAAACTGAGTTCTTGGGCTTGTTCAAATGCTTTATCTAAATCGCCACTGAAAAAGGTTTTACTGACATCTTGTAACTCTGCCATTAAATCATTTATGGCTTGCTGCTCGTCTTCATTAAGCTCACCGTTTACTGACATCAAGAAAGAGAGCTCACGGGATTCAGAAAATTGCGTACTAAATGATTGTGAATCATCTGTTTTTTGATAGCGACTAGATGATTGCGATTGGTAAGCATCTGCAAAGCTAATACTCACCTCATCACCTTCTGCTGTGGTAAATGTATAATCAGCACTATTGCTTAAACTTACATATTGCGCCTGGCTAACAGTAACGCTTGCAGGTTGTGGGTTAAATAAGTTCTGCTCAAATTTATCGAGGCCACTAAAAATACCCTCTTTTGATTTATCAATACCCTCTTCAAGGTCTTGATTGAATACCCCCATGCCTTTTAGTTCATCCACAGCCTCATCAACACCCGTCTGCACTCCTTTACGTGCCTGGCTAAGTATATCTTGTAGTTTCTCATCATTAGCACCATTGGCTTTGGCTTTATTTACCGAGCTTGTTACAAAGTCTAAAACATTTTTAACGACTTCATTAAAATCAAACAGTGGTTTGTCTTTTTTGGTTTCAGCGACCGGCAAACCTAGTTCTTTTGCCATTTTGTCACCTAATACGGCAGCAGCCAGTTCTTTTCCTCGTTGCTGATAACTAGTTGGTGGCGAGTCTATTTTAGGCTGTGGCATTGCTTGATTAGTATTGTATTTATTAGCATTACTGTTTGGAACAAAACTAAAGTTACCTATTTTCATGAGAAGACTCCTATTTAGACTTACTCTTATATCGGCCAAGTAAGCCTATACTGTAGTAAAATGCTCAAAAAAAGCTCACTATATTTGATCAAAACTAGACAAATACGCTTCGCTCCCTACAATAGCGCCGATAAACAGATCTCAACGATAAGGTTATACCGTTAATGGCAGTTATAAATATAGATACCACGCAGTACGATGCACAATTAAATGAAAAAGAGCAGCGTATTACAGAGCAATTTCAACGTTTCGGTGTAAAACAGTTAGAAGTATTTAGCTCTGAGCCCATTAACTACCGCCAACGTGCAGAATTTAGAGTATGGCACGATGGTGACGATCTGTTTCATATTATGTTTGATCAACAAACAAAAGATAAAATACGTGTTGATACCTTTGACCCTGCAGCTCCTTTAGTAGGTGAAATTATGCAGGTGATGATTGATAATTTAAAAGGCTGCGAAGTACTACGTCGTAAATTATTTCAAATAGATTATTTATCAACCCTCAGTGGTGAAATTTTAGTGAGCTTGCTATATCACAAGCCACTTGATGAACACTGGTTAACTGAGATCAATGCCTTAAAGGAAAAGCTAAGTAGCCAGTACAAAATTGACTTTATTGGCCGTGCACGTAAGCAAAAAGAAAAATTGGGCGATGACTTTGTTACTGAGCGCTTAATGGTGAATGGCCAAGAGCTAATCTATCAACAGGTAGAAAATAGCTTTACTCAGCCTAATGCGAAGGTGAATATTAAAATGTTAGAGTGGGCACAAGAGTTATGTAAACCACTAAACAATGATTTACTAGAGCTGTATTGTGGTAATGGAAACTTTTCTATTGCACTTGCTGGTTCATTTAATAAAGTGCTGGCGACGGAAATATCAAAATCGTCGGTGCATTCAGCGCAATATAATATTGCTCAAAACCAAGTAACTAACTTAGATATTATTCGCATGTCGAGCGAAGAGTTTACTCAGGCAATGAAAGGCGAGCGTACTTTCTCTCGCTTAGATGGCATTGACTTGAGTAGTTACAACTGCCAAACCATCTTAGTCGACCCGCCTAGAGCAGGCATGGACACGCTTACGTGTGACTTAGTGGCTAATTATGAAAATATTATTTATATCTCATGTAACCCAGACACATTAGAGCGTGACCTTGAACACTTAACGCAAACCCATGAGGTTAAGCGCTTTGCAATATTTGATCAGTTCCCTTACACACACCATATTGAATCTGGTGTATTTTTACAGAAAAAATAAAATCTAATACTATAATACCAGCGCCTTGATAAGTGCTGGTATTTGCTCTTCACTAAATACTTTAACTTGATTCTTTACCAATAACTTAGCGGTCAGCCCCATGCCTTTTACTTTCACCCCACTATGGCTTCCATCATAAATTGTATTACGGCCACACGAAGGACTAGACTCTTTTAGTAAAGCAAAGCGAATATTATGCTTATTACAAAGGGCTAATGCTTTATTAGCGCCAGCTTCAAATGCACTTGTTACATCCTCAGCAGTATTTGTAATAACTCGATTTTGCTTTATCTCAGCGGGCGCTCTAGGCACGAGTAAACCACCAGCAATCTCAGGACAAAATACAATTAATCTATTTTGCTTTTGCCACAAATTAAGTTGAGGGTGCAATATTGTTTGTCCTTTACCATCATAACGAACTGGCAAACCTAACAAACAACTTGAGATTAAAATTTTTTCCATAATGAATTTTCTTCTCCAAATAAAAAAGCTCCTTTCGGAGCTTTTTTATTTCACTAAACTACTTATTTATTTGCTAAGTAGTTAATAAGTGCGCTTACATCTTCTGGCGATGAAATGCCTGACTCGCCACCTAAGTTAAGCTTGTATTTACCATTAACGATAAACGTAGGAACGCCACGAAGTGCTCCTTTGCCTTTAAAGTAATCTTGGTCGCGTTTCATTTTAGAGCTAAGTGTACGTACCGAGAAGCTTTCAAATAATTTATCAAACTTGTCGCCATCTACGCCTTGCGCTAAAAATACATCTTTTACATCTGCCAACTCATTAAATCGTGCACGCTTTGCATGGATATGATCAAACATCGCTGAAATAATTTTATCTTTTTGAGGTAGTACTTCAGCTGTAGCTAATGCTTGGCTGATCATGGTTTGATGTTCTGGGTCACGTACACCCACAAAATCTACATGGCTTTTCTTAAACTTTACGTTTTTATCTAGCTTAGGTTTGATCTCGGCCAGCAGTGGTTCCATGTTATTACATGCAGGACAGTAAAAAGAGAAAAACTCTTTTACTTCTGGTTTTCTGGTTGCACGATCAGAGACGACATCGTAATGCACGCCCTCTTCGTAAGTGGCAGCAAAACTGGTTGCAGCTAAAGGGAGTAATACAGCAAGTAACCCTGCTTTAACTAATTTGATCATTATTGTGGTGCTCCAAAAATTATAGTTTTAGTAAAAAGCTAATTAACTCATCAAGTTCTTGTTGGCTCTTGATTGTATTAATATTGATTTTGTATTTGTCATTTACGATAAATGTAGGCACGCCAGTTAATGCACCAAGTTCAGAATATTTATTCTGTTTATCTTGCATGGCACGTTCAGCTGCTATGATAGGCAAACTGGCGATGTCGTTATCAAATGTCGTGTTATCAATTGCATTAAGCTCTAATAACTTTTTAACGTCTTTAATTTCAGTTAATGGCGCACGTTGTATATGAATGCTTTTAAAAATTTGCGCTGTTACCGCTTCAGCTTGACCGTGTTTCTTTGCGATTAAGTAAGCAAAGCTTAAATTACTTTGAGCTTGTGGTGAAACGCCTCCCAAAAAGTTGACATGATTTTTTACAAATTCAGCCCCTTCAGGTAAGTTTTCTGCAATCCCTTTGGCTACCGGCTCAAATTTAAAACAATGTGGGCAATAGAAAGAGAAAAACTCGGTTACATTCGGGGTTTTACTTTTTTCAACATCAATTACAGTGTATTGATTACCCGCTTCAAAGTTAGCAGCTAATGCTGCAAAAGGTAAACATAGGATCAGTAAACTTAGTTTTAATTTTTTAAGCATGAATATCTCGTTATACTTCTTTTTAAATAAAAATATTATGGCAATAATTTTAACGGGGCTTCTTGCAAAGCTGCAAACTGCTCTTTAAGCGCTAAAATTTGTTGCTCCCAGTATTTGTCATCTGCAAACCATGAAAAGTTCCGTACAAAAGCAGGATCACTCCAACGTTTTGCAACCCACCCCATGTAATGAATCATACGCATAGCCCGAAGCGGTTCGATCAGCTTAAGTTGTGAGTGATCAAAATCGCAAAACTCTTCATATGCATTCACTAAAGTGTCTAACTGTAACAGCTGTGTTTGTCGATCGCCACTGAGCATCATCCATAAATCTTGAATTGCAGGACCTTGACGGCTATCGTCTAAATCAACAAACATTAATGCATCTCCTGCCCATAGGATATTACCAGCATGGCAGTCACCATGTAAGCGAATGCCTTCTACATTTTTATATTGCTGTTGAGTTTGAGCAATGACTAAATCTAAAATAGTGTAAAAGGAAGTCTCTAATCCCATAGGGACTAACTTACTTTTTTGTAAATGAACTTTAGCTGTATCTAAATATTCATCACAGGTAACGGTCGGTCTTTGGGTAAAGGGTTTCGTTTTGGCTACTTGATGCATACGACCGATTAAACGCCCGAGCACATCGAGTTGATCTAAATTGTCCACCTCAAATAAACGCCCGCCTACACTTGGGAACAAAGTAAACAAATACCCTTGATGTTCAAACAAGCTTTGCCCATTGTGTTTTATTGGCGCCACCACCGGTACTTCAGCGGCGGCTAGTTCAAAAGCAAAGTCATGCTCTTCTTGAATTTGCGCTTTGCTCCAGCGCTCAGGGCGATAAAACTTAACGACGTAACGCTTTGCACCCTCGGCTACAAATTGATATACCCGATTCTCGTAGCTATTTAGCGCTAACAACCCTGACTCAGCATAAATATCCACGCTTTCTATGGCATCCAAAATAAGATCTGGAGTTAAGTCAATAAAGCTAAATTTACTCATATACTTCTTATATAAAAGAAAAGCGGGAATATCCCGCTTTTTTGTTAATAACAGTGCTCGTTTGCCTTTAATAAAGCGACTTATCGTGCCTTAAAAAAGTTGCTTGGCTGCGATATTTTATTATCGGGCTCGTTTATTGGCGACAACACAAAGTTAAACTCGGTCATTGGCGCTTTTAAATCATAAGGATCCATTACCAGTGATAGCGGTACATTATGCGATTCACCAGCGTTTACTGTAAAGGTAGTATCACCTAAGTATTTATAATTATCTAACCCTGTTACATCAATAGAGAATGTTTGCTCGTATTGTGCTTTGTTAATTACTTTTAAGGTGTAGGTGTTTTCAACTAAACCATTAAAATCGACACGATACAACTGATTACGGTCGCGAATAATATCAAAGTCCATGGTTTTACGCATGGCGATATTAGCAACCAGCGCACCGGTAAGTAAGATTAAAATAACACTGTAACCAATCAGCTTTGGACGCAGCGGATGGGTTTTATTCTCCGGTGTTTCTAAATTACGCTCGGTGGTGTAAGAGATAAGGCCTCGAGGGTAATTCATTTTATCCATTACGCCGTCACAGGCATCAATACAAGCGCCACAGTTTATGCACTCATATTGCAAACCATTACGAATATCAATCCCGGTTGGGCAAACCTGCACACACAAGTTACAGTCAATACAGTCACCTAAACCTAACTCTTTAGGGTCTTGTTTACGAGAACGTGGCCCTCGGTTTTCACCACGAGTTTCATCATAGCTTACAGTAAAGGTGTCTTTATCAAACATTGCTGACTGAAAACGTGAATACGGGCATATATGTAAACACATAATTTCTCGCATCCACCCAGCGTTACCATAAGTACAAATAGTAAATACAATGATACTAACTAAGGCATAACCGCCTACATTAAAGGTAACAAATTCAGGCAGTAGTTCGCGAATAGGCGTGAAGTAACCAACAAACGTTAACGCAGTATATAAAGAAAATAATACCCAACTAGTGTGCTTAGCTGTTTTACGCCAGAACTTGTCAAAATCCATCGGCCGTTGATCTAACTTTTTACGTTGGTTAGCGCTGCCCTCAAACTTTTCTTCAAACCAAATAAAAATGAAGGTCCATACTGTTTGCGGACATGTATAGCCACACCACACTCGACCATAAAAAGTGGTAACCAGAAATAAGGCAAACGCTGCTAGCATAAATATAAATGCAAGAATGGTGAAATCTTGTGGCCACAGGGTTAAGCCAAAAATATTAAATTTTTGCTCCATTAGCTCAAATAAAACAGCTTGTTGACCGTTAAAGTTGATCCATGGCAATAACATAAACGCCAGCATGCCTAAAAAGCCAATACGTTGTCTTAGTAATTGATGGAGTCCTGAAACAGCACGCACATAAATACGGTTGCGTGGGTTAAATCTATCTTCTTGACGGCTCAGATCGGGTTTTTGGATCTTAACCTCTGTTGGTATGTTTTTTACTTTAATTTGCTTATCCATTGAAGTTCCTCAACGCCGCTAGGAAATAAAAATTCAGCAATCTTTTTGTACTTTTCGCCTAAGTGTAGCAACTTACATGCTAAACATAATACGCTTTAGGTCGCACTTGTATACTTTCAGATATTTCAGAAATATCTAATTACTCCTCTTATTATACGCATATTGGCTAAAATTACTGACTAGATTGCTAATAATTTATTCAACTTGTGACTTGCTTTTAAGGTGTATTTTATTACACTTGCCGGCTACTAACGTGTTGTTTGGATCAAGGTTTGTGTATTTATGAAGAAATTTTTTATACTAGTGGTTGTGATCCTAGCATTTTTTACCATTGATCACCCCTTGGTAAAAGAGCCTCGTGAGCGCTTACTCGGTGATGGTATAGGCTTGTTAAGCAGCACAACTAAAGTCGATCGTTTTCCTGTCGCAACCATGACAAGAAACAAAATTAATAAACAGTTAGCACTTTCAAGATCCGAAGAAGACTATATTGATAAAACCTTTACCAATGATGAGTCAGTAAAGTTGTTTGAACTACGCTATTGTCGTCAAGGCGATCTAAACCTTTACTTTTATTCAGAACGTTTAACAACGGTATGTCGCATTATCAAAGAGTCATTAGCGCAAGCGAGAGTGAAATAATGGATTTTTCTGGATTAAATAAAAAAGCAAGTAACTCATTTCACAAGCACCGCACTATGCTTAAGCAGTTGGCACAAGGTAAAACACTTAAATGTGAGCATTGCCAGGGTGTATTAACGTTAAATTTAGCCACCAGCGAACCTGGTAAGGGAGTAATACAGTGCAAACAAGGTTGCACTGATATTGAATTAGAGATTGGCGCTTAAGGCTTTACCTACTTATTCATCCCACCCTTCATCGGTATACAAACCACTATTAAGCGCGACAATTTCTATAAGTTCAGCAAAACCTAACGCAAAGTCGCCCATTAATTCATACTGCTGCGCACACAAATGTAATTCATCGATATTATTTTGCTGTGCAATCTTTGCAATCGTTGGTTTATCTAATGCAAAAAAGCTAAGAGTCGCCTGTGCACTTTCAAGCGCTTGCTTGTATTGAATATCTAGTTGCTCACTCTGGAGTAACTTATGAGTATACGTTTGGCTTGCAGTTAAAAAACCTGCAGACCACTGCTGACAAAACTCACGGTCAAACTCAGCGGGTAACTTATAACCAAGTTCAAATACTTGTTCACTTACTTGATGATGTAATGCCATAAACAAAAACAACATGTCTTCATCAAGGTCATTGGCGGTATTAGGTAGAATTTGCTCTAACCATTGATGTACTTCTAATGGCTCAGGTGAACAAATAGTGCCAAATAAATAACCTTGGCTTTGAATAAGGCTCATAGCGCCGGGCTGGGTAGTTAAAAACTCGCTGAGCAGTTTGGCGTGCTGCTCAGTAAACTGAGGTATTTGCATTAAAACTCTTTTTTATAAAATATTAAAATTTAAGTGGATACCGACCTTGGTTATCTGGTCTACCTAAAAACTTCACCGCGTCATGAACTTCTTTCGGTAAAGTGAGATCAGGTTTAACATATCCCGCTACTTTAAAATCAAAATTGGCTTTTAGTGTAGCATCAGCCTCTAACCCTAATCTATTATTTGGCTCAATAAGTATGGCTACATCGCCCGACTTACAACTTAACTTACCGCTTAAATCGCCTATATTAAACCAGCCAGTTAGCCCTTGCACATCAATATCAGGGCTGGCTATTTCACCTTGTAATGATTGGCAATAAGGAGCGCCTGAAACGTATTCATCGAGCTCTAAAATAACGCGTCCTTTAGCAGTAACCGGTAACGGTAAATCAATGCGCTGCATAGCGCGCTCAACCGTTGAACGCACTACAGTATCAGTTATTCTAAGTTCATCATTTGTGAGAGAATAACTAATATCTGCATACCCAGAAATGTCATCACGTTCGCGAGGATTACCAAAACGTAAGTTAGTATTTACTTGAGCTTTAAAGATTGACCAGCCTGATATATCCCAACGTACATTGTTCAACTGTTCACCTTGAAAGCGAAGCTGCATTATTTGACCTTGCCATAGCGTACCAAAAGTTTGCCCTACCTCTAACTGCGCAGGTAAGTAAGGTTTAGCAAAATTTAAAGCCACTGCAGCGGGCAATTTAATAACGCTAAAAACAAGAAAGCTAATTACAAAAACGATGGATAAAATTATTATTTTTTTCATTAACTACTTCTCTAATACTAAACGGCTAACGCGTACATAACCGGATTTATCATCTTGGCTTAAATCTAAATTTTCTACGCTTAAACCATGCTGATTAACCAGCTCGTCAATCCATTGGATTAATTGATTAAACTCCACTGAGTCGAGTGTTAAACGAAGTGAATTATCATTTGGCTGCATTTTACTAATATTAATGCTGTAACGACCGCGCGTATTATTCACTATTTGGCTGAGGTTTTGATTGCTCACCGCTTGCGCTTTACCTGCTGCTTTAAGTTTAACGATACTGTCGTCTACCCATGCTAGCAATTCTTGTTGTTTTATTTGTGATTGTTGCGCATTTTCTATTGCCGTATTTAAGGGTCTAAATATACCCATTACCAAAACAAAAATAATAAATACACCACCCGCAACCATTATTAACTGCTGCTCTTGTTCTTTTAATGAACCCCAATATTTCATGAACTGCTGTTTCATTGTGCACCTCGCAGTCTAATTTCGCCGACGATATAATCACCATCATTATTTAACGACCCCTGCTCAACAGTCACACCTTGCTGCTCAAGAATGGCTTTAACCTTACCAAAGGTTTGAAAGTCTTTTGCACGAGCACGAATACGTAATTCATTACGGCGCTTATCAAAACGTAAGGTTTGCGGTGTAAATTCGCTCACTTGTGAAAATACACTCACCAGCTTGCTGGTTAAATCTAAAAAGCCAGCATCGCTCGTACCTTGCACTTTATCCAGTGCTCCCTGTATTTGATTTTTAATTAAGTGAGGGCGCACCCGCGTGCCTGGAAAGGCTTTTTGAAATCGCTCTACTACTTGTGATTTAGCTACCTCAAGCTGCGAATTAAGCTGATGTAATTCAACCGCTTTAATAGCCACACTCGATAGCAAAGCAATAACACTAATTATGGTGGCACTTTTCCAGTAACCCCACCATAAAGCCGTTTTCTTTTTAATCGTGTAAGGCCCTTGACGCAAATTAAATTTAAGCTGATCTAACTGCTTAGCAAATAATGCTAACGGCAGCTCATAATCACTGGTTTGCGGATGCAAGGTAAGCGTTTCAGGAAATTGCTCTGCAGGGCTGTAATGTTTTATATCAGGGTTACCTAAAGCCGTTAGATATTCCTTTAACCAGCTGCTTTCAACCGCACCGATATGCCAGTCACCTTTTTTAAATAGCCATTGCTTGTTGAGCTCAATTGCCGCTACACAAGGCTCTTCTGCACTGGGCAATAACAAGCCATCCGGCACTATTTTATGAGCAGTGAGCTGGTGTTGCTCAAACACCTCTAACCAGTGCTCAAACCAATCGCGATTCATTAGCGCAACCCTAATTGCATGCTGCGCTTCAACCATTGTCGGCTCCCCTAGCGCTATATAGATATCGTCTATATCACAGGCAATATCCTCTTCGAGCATATAAGGCAGTGCTTGCTCTAGCTTACGGTTCCATTTAGTTGGCAGTATCACCGTTTTTAATTGCACTTGGTCACATGGTAAAAGTACCACGAGCTCTCGGGTTGATGCTTTTTCAGTTAGTTCACTTAACTGGCTGGCATTTTGTAACTCGCCACTGGCTATTATTTCTTGTTCTTGTGGTGAGTATATTAACCAGTTAAGCAAGTCTTGTTCGGTTTGACCCGTGCGGATCAACAGTATCTCTGTCACTGTACGCCTCCAAATTTTCGCGCCAGTATCGTTACCTCGCCATTGCTGGCATACAGTAATGTGGTCATCGAAAAACGCAAATCAACAAATTTTGCCTGCGTTTGTAATTTAAAATATTCACTTTTTAAACTAAAAAGCTTTTCTACTGCTTTGATATTTTTGCCGCCTTGTTGTTTAACAGACTCAAAAAACTCTTCAATATTATCAAAGCCATTTTCAGGTCGCGCTGCAATTACCGCTTGAGCACCCGAAACACTCAGTTCGTCTATTAGGCCACTGAGCAATAAAGCTTGCTCTTCAGTGACTGTATTAACATTAATTGAAAGTAACGTACTACCTGGGATCACACAGACAAAAGGCAGCACTTTTTCCATAACCAAAGGATTAAACCCTTTAATTAAACGCAGTTCAGACACCGATGCAAATAAGCTATTAGCCGTCATATATGGAAACTGACGAGATAAATACTCCCCCTCTTCGGCACCAGAGCGATAGGTTATACTGTTCTCATCAAGCCAATCAAACACACTGTCGGCCATCCCTTCTTCTGATTCATCACTGGGTAAATCATCTATATTTTCTAAAATAGCAAACAACGCTTTATGTGCTGGGTTAGTTTTATTACCGCTATTTGGGTCTGGCTCAACCCCAAGCGCGTTTAAATTTAAACACGCTTGTAAATCAGTCAACTGGCCGCTTAAAGTGCCGTTCTCAACAGGGTACTTTACATCGCCTTGCTTTGCCCAGGGCTGCGCTAATGTGGTTTTTTCAGGATCGTCTTTTTTACTTTGAATTAAACCTTTAATTGCTAGCTCTTCAGCACCATAGGCATACCATTTCGCTTGTTGCTGACTTTGTAAATTGGTACTTCTTTGTACTTGCACCATTAAATTAGCACTCATTTCAACGGCTAAAATAGCTGCAAGCGCTACAATAAATAACACAATAACCAAAGCCGCGCCGCGCGAAGATTGTTGGTTCATCAAGGCGTACCCCGGCCATTAGGTTGCGACGGGTTAGTCCCCTCAGTTACTGGTTTAGGTAGCTCTTTACCGAGTCCTGGCACTAAAAACACACGCCTGATAGGCTCCGCATCCATTTGCTTTATAGTTACCGCAACGGCTTTAGGTAATGCCTTAATTTGCCAGTCTTCTTGCCACTTACCGCTACCATCTAAAAACTCAAATTTAAGCTCTTCGACTGCGGCTAAAATAACTTGGCTACGAGGCTCCATATTATCGAGTTGATCGACATAAATGCGATATACGCGTTCTAACTTGTCATCAATGACGCGATAACCAACAGCTTGTAACTCTGAGCGAGGGAGTAAGTTAATGGGATTCATCCAACCATCACGTACAAAGGCAATACCATCAAGCTGGCTTTCTAAAATGTAGCGTCCAGCAAGTAAGTATCCCTCTTGAAAATCTCCAGCTTCATTACGCACTTGGCGTTTAGTCATTTGGCTAAAGTCTTGATCCATTAGCCTGAAGGCTGTTTGTAACCCATTTAGTTCAGCAATTTTTTCATCTGATGCTTGTTTAGCTCGCGTTGTGGTATCAAGTATTTGGTGGGTGGCCATAATCACAAACGCCAACACACCTAGTGCCACCATCACTTCTAATAATGTAAAACCGCGCTGCTTCACTTAAAGCTTACCTTTATTTAAGTAAGTGCTTAACTCATAAATTGAATTTTCGTACTTATCATCCGTAAACACATTAATAGTGACTTTTACAAAGCTCTTGTCGGCAGTGGGCACAACATCTTGGCGCCAAAACCATTCAATACCCGCCATCATCTCACTGCCGCGGGTACCATTTTTACCTTGCCATTTTTCGCCTTTCGTTCGTTGTTCTACCAATACATTCTCAGCGACCCATGAGCCATACGTTTGTTCTTCAATACTTGATAAGTGATGAATATGCTCACCGGTTGCTTGCATTGCCGCAATACCCGCCATGGCACAAATACTCAGTGCAACTAAGACTTCTAATAATGTAAACCCGTGGTATTTTTTCATTATTGGGGCTCTCGACGAAAATCGACTGGGGCTGCAAATTTACCTTCAATAAAGTACACCGGCTCTGGCTGATCTTTTAATTCAAGCATGAGCTGAAACGCACTTACATCGGCAGAGGATAAAATAAGCACTTGCGGTACTTTTAACTTTTTAAGCTCTAATAAACTGTCTTCATTGTTACCACTCATTAGCTCACGCCAATTTGACTGCTCTAGTAAGTTATCTTGTGCCCAAGGTAGGTCTTCAAGATTAAGTGTTAATTTAAATTGGGGTTCGATCTCAATTGGCTTAAATAAAGCTTCACGATCAAAGCTAATCCATTTTTCGCCATCAAACACTAAAAATTCAAGCGTATTTTGCTCAACTAAAAGGCCTAATTCTATTTGATTAAGCACCGCAAATTCCGATGCGGCATTAATGGTGGTATGCAGCCTATTTGCTTGCTTGTCTAACGCTTCTTCAGCGCCGCCATCTAAGCTGTATACCACCATTTTGGTGGCAAAGGCGATGATCACCAATACCACTAAAATTTCTATTAAACTAAAACCATAATGCTTTGCACTCAGGTGCTTAGGGCTTACCTGCATGGCAAGCCCCAATGTATTATGTTTAAGTGCATGGTAAAGTTATTGGTCATTACTGCTTATCTTCATCCCAATTACCAATGTCATCTTCGGTGGCTGGTTCGCCATCTGGACCCATCGAAAAGATATCAAATTTACCTATTTCTCCAGGGCTGATTAATTGATAATTATTACCCCATGGATCTTCCGGTAACTTGCTAATAAAGCCACCATCAGGAAAACGCTTTGGAATGGGCTCAATACTGGTTTTAGTAACTAATGCCTCTAAACCTTGCTCTGTACTTGGGTAGCTTTTATTTTTAAGCTTGTACAAACTCATAGCATCTTCTAACTGCTGAATATCTAAATGCGCTTTATCAATAGCCGCTTCTTCTTGCTGGCCCATAATATTAGGTGCCACAATCGACATGATCATCCCGATGATAACCAGTACCACCATGACTTCTAATAAAGAAAAACCTGATTGTTTATTCACGTTATTACCTCGTTATTCTAAAAACACTAAGCAAAAATGATTTGTTTAAATCATTAATATAAAAAATACTTAAAGACCTACGGCCTTGTTCATTGCCATAATTGGCTGCAAAATTGCCATTACTATGAAAAGCACAATCACTGCCATAGAGGCAATCATTGCCGGTTCCAATAATTTTAATGACACATTAACCATACTTTCAAACTCGCGATCTTGATTGTTAGCAGCACGCTCTAACATTTGCTCAAGTTCACCGGACTTTTCACCACTGGCTATCATATGTAGCATCATTGGTGGAAACAACTTAGTTTGCTGTAGTGAAGCACGAAGACTCGCCCCTTCACTGACTCTTTCTGCGGCATCTGCCACTGCTTGCTTTATTTTTTCGTTAACCAACACCCCACCTGAAATACGCATTCCTTCAAGTAGCGGCACTGAGCTTGACGATAAAATACTTAATGTACGGGCAAAGCGCGCCGTGTTAATACCTCTAGCAACCTTACCTATGCCTGGCATATGTAATACTTTTGCATCCCACCAAAACCGTACTTTAGGTTTTTTAAGTGCGTATTTAATTCCAATAGCAATCGCCGTGATCGCTAATAAACTAACAAACCAATAATTTTGTACAAAATGACTACCCGCCATGACCCATTCGGTTGTCCAAGGTAATACTTGTTTGGTTTTTTCAAACGTTTTTAGTATTTTAGGCACCACAGTACCTAATAATACTGAAACAATACCAATAGCGAACACGACCAAAATAATGGGATACACCATCGCTTGCGTAATTTGGCTACGCATGTGTTGGCGTTGCTCGGTGTAATCAGCCAATCTGTTAAGTACTTGATCTAAGTGACCTGACTTTTCACCTGCGGCCACCATTGCACGGTATAAATCGTCAAATACATGCGGAAATTCACTCATCCCATCAGCAAGCGTATACCCTTCCACCACTTTAGAGCGCACAGACATTAACATACGTTTTAGCCGTGGTTTTTCACACTGCTCAGCAACCGCCATCACGGCACCCTCAACGGGTAAGGCTGACTGAATTAGGGTCGCAAGTTGACGTGTAATCAAAGCAAGATCTGACGTTGATATTGTCGGCTTAAATAAAGAGCCTAATAATGGCGCTTTTTGACCTCGAACTTGTTTATCATCTTGAGCAGCTGGCACCACCTCGAGGGGGGTTAGCTTTTGATCGCGTAAAAGTTGGCGAACTTGCTTTGCTGTATCCGCTTCTAAAATTCCTTTTTTTTCTTTTCCCCGGCCATCTAATGCACGGTATTCAAACGCCGCCATTGTTAGCCTTCCTCACGGGTTACGCGTAATACTTCTTCAAGCGTTGTTTTACCCGCAAGTACGCGGCTGCAGCCATCTTGACGAATACTTGGGCTGCGTTTACGAATATATTTCTCTACGCTTTGCTCACCTTTACCGCTGTGGATCATTTCACGAATAGTTTCATCAACGACTAATAATTCGTGAATACCTGTACGACCACGATAACCGTTAAAGTTACACTCTTCACACCCTACCGCGCGGTAAATCGTCGGAGCATTATCAAACGGTACGCCGAGTAATTCACATTCACGCTCATCTGCAATATGCCCTTCTTTACAGCTATTGCATAAGGTACGTACTAAGCGCTGTGACAATACGCCGAGTAATGATGACGATAATAAGAATGGCTCAACACCCATATCTTCCATACGGGTAATTGCACCTGAGGCGGTATTGGTATGCAATGTAGACATAACTAAGTGACCAGTCAGCGATGCTTGTACACCAATTTGAGCGGTTTCTAAGTCACGTATTTCACCAACCATAACCACATCAGGATCTTGACGTAAAATAGCGCGTAGGCCACGGGCAAAAGTCATATCAACCTTGGTATTAACCTGTGTTTGGCCAATACCTGGGATTTCATACTCAATGGGATCTTCAACCGTTAAAATATTGCGATCCCGCGAGTTAATTTGGCTCATACCGGCATATAAAGTAGTACTTTTACCAGAGCCTGTAGGGCCTGTAACTAAGATTATACCGTGAGGCTTACTAATTAAATCAGCAAATAGCTCTCGGTTTTTCGCGGTCATGCCTAAATCTTCAAGGTTTAAACGCGCATTGTTTTTATCAAGCAAACGCAATACGACTCGCTCACCAAAGCTCGATGGCATAGTCGATACACGCACATCTACTGCACGCCCTGCAATACGTAAACTAATACGGCCATCTTGCGGTATACGTTTTTCTGCAATATCGAGTTTGGCCATTACTTTAATACGCGATACCAGCAAAGAGGCTAATTTACGATTAGGTTTTAAAACTTCTTTGAGTACGCCATCCACTCGAAAACGAATAACCAGTTCTTGTTCAAACGTTTCAATGTGGATATCAGATGCGCCTTCCTTAATGGCCTCACTCAACATGGCATTAATGAGTTTGATAATAGGCGCGTCGTCATCACCAGCAAGTAAATCTTCAGTTTGAGGAAGCTCATCAGCCAGCGAGAATAAATCAACCTCGTTACCAATGTCTTCCATCATTTGCTGAGTTTCTGAGCTGTCACGTTGATACGATGCTTCTAGTAATAACTCAAATTTATCATCTTCTAGTTGCTCAAGTGTGAAGCCATGTCCTGCAATGCGGCGCACTTCTAGCAATACATCAATATCCAACTCGCCACGGTAGTAAACAACTCGGTTATCCTTATGTTTACTAAGTAACGCACCCACCCGCCTTGCATATGAAAACGGCAAACGCTTTGCAGGCAGCTCAATTAAATCCTCTTGTTCAAGCATTTCATCGTTGTTATGTGCAGCTGGATGAACAACGTCTTGATTAATATCTTCTATCGCATTAGTCATCATTACGCTCTTGTGCATTTTGTTTGCGTAAATGCTCTTCGTACGTAGGTGGTAACACTAATTCGTCATTCCACTCAGGTAAAATAGGCGTATCAGACATTGGCATTAAGTTAATGCCATCTTCACGCTTTTTAAATTGCTCACCGCGAATAAAGTTATATTTACTAAAGCTGAGCTTATTCATACTAATGCCATCGCGAATAATGGTCGGTCTAATAAACACGATTAGATTACGTTTTCGCTTTGTTGTATTAGTTGACTTAAACAAGTGGCCTAAAATAGGAATGTCGCCTAATAGTGGCACTTTTGAAACGCTCTCTTGTACATCTTCATCAATCAAGCCACCCAATACCACCATACCGCCATCATCGGCCATTACAGTAGTTTTAATTGCGCGCTTGTTCACCGAAATATCGACTGCTGTTGCGCCACTAACACTTGAAACTTCTTGCTCTATGGTCAACTGCACCGCTGAACCATCATTAATTTGAGGGGTTACTTTAAGTTTAATACCCACCTCTTGACGCTCAACCGTTTGAAATGGATTTTCGTTGTTACTACCTGTTTGCGAACCAGTAATGATTGGCACTTCTTGACCAACTAAAATAGATGCTTCTTCGTTATCCATTGTAGTAATAGATGGAGTCGCTAGAATATTCGAATTAGTGTCGGTTGAAACAGCTTGAACAATTGCGCCCCAGTCATTTTTAATTACCCCCATGGCTAAGCCATTAATACCACCGAGTAATGATGCTAGTGGGCCGTAGTCACCTTCAGTTGTTTCATCATATTTGGTGACAGTACCTGATTCAGTACCAATGATATTTTTAGTTACCGTTTTATCACGGGCTTGTTCTGCCGCTACGGCTAACGAACCAACAGGTACTGTTGTACCATTATTAAATTGTAGCATCCCACCTTGCTCTGAAATCCATTGCAGGCCAAAGTTAACGCCATCACCTTCCATGACTTCAATAATAATGGCTTCTACTAATACTTGTGCGCGGCGAATATCTAAACGCTCAATAACCGATTCAAGTGAACGCATCGTATCTGGCTGAGCGGTAATGACGAGTGAGTTAGAATCAGGATGTGCTTCAATACTCGTGTCGTTTCTATTACTACTACGCGCATTGTTGGTTGCTCCGCCTTTTGAATCCTCTGCCAGCGATTTACTCACACCTTGAAGTACTTTGACTAAATCTTCTGCCTTTGCGTAGTTTAGGTAAAATACTTTGGTATTACCTTGGCTTTCAAGTTCGCCGTCGAGACGTTTAATAAGATCAATGGCGCGGGTACGAGCTTGACCTTCACCACTCACAATCACGCTATTAGTTCGGCCATCAGCCACAACTTTAGGAATTAAAAACTCAGGAACGCTGCCCTTGCCACTGTCTTTATAAATATTATCAACTACCGATACCACATCATCAGCTGTTGCATATTTAAGTTTTACAATATCAACGCGCTTATCACCCGCTTGGTCAACAGAGCGAATAATTTCTACCAAACGATTAACAGAGGCTGCGTGTCCTGTTAGCATCATCACGTTAGCGGCATTAAAGTTAGCAACATGACCGCCATCTTTTTGGTCACTAAACTGGCGAACCAAAGGGCCTAACTCTTGTACGCTGACATTTTTAACTCGTACAACCCGAGTGATCATCATATCGCCAGCTGCATCGCTGTCCGTTGTAATTAACGGTACATTGGATTTTTTAGCATCTGAACTTTTTTCTATTTTTATAATGTTGTTATCCATTTCAACAGCTGAATAGCCGTAAACTTCTAATACATTTAAAAAGAATTGATAATAAAGTGCCTCATCCATTAACTCATAACTGCGCACATTAACTTTGCCACGCACGTTAGGATCAATAATGATGGTTTTATTAAGGTTTTTGCCCACAATATTAATAAACTCATTAATATCTGTGCCCTTAAAGTTAGCAGCATATTCAACAGCAGCAACCGACATAGAAAGACTTGCCGCTAAAAAAAGTGCCGCATACTTAGCTAACCCTTTTTTAATTTTTTTGAGGTGTAGCACCTGAACCATTATGTTAAAACTCCAAAGCTAAGTTATTGCAGACTAAAAAGCACATCGATTTGCTCACCATCACGCTCTATGGTGATAGTTGCATCGGTACTATTTCGCAGCTCATTCATTGCTGCCATAGCCTGTTTTAAATCAGTTAATTGATAGCCGTTAATTGCCACGGCCAAATCGTTATTTTGTAATCCCATTTGTTTAAATAATTCAGGCTCTTTACCTGGACTCAAACGGTAACCTATAAGTTCCCCATCATTCATAGCTTGGGCAACACGTATGTAATCAAATAATTTACCAGGCTCTTCTAAAAGCTCTTCGCGGGTTTCTATTAATGCTTCTTTTACTTCAAGGTTGGCGGTTGCATCTATCTGCTCTTCACTTTGCGATGAAGGTGCTAACGGCCCCATCTCAGGCTCATCTCGCGCGGCTAGTACCGGCATAGACACCGTTTTGGTAAAGTCGAGCCCATCAAGCATTAAGGTTTCAAAGCGGCCGCTTACATCTAAAATGACACGGTCTGGGAGTATTTGCGATACCTTTGCACGTGTACCTTGAATAACATCTTCAACTAAGTAACTCGCCTGGCGACCTTGCGATTCAATAATGGCCATCCCCGCTTTATCATCATTACTCACAGCAACAATACCGGTTAAATTTATACTTAAGCGCGTTTCAGGGGCATTATTAATAACTTTGGCTTGGGGGGCAGTATTGGTGTTTTTTGTTACATTTACTTTACCAAATAAAAATTGCCCAATAATCGAATCGACAGACTGGTTATTGCCGCCCGTGACTTGACTAGAGTAGCTACTGGGAGCAAGAGGAGTTGTTACTGGGTGCGGCCATAAAAGCCAAACGAGCTTTGATGACAAAAATGCAATATAAACAATAACTAAAACCATAACTAACACGCTTAATTTAGCGTGTGGCAAACGGTTTAATAGCAGTTTAAATTGTTGAACGTGCTGTTCCATAAGTAGTGTTCTTATTTTAATTTATAGCGAAATCACCCAGCCATAGTACCTTTTCATTTTTCATTCAACAAGCACGCTAATATTAAACTTTGTAAACAGATTAATTTATCTTCCTCATTAGTTACAGAATCAAGCTATAACTTCATGGCATACCTATTTCATGGTAATTTAGCTAATAACCGAATTTACTAGAGATGTTCCATGACAAAGAAAGCTAAACTCAACGACAACTCAGAAAACTCGAGCGAACTTAAAGTCAGGTTAGATAAATGGTTATGGGCTGCTCGATTTTATAAGACGCGAGCAATAGCACGCGAAATGGTACAAGGCGGCAAAGTACATTATAATGGTCAACGTAGTAAGGCCAGCAAAATTGTAGAAATTGGCGCAGTTATAAAGCTAGCCCAAGGCGTTGATGAAAAAACTGTCACAGTATTAAATATACTTGAAAAGCGCCAAAGCGCCCCCATTGCACAGACCTTGTATCAAGAATCTGATGCAAGTATCGCTAAGCGTGAAGAAAATACTATCGCACGCAAAAATAACAGCTTCTTTGCACCTCATCCGGTTAAAAAGCCTGATAAAAAGCAAAGACGCGAACTTTTAAAAATGAAATCAAGTTAGGTATAGCCGCTCATGCAACAAGATTTACTTCATCGCTATTTATTCGACAATCTCGATGTTCGTGGCGAACTCGTACAAATAGACAACGCTTACAATGAAATGATTGCTAAACACAATTACCCAGAGCCCGTTAAAGCATTACTAGGTGAGCTGCTTGTTGCAACCTGTTTATTAACAGCAACATTAAAGTTTGAAGGCGAAATTGCCGTTCAACTACAAGGTGATGGGCCGGTAAAATATGCCGTTATTAACGGTGACGACCAACAAAATATGCGTGGCATAGCACGACTTCAAAGTGAAGTGACAGGGTCAACAGTTAGAGAGCTTATAGGCCAAGGTTACATGGTTATCACTATTACTCCGACGCAAGGGGAGCGTTACCAAGGTATAGTGCCTTTAGAGCATGATACCTTAAGTGAATGTATAGAAAGCTATTTTGAGCAATCTGAACAATTAAAAACGCGCCTTTGGTTTGCAACCGACACCACAGAGGGAAGCGCCAAAGCATGTGGGCTATTTTTACAAGTGCTACCTGTTGATAAACAAAAGTCGATTGAAGATTTTGCTCACTTAGAAGCACTCAGCAATACCATTAAAGATGAAGAGCTACTAGAGCTTGATGCCAATACTATTCTAACGCGCCTTTATCATGAAGATAACCCACGCGTATTTGACCCTCAACCAATTCAATTTAAATGTGGCTGTAACCGCGAAAAAACGATGACGGCTTTAGTTAATGTTGGCCAACAAGCGCTTTTGGACGATGTTGAAAAAAATGGTGAGATTAAAATTAGCTGCCATTACTGTTTAAAAGATTATGTGTTTAACGAGCAAGATATAAAAAGTATATTTAACTAATCTACTTTTATAAAACACAGCACAAAATAGCCATAATTTTTTATGGCTTTTTTGTGCCTAAAAAATGACACCGGTATCACAAGCTGAGCATTTTTCATGACACCGGTATCATTGAAATTATTCATGTTTTTTCCTTAATTTATATGTTTTTACGGCGTTTATAAGCTCGAATATCCTTAATCCATCTGTTACTATAATTGCAGCTTAAAGGTTACTAAGACCCAGAGCTATCCCGTTCAATCTCACACAATTTAGGTATAAACATGACTTCAAGCGCTACCCGTTTTGTCGATCTAACTGCAGCTGAACTTGTCGAACACGCTATCAGCCGTGGCGAAGGGACTTTAGCCGCCAATGGTGCTTTTGTAGCTAACACTGGTCGTCGTACCGGTCGTTCTCCAAAAGATCGTTTTATTGTTCAAGAATCAAGTACTGAAAATGAAATCCAATGGGGTAATGTAAATCGCCCATTCGATGCAGATAAGTTTGACGCGTTATGGGCACGTGTAGAAGCACATGTGCAAAGCAATGACCACTTTATCTCTCACCTTGAAGTTGGCGCTGATCCAGAGCACTATCTTCCAGTGGTTGTAACAACAGAAACTGCTTGGCACCATATCTTCGCTAAAAACATGTTCATCCAACCAGAATCATACAACAAAGCAGACTTCCCTCAGTGGCAAGTAATGAATGTACCTTCGTTTGTATGTGATCCAGAACGCGATGGTACCAATAGCGATGGCACAGTTATTATTAACTTTGCACAACGTAAGGTGTTACTTGCTGGCATGCGCTACGCGGGTGAAATGAAAAAATCGATGTTCTCTGTGCAAAACTTCCTACTACCAGCGAAAGGTGTATTACCAATGCACTGTTCTGCTAACGTAGGCGAAGCAGGCGATACTGCGTTATTCTTTGGTTTATCTGGTACAGGTAAAACAACGTTATCAGCCGATCCAACTCGCTTCTTAATCGGTGATGACGAGCACGGCTGGGCACCAGGTAGTGTATTTAATATCGAAGGTGGTTGTTACGCTAAATGTATTGACCTTTCTCAGAAAAACGAACCTGTTATCTGGGACGCTATTCGATTCGGTACAATTTTAGAAAATGTCGTACTTGATGAAAATCGCGTTCCTGATTTTAATGATACCAGCCTAACTCAAAATAGCCGTGCAGCTTATCCACTGGAGCATGTTGAAAAACGCAAAGTTGAAAACCGTGCAGGCGAGCCTAAAGCGGTTGTATTCTTAACATGTGATGTAAGTGGTGTCCTTCCTCCAGTATCTGTACTAACCGAAGAAGCTGCAGCTTTCCACTTCTTAAGTGGTTACACTGCAAAAGTAGGCTCTACAGAAATTGGCTCTACCAGTGATATCGAATCTACATTTTCAACCTGTTTTGGCGCACCTTTCTTCCCACGTCCTGCAGGTGTCTACGCAGAACTTCTAATGAAGCGTGTACGCGAGTTCGGCGCTAAAGTTTACCTAGTTAATACAGGCTGGACAGGGGGTCCGTACGGTATTGGTAAGCGTTTCGATATTCCAACAACACGTGCTGTTGTTGACGCAATCGTATCTGTATAATTAGCTGGTGTTGAAACTCAACACATTGACGTGCTAAATCTAGACGTACCAGTTGCAGTACCAGGCGTTGATAGCAAGCTGCTTAACCCAATTAACACATGGGAAGACAAAGCAAAGTATGCTGAATATGCAGCTAAACTAGCCGCTGATTTCACAGAAAACTTCGCAAAATACGACGTATCTGAAGAAATTAAAAATGCAGGCCCTAAGGTTTAATAATCACCTTTAACCTCATAATTGAAACGCCAGCCTTGAGTTGGCGTTTTTGATCCTACTTGGTTTATTCCACAAATATCATTTCTTTAATATATTCTGCAAAATCATCTAATAGCTAAAATAAAGACCATAGTCACTTTTCAGCCCAACTTAAATGAGTTTTTCTATATGCATACAGCGATCTTATAAGGCCTTAAAAAAACCGTAGCTGATTCGTTTAAACATTATATATTTAGGCTAGCAATATATGCGTACATTAGACTTGATAGCGATGTGAAATACACGCTTCCCCTTCTATATTCAAGATCACACACGACTATGACTTCACCAACAAAGTAGATTAGTATTGTACACAGTCCTAAGTAATCACGTTGGGCTTAATCGCTGAACTCCCTTAGCATTATACTCACCACAGGCCTTTAGTGTGTCATTCCTGCGTACGTAAAAAGCCCGACGATTGCTAATCGGGCTTTCTCAGTTTGGAGCAATGGTAATGTCGTAGACTCAACCCACGCTACAAAGTACAGGTTGACACTGTGCAACTGATAGCTGACGGCTGATAGCTAATATTTTAACTTTCCTACAGACGTAAAAAAGCCCGACTATTTCTAGTCGGGCTTTCTCTTATTTGGAGCCTGGTAATGTCCTACTTTCACATAGCAAATGCTACACTATCATCGGCGCTGTTTCGTTTCACTACTGAGTTCGGCATGGGGTCAGGTGGGTCCAAAACGCTATTGTCACCAAGCAAATTTGGTGTAAGTTCGATTTAATCGAGCTTACTAAAATTTGGAATTCTGATAATAAAGAGTATCGTAAATCTACTTTAGTTATATTAACTTCTGCGCTTAAACTATCACATAAAACGCGTTTGGCGTTGTATGGTTAAGCCTCACGGGTAATTAGTACAAGTTAGCTTAATGGCTCACACCACTTCCACATCTTGCCTATCAACGTTGTAGTCTTCAACGGCCCTTCAGAGACTTTAAAAGTCTAGTGAGAACTCATCTCGAGGCCTGCTTCGCGCTTAGATGCTTTCAGCGCTTATCAGTTCCGAACGTAGCTACCGGGCAATGCCATTGGCATGACAACCCGAACACCAGCGGTTCGTTCACTCCGGTCCTCTCGTACTAGGAGCAACCCCTCTCAATTCTCAAACGCCCACGGCAGATAGGGACCGAACTGTCTCACGACGTTCTAAACCCAGCTCGCGTACCACTTTAAATGGCGAACAGCCATACCCTTGGGACCGACTTCAGCCCCAGGATGTGATGAGCCGACATCGAGGTGCCAAACACCGCCGTCGATATGAACTCTTGGGCGGTATCAGCCTGTTATCCCCGGAGTACCTTTTATCCGTTGAGCGATGGCCCTTCCATTCAGAACCACCGGATCACTATGACCTACTTTCGTACCTGCTCGACGTGTCTGTCTCGCAGTTAAGCTGGCTTCTACCATTACACTAACCGTACGATGTCCGACCGTACTTAGCCAACCTTCGTGCTCCTCCGTTACTCTTTGGGAGGAGACCGCCCCAGTCAAACTACCCACCATGCACTGTCCGTAACCCCGATTCACGGGCCAACGTTAGAACATCAAAACTACAAAGGGTGGTATTTCAAGGACGACTCCACAAAAACTAGCGTCTCTGCTTCTAAGTCTCCCACCTATCCTACACATGTAGGTTCAATGTTCAGTGCCAAGCTGTAGTAAAGGTTCACGGGGTCTTTCCGTCTAGCCGCGGGTACACAGCATCTTCACTGCGATTTCAATTTCACTGAGTCTCGGGTGGAGACAGCGTGGCCATGGTTACACCATTCGTGCAGGTCGGAACTTACCCGACAAGGAATTTCGCTACCTTAGGACCGTTATAGTTACGGCCGCCGTTTACCGGGGCTTCGATCAAGAGCTTCTCCGAAGATAACCCCATCAATTAACCTTCCGGCACCGGGCAGGTGTCACACCGTATACGTCATCTTGCGATTTTGCACAGTGCTGTGTTTTTAATAAACAGTCCCAGCCACCTGGTCACTGCGGCTCCAATCAGCTTAGAGAGCAAGTCTCATCACCAATCGGAGCGTACCTTCTCCCGAAGTTACGGTACGATTTTGCCTAGTTCCTTCACCCGAGTTCTCTCAAGCGCCTTAGTATTCTCTACCTGACCACCTGTGTCGGTTTGGGGTACGATTCGATATAATCTGAAGCTTAGAGGCTTTTCCTGGAAGTATGGCATCAGCAACTTCATCACCTTGGTGACTCGTCTCGTGTCTCAGCCTAACAGCAACCCGGATTTACCTAAGTCGCTAGCCTACACACTTTCACATGGACTACCATCGCCATGCTTGCTTAGCCTGCTCCGTCCCCCCATCGCAATTATACCAAGTACGGAAATATTAATCCGTTTCCCATCGACTACGCCTTTCGGCCTCGCCTTAGGGGTCGACTTACCCTACCCTGATTAACATGGGATAGGAACCCTTGGTCTTCCGGCGTGCGGGTTTTTCACCCGCATTATCGTTACTCATGTCAGCATTCGCACTTCTGATACGTCCAGCATACCTCCCGGTACACCTTCAACCGCTTACAGAACGCTCCCCTACCACTCAAAATAAATTTTGAATCCGCAGCTTCGGTGCATAGTTTAGCCCCGTTACATCTTCCGCGCAGACCGACTCGACCAGTGAGCTATTACGCTTTCTTTAAAGGATGGCTGCTTCTAAGCCAACCTCCTGGCTGTCTGGGCCTTTCCACATCGTTTCCCACTTAACTATGACTTTGGGACCTTAGCTGGCGGTCTGGGTTGTTTCCCTCTTCACGACGGACGTTAGCACCCGCCGTGTGTCTCCCGGATATTACTTTACGGTATTCGGAGTTTGCAAAGGGTTGGTAAGTCGGGATGACCCCCTAGCCTTAACAGTGCTCTACCCCCGTAAGTATTCGTCCGAGGCTCTACCTAAATAGATTTCGGGGAGAACCAGCTATCTCCCGGTTTGATTAGCCTTTCACTCCTAACCACAGGTCATCCCCTAACTTTTCAACGTTAGTGGGTTCGGTCCTCCAGTTGATGTTACTCAACCTTCAACCTGCCCATGGCTAGATCACCGGGTTTCGGGTCTATACCTTGCAACTATTCGCCCAGTTAAGACTCGGTTTCCCTACGGCTACCCTAATCGGTTAACCTCGCTACAAAATATAAGTCGCTGACCCATTATACAAAAGGTACGCAGTCACCCAACAAGTGGGCTCCTACTGCTTGTACGTACACGGTTTCAGGTTCTATTTCACTCCCCTCACAGGGGTTCTTTTCGCCTTTCCCTCACGGTACTGGTTCACTATCGGTCAGTTGGGAGTATTTAGCCTTAGATGATGGTCCACCTATATTCAGTCAAAGTTTCACGTGCTCCGACCTACTCGATTTCACTTAAAATGCGTTTTCATGTACGGGACTATCACCCTGTATCGTGGCACTTTCCAGAGCCTTCCATTAACACATAATAAGCTTAAGGGCTGTTCCGATTTCGCTCGCCGCTACTATCGGAATCTCGGTTGATTTCTTTTCCTACGGGTACTTAGATGTTTCAGTTCTCCGCGTTCGCCTCGTTAACCTATGTATTCAGTTAACGATACCTGCAAGCAGGTGGGTTTCCCCATTCGGAAATCCTAGTCTCAAGTGCTTTTTACTAGCTTGACTAGGCTTATCGCAAGTTAATACGTCCTTCATCGCCTCCAACTGCCAAGGCATCCACCGTGTACGCTTAGTCACTTAACCATACAACCCAAACGGGTCTTTGTTTTGTGACAGTTTAACTTCGCCAGAAGTTAATATTGAATACTAAAGTAGATACCAATCAATAAACGTAAACGTTCATTAAATGGCACTGAATGATACTGCTATCATTCTTTTTTACTTTTGAAAACTCTGTACAAATACACTGTATTCATACGAATTTTATTATCAGCTTTTCCAAATTTTTAAAGAGCATATTAATTAGTTAAGCCAGTGGCTTAGCTAACTAACAATCATCTGTGTGGACACTACGAACAAATAAGTTCTAAATCGTATAAGGAGGTGATCCAGCCCCAGGTTCCCCTAGGGCTACCTTGTTACGACTTCACCCCAGTCATGAATCACTCCGTGGTAAACGTCCTCCCGAGGGTTAGACTATCTACTTCTGGAGCAACCCACTCCCATGGTGTGACGGGCGGTGTGTACAAGGCCCGGGAACGTATTCACCGCGTCATTCTGATACGCGATTACTAGCGATTCCGACTTCATGGAGTCGAGTTGCAGACTCCAATCCGGACTACGACGCACTTTAAGTGATTCGCTTACTCTCGCGAGTTCGCAGCACTCTGTATGCGCCATTGTAGCACGTGTGTAGCCCTACACGTAAGGGCCATGATGACTTGACGTCGTCCCCACCTTCCTCCGGTTTATCACCGGCAGTCTCCTTAGAGTTCTCAGCATTACCTGCTAGCAACTAAGGATAGGGGTTGCGCTCGTTGCGGGACTTAACCCAACATCTCACAACACGAGCTGACGACAGCCATGCAGCACCTGTATCAGAGTTCCCGAAGGCACCAAACCATCTCTGGTAAGTTCTCTGTATGTCAAGTGTAGGTAAGGTTCTTCGCGTTGCATCGAATTAAACCACATGCTCCACCGCTTGTGCGGGCCCCCGTCAATTCATTTGAGTTTTAACCTTGCGGCCGTACTCCCCAGGCGGTCTACTTAATGCGTTAGCTTTGAAAAACAGAACCGAGGTTCCGAGCTTCTAGTAGACATCGTTTACGGCGTGGACTACCAGGGTATCTAATCCTGTTTGCTCCCCACGCTTTCGTACATGAGCGTCAGTGTTGACCCAGGTGGCTGCCTTCGCCATCGGTATTCCTTCAGATCTCTACGCATTTCACCGCTACACCTGAAATTCTACCACCCTCTATCACACTCTAGTTTGCCAGTTCGAAATGCAGTTCCCAGGTTGAGCCCGGGGCTTTCACATCTCGCTTAACAAACCGCCTGCGTACGCTTTACGCCCAGTAATTCCGATTAACGCTCGCACCCTCCGTATTACCGCGGCTGCTGGCACGGAGTTAGCCGGTGCTTCTTCTGTCAGTAACGTCACAGCTAGCAGGTATTAACTACTAACCTTTCCTCCTGACTGAAAGTGCTTTACAACCCGAAGGCCTTCTTCACACACGCGGCATGGCTGCATCAGGCTTGCGCCCATTGTGCAATATTCCCCACTGCTGCCTCCCGTAGGAGTCTGGGCCGTGTCTCAGTCCCAGTGTGGCTGATCATCCTCTCAAACCAGCTAGGGATCGTCGCCTTGGTGAGCCATTACCTCACCAACTAGCTAATCCCACTTGGGCCAATCTAAAGGCGAGAGCCGAAGCCCCCTTTGGTCCGTAGACATTATGCGGTATTAGCAGTCGTTTCCAACTGTTGTCCCCCACCTCAAGGCATGTTCCCAAGCATTACTCACCCGTCCGCCGCTCGTCATCTTCTAGCAAGCTAGAAATGTTACCGCTCGACTTGCATGTGTTAGGCCTGCCGCCAGCGTTCAATCTGAGCCATGATCAAACTCTTCAATTAAAAAGTTTTATGTCTTTCGACAGCTCAATGAATTCTGAATTATTTAATATCTTTCGATATTGAATTGACTGTGCTGAATAATTACCTAAGTAACTATTCTGTTGGTCACTCAGTTTCAATTGAGACTCTAAATTTGTTTGCCTCACTACCTAAGTAGCTTGGCTGTTAGAACTCAATCTGTACGAGTGCCCACACAGATGATTGCTTTATATTGTTAAAGAGCTATACCGGTTATCCGGTTGCGATTAAAGCGTTTAACTTTATCTCGCTAGGGCTGCGCATATTACGCTTTCCTATTTTTTTGTCAACACTTAATTTTTTAAACTTGAAAGTTTTCGAAACTAAGTTTTACTCGACTCACTAAGTAGCTCGTGCCTCGCTATGCGTTGGCGTTCCCCGTCTCAGTGGGGTCGCATTATAGGGCGAATCGATTTTAACGCAAGCGTTTTTAAAGGCTTTTTTGCATTTAATTTTTACCCCAAAGATACCCCACCTAGACACACACGTTACCCACAAAACCCTGTGGATAACCCTGCATTTATCCTCTTTTTAAATGTAGAAAACAAAAAAGCATCTTTAGTTAGATGCTTTTATAAAGGTTCTAATTAGCCGTTAATATAAAATACTATAGAGCTTGCGGCGATATTTAGCGGCTAATGCATCGCCGTCAGGTAAAGAGGCGATTATTGCTAAGAAGTTTGGTTTGGCTTCATCATAGTTAAGATCCTTTTTAAGGATAGTAAAGAGTGCTTCTAATGCCTCTTCTTTCCTTCCCGCTTCATTTAAAAGGTTACTTAGCTGCATTTGCAAATCAAGTTCATTTGGATGTTTAGCGACTTTTTCTTGAAGTTCTTTTATCTGCGGTGAATCGGTTGCCTCTAATGCGGCCTCACATTTTGCCTTAATATTATTAAAGTATGCATCTTGCTCTTTTACATCTATTGTTTCTATTAACGCAGCGGCTTCATCGAGTTTGTGGATTTGTATACATATATCTGCCAGTACTAATTTAATCCTCGCATTACGACTATCAAGTTCATACGCTTGTTTGGCATAAGTAAACGCGGCATTTAAGTCGCTATTAATCAGTGCTTGCTTAGCCTGCTCTAATAATAAGTCTTGTTGAGCTGGTAAATGTTTAGATAATGCATCACGAACTTGGCTTTCTGTTTGAGCACCCGCTAATACATCAACTGGAGATGAGTCTTTTAATAACACTAAAGTAGGTAAGGTTTGCAATCCAACTTGTTGGGCAAGTTGAGAGGCAAGTGCCTGCTCTGCATCGCAGTCTAAGTTTGCGACTACTATATAGTTGCTGTATTCAGCAGCTAACTTATCTAAAATAGCTGCTTGGCTAATACACTCTGGGCTTTGTGGAGAAAAAAAGTTAAGTAGTACTAACTTTTGTTGTGATGTTTCACCCAATACTTGCTGAAGGTTTTGTGCGTTAAGACTAACTATATTGCTCATTGAATTATTGCCATGTTCATCTATTTAGGTTTTTATATGGTGATGAAGATAATAATTACAAGTCATCTGTTTAAATCATTTAAATACAATAGAAGGTAGTGAGGGAAATATGAAATTAGCGTATGTAAGTGCATTGTGTTTATTAGTCAGCCCATTATTGAATGCGCAAGTACTTAAGTTGGATCTTGATACCAGCATGCCGGCAATAGAAAAACTTTACTTAGACCTACATCAATCACCTGAATTATCATATAAGGAAAAGCAAACAGGTAAAAAAATCGCTGAACGACTTCAGAAATTAGGGTTTGACGTAACCGATAATGTAGGTGGCTATGGTGTAGTCGGAATTTACAAAAATGGTCAAGGCCCTACCGTCATGATCAGAACTGATACTGATGGCCTGCCTATAACAGAGCAAACAGGCAAAACTTACGCATCAACTATTACCACAATTAATGATCAAGGTAGTGAAGTTGGCGTTATGCATGGCTGTGGTCATGATATTCATATGAGCTCTTTTATTGGTACTGCTGAGCAATTAATTACGCATAAAAATAAGTGGCAAGGTACTTTAATGATGGTTGCTCAACCCGCTGAAGAAGTAGGCGGTGGTGCAAAAGCAATGCTCAAGGAAGGATTATTTAACAAATACGCTAAACCAGATCATATTATTGCTTTGCATGTAAGCGCTAGCGTTGCTGCGGGTAAAGTGGCAATGAAAAATGAATACACTATGGCCAGTGTTGATTCTGTTGATATTAGTATAAAAGGCAAAGGTGGCCATGGTGCTTACCCGCATACAACTATCGACCCTGTGATCATCGCAGCTCGAACGATACTTGCACTACAAACAATTACTAGTCGTGAGCTTTCTCCACTTGAGCCTTCAGTGATAACGGTGGGTTCCATTCATGGTGGCTCTAAACACAATGTTATTTCTGATGAAGTTAAGTTACAACTTACGCTACGCAGCTACAATCCAGATATACGTAACGCACAAATAGCGGCAATTAAACGTATTACTGCAGGTATAGCACAAAGTGCAGGCCTTGAGGAATCTCTCTACCCTGTAGTGAAAGTTCATGAAGATGAATCAATTCCATCAACTTACAATAACCCAGTACAAACTAACCTTGTTCGAAACGCTATAAAAAGTGCGATAGGTGATGCAAACGTGCTCGAAACAGAAGCGGTAATGGCCGGTGAAGACTTTGGATTATACGGGCGCACCGACGAAAATATTCCTATCACCTTATTTTGGCTAGGTGGCGTTAACCAACAGCAGTACGCCAAGGCAATAAAAAATAACGAAACACTGCCCTCGTTACATTCAAGTAAATTTGCGCCTGATTATAAAGTAGCACTGCCTACAGGAATAAAGGCAATGAGTAACGCCGCTGTGGCACTATTCAATCAGTAACCTTCAACGCTATATGTAAGCCCTGCGATTAATTTACCGCAGGGCTTTTTTTATAACTCGACTTTTTATACGGCGCTTTTTTTGTACGTTTAGCAAAGCGCTTTTTAGGTGACGTTTTAGGTAACAGTGCAAATGCCTGACTATTGCAGTTCGCCGCTTGGCTTACAAAATTAGTTAAATCGGCTAATAAAGGTTGTATAAACTGCTGATAACTCATTGCTTGCTGTGCAATATCACCTAAACTCGACTCCCATTTTGCAGTTAAGTCGGGGCTTGATAATCCCTCTGGTAATACACTAATTAATGCCAGACCTGTTTCAGTTGCTTTAATTGCTTTTCCCTCACGTTTTAAAAAGCGACGTTTAAATAACAGCTCAATAATGCCTGCACGCGTTGCTTCTGTACCGAGGCCATCTGTTTCTTTTAATATTTTTTTGATTTGCAGGTCTTTTACATAACGGCTAATTCCCGTCATAGCAGCAAGTAAGGTTGCATCGGTAAAATGAGCCGGAGGAGATGTATGCTTTTGCACCACTTCACCTTTAGTACAAGTAAGTGCCATGCCTTTTTCTAAATAAGGTAATGTAGCTTCTTCTTTAAGTTCCGACTTACCCATGAGCAATTTAAAACCTAAGCTTACATCTTGCTTTGCACTTGCTTTAAATAAACCACCGGCTATGGTTACCTCTACTTTGCTTTCGTTGTAAATGTAGTCGGGATAAAACTGAATTAAATAGTGTCGACTTATTAACTGATAAATTTTTGCTTCATCATTGGCTAAACTCACACTTTTTAACTGTTTAGCTGTCGGCACAATGGCGTGATGAGCGGCCACTTTTGCATCATTAAAACATTTACTACGTTGTTTTGCATTTGCCTCATTTACCAGCTCTACTGACTGCCCACCATTTACGGCTATCGCTTTTAAAATAGCAGGTGCATCTTGGTGATGCTCTCTCGGTAAGTAACGGTTATCTGAGCGTGGGTAGGTAATTAATTTATGACGTTCATATAAAACTTGGCAAATATCGAGTACTTTTTGTGCTGGCATCCCAAAAGCTTTAGCAGCATCTATTTGTAAAGCAGATAAGTTATAAGGAAGAGGCGCGGTTTGTTTTTTTTGCTTTTGCTCAAGCGCTGTTACATTTGCGGGCTGATTAGCAATGCGTGAAGTCACATTTTCGGCTAAGGCTTTATTAAGTACTCTGCCCTCTTCATCTTGATATGGTTCGCACGCTTTACTCGGTATCCACTTAGCAGTAAATGATTGCTGCTCAGGTGTAACAAGATGAGCAAGTACTTCATAAAATGGTTTGGATACAAAATTTGCGATTTCATTATCACGATTTACAACTAAACCTAAAATAGGTGTTTGTACTCGCCCAACCGACAACACATTACCAAAGCCCGCTTTTTGCCCAGCTAGCGTATAAGCTCGCGTTAAATTCATACCAAACAACCAATCAGCACGAGACCGCGCTAAAGCAGATACACTTAAAGGGATAAAATCACGGTTAGCCCGCATAGAGTTGAGTGATTTTTTTACCGCAGTTAAGTTTAAATCACTAATCAATAAGCGTTGAATACTTTGCTTTTTAGTTTGACTAATTTTTGCTTGCTCGATTACTTCATCAACCAGTAGCTGACCCTCACGATCAGGATCGCCAGCATGTACGAGTGTTGTTGCCTGCTTAATTAATTTTTTTAAAATGGTAAGCTGCTTACGGGTTTTTGTTTTAGCTTTTAATTGCCAGTGTTCAGGCACAATAGGTAAATGCTCAAATTGCCATTTTTTAAAACGTTCGTCATAGTCATCAGGTTCTGCTTGCTCGAGCAAATGGCCTATGCACCAAGACACACAATCACCATTCGCCACTTCAATATAACCATCGTGTTTTTTATGAGGTTTTGGAAGCGCATCTGCAATAGCGCGTCCTAATGAAGGTTTTTCAGCAATATAAAGTTTCATAACCACACCCTAACACTGTTCATATAAACAGTAGTTTAGCATATCAGTTTAAAACTGGGGATATTTTTATAGTTTCTAACTTAAAGCTTTATTTCGCTTATTAACAAAAAGATATAAAAGAGGCAGGTAGCAGACAACAACAGTGGCAATATTTATTAAAGGCATAAATGTTTGATACATCACAGTGCTATAAGATAAATCCCAAAGGTGTCGGTCAACTAAGCGAAATAATTGAAGAATGGGTGCACCAATAACAATAAGCTGCCCAAGTACACATTGCCACAAATGCACTTTATCTTTAAGACCCCAATAAGCAATAAGTGCCATCCAAGTAATATCTGTTAATGCCCATACAAGGTAACGGTATATATAAATACCATCATCAAACGCCATTAAACTTGAGTAGGTCACAGTGCCAAATAAGAAAAAAGCGGCAGTAATAACAACGAACCTAAGAGCTAAATAATCTTTGAGGATAAAGAATATAAAAATAGCCGGACTCAAAATAAGAACCCAGCTTTTGCTTAATATACTTACAAAATACAAAAACCATTCAGGCAAACTAAATAACCTTACTTAACTTTTGTATCTTCATCAGTTCCATCGCCGTTACCAGGCATACTACAATACTTAGTCAACATATTCGCCCCATTACATTTGTTAAGAATGTTGCATTCTATGCTAAAAAAGGTACATAGCCAAGTCATTCTATCTTACATCAATTGGCGCTGACTCTTTTGCCTTGCCTTGTAAAATTGATATTTCTACACGGCGGTTACGTCTTCGATCTTCGCGGGAATCGTTCGGCACTAAGGGCCTAGTTTCTGCACGCCCTACCACCATCATTCTGGTTTTATCAAAACCTGGAACTTTTTGTAATTCACTCGCTACCGCAACTGCGCGTTTAGATGATAAATCCCAGTTATTAATGTAAAGCTCGTTGGAAACCTGAAAATCATCCGTATGACCAGACACCGTAATTTCACCGGGTACATCTTTAAGTAATCGGCCAATATCTTGAATGATAGGTTTAAATTGTGGTTGTAAAAATGCACTCCCCGATGGAAACGAGCCATTTTCTCTAATACGAATTATGATTTGCTGCCCTAAAGATTCAAGCTCAATAGCCCCATCAATAATTTGCTTTTCAAGCTGTTGCGCAATTTTTTTAACTAAGTCATTTATTTGCTCTTGATCAGCAGCAGACACTGCCGTAGCTGCAGCAACTTCCTCTGAGGTACTACTTGATTCACCACCTCGCTTTTCACCACGTTGCTCTTGACGTCCACCTGCGGAGCTTTCATCTCCCGCCTGAAACTCAAGCATTTGTTGGGTCATTTCAACCGTTTGTTGCTGAATGGTTTCTATAGGAGTTGGCTCAGGTTTACCCGGCGTAAACTCCATAGCAATAACAGATGTCCCTTTTGGAATGTCTTTTACTTCTATTTTATTTTGTACACCAAAAGCAAACTTCATTGAGCCTGCAATTTGTTTAAATTTAAGTACATCCATTTCAGAAAATGCGAGTAAAAGTACGAAAAAGCACATTAATAATGACATTAAATCGGCAAACGTTCCCATCCACGCAGGAAGTCCTGGAGGTGGGCATTTGCACTCTTCATCTGACATAATTATTCCTCAGTATTGACTGCGCGTTTTGATTCAGCTAGATAATTTTTCAAGATCCCTTCAATTACTTTAGGATTTTGCCCGTCTTGAATACCTAATACTGCATCTAAAATTAAGCGCTGATTCATGGCCTCTTCGTCTTTACGCAGTTCAAGTTTTACCTGAATAGGAATGGCTACAACGTTTGCTAAAAATGCACCGTATAATGTGGTTAACAACGCAACCGCCATTGCCGGTCCGATAGCTTTGGGGTCATCCATGTTCGAAAGCATAGCCACTAAGCCTATCAACGTACCGATCATCCCCATTGCAGGTGCAATATCACCTAATGATTTAAATAAGGTTGCCCCCATTTCATGGCGAGTGGTGGTTAACGAAATATCTTTTTGTAATGTTGCACGTACCACATCAGCATCATGTCCATCTACTAGCATATCAACGCCTTTGCGCATAAAAGGATTTGGGATTTCGGCTTCTTCTAAGGCTAAAAACCCGCCTTTTCGAGCAGAGTCAGCTAATTCTACCGCTTTTTCGATTAATGCTTCAGGAGGCTCAATTTTAAACATAAACGCTTTTGCACATACTTTACCAATGCCAAGAAATTGCGACATGGTAAAATTAGATAAAACGATAAAAAGGGAACCACCAAATACAATAACCACAGAAGGGGTATTGTAAAACATAGCGACTTCACCGCTACTACTCATAAACATGGACATGACAATTAAGCCAATTGCGCCAAGGATCCCAATAATGGTTGCTAAATCCACATTCCCTCCAAAGGTTTTATATTTTTTCTTCGCAAGCGTTGTTATTAATTGTTTATCGGCAAGATACTGAAATACTTAAGTGATTTTTATGATAAACGGTAAAATTAAGATTAGTTATATTTTAGATCAACATAGGTAATCAATCTAATTAATCAAAATTAATAATTTTAAAAAATAACGTTGAAACGCAATAAAACCCAATCAACAGCATTTATCTATCAAAAAACAATATCATTCTTTGACCTAGTTTAGCATTCCCCCTAAAATTGGCGTCTAAATTTATTATGTAAGTTGAAAATAAAGATGGCGACTAAAAAACCTGAAAATTTAAGTTTCGAACAAGCACTAGAAGAGTTAACAACAATTGTCAGTGAAATGGAACAAGGTGATTTATCGCTTGAACAGTCTTTAAAGCAATTTGAGCGCGGTATTGCACTTGCGAGCGCATCTTCAGGCAAACTTCAACAAGCTGAGCAAAAGGTGTCGATATTAATGGGTAATGACGAAAAAGCACCGCTTACTCAGTTTGATAACGATATGGAATAATCGTGAGCATAAAAGAACAAATAAAACTCGCTCAAGATGATGTAGCTAATACGCTCAACCTTTATTTTGAACAACCTCTTGAAAGCGACAATACTATAAAAGAAGCCACACATTACAGTGTAATGAATGGTGGTAAAAGACTGCGCCCGTTTTTAGTGTACACCACAGGTAAAATACTCGGTGCTGACAAGCGTGATTTAGATGTACTTGCCGCAGCCATTGAATGTATTCATAGTTATTCATTAGTGCATGACGACTTACCTGCTATGGATGATGATGATTTACGCCGTGGTCGCCCTACATGTCATATTGTATACGGTGAAGCACAAGCGATTTTAGCTGGAGATGCACTGCAAACTTTAGCATTTGAACTTATTGCTAAGCACACATTTAAATGTTCGACTGAAGCACAATTAAAAATGATCGCAGCACTAGCGCATGCATCGGGATTACAAGGTATGGTTGCCGGACAAGGCCGCGATATTGCAGCAACCGATAAGGTTATTACTGTTGATGAGTTAGAACGCATTCATAAACTTAAAACCGGTGCGCTAATAAATTGTGCGATCACTCTTGGCGCACTGTGCGCTCCTAATACAAGCCAACAAACTTTAGATAACTTATCAACTTTTGGATACGCTATAGGGCTTGCATTTCAAGTTCATGACGATATTTTAGATGTTGAGGGCGATACGCTTACTTTAGGCAAGCCACAAGGGTCAGATATTGCAGCGAATAAAGCGACATACCCCGCTTTATTAGGTATGCTAGGCGCTAAGCAAAAAGCACAAAATTTAATACAACAAGCCCATGAGGCATTAGCTAACATTGACGCAGACACAACAGATTTAGCGGCATTGGCTAACTATTTAATTGAACGTGACCATTAAATACAGCTAAAACGTATTAACTCTTAGTATAAAATTATTACTGAATATTAAGTCGCCTTTTAAACCTCGTTTGTTTTGAGGAGGGTTAATATTAGCGAAGGATATATAAAAAACCATGACACTTGATAGCAGCAAGTATCCATTACTTGATTTGGTGAACGAACCAGCCCACTTGCGAGACTTAGCACAAGATAAGCTTCCTGCATTTAGCCATGAATTGCGTGACTATTTACTCAATTCGGTATCGCAAAGTAGCGGCCATTTAGCGTCTGGTTTAGGAACCGTAGAACTTACCGTTGCACTACATTATGTATACAACACACCCGATGACCGCTTGGTCTGGGATGTGGGTCATCAAGCTTATCCGCATAAAATACTGACTGGCCGTCGTGATCAAATGCATACCATTCGCCAAAAAGACGGATTGCATCCTTTCCCTTTTAGAGATGAAAGTGAATACGACACCTTTAGTGTTGGCCATTCAAGTACGTCAATTTCTGCGGCGTTAGGTATGTCTATTGCTGCACAAAAAGAAGGCAAAGGGCGTAAAACAGTCGCGGTAATAGGCGATGGCGCAATTACTGCTGGTATGGCCTTTGAAGCAATGAACCACCTTGGCGATGTTAAATCAGACATGCTGATCATTTTGAACGATAACGAAATGTCGATATCTGAAAATGTCGGTGCCTTAACCAATCATTTTGCGCGTATTTTATCAGGTAGCTTTTATACCAACATCCGCGAAGGCAGTAAAAAGCTGCTCTCTGGTGTACCGCCGGTAAAAGAGCTTGCCAGCCGTATGGAAGAACACATTAAAGGGATGATGATCCCGGGTACTTTTTTTGAAGAATTAGGTCTAAATTACATTGGCCCAATTGATGGACATGATGTGAATATGTTGGTTGATACGCTGCGCAATATGCGTAATTTAAAAGGCCCACAGCTTTTACATATAAAAACCCAGAAAGGCAAAGGTTACAAGCCTGCCGAAGCCGATCCGATTGGTTATCATGGCGTACCAAAATTTGATCCTGCAACATCAAGCTTACCAAAATCTAAGCCAGGTGCGGCGACTTTCTCAAATGTGTTTGGTGATTGGCTTTGTGACATGGCCGAGCAAGACAGTAAGCTCATGGCAATCACGCCAGCTATGCGTGAAGGTTCAGGCATGGTACGTTTTTCTAAAGAGTATCCAGAACAATACTTTGACGTAGCAATAGCAGAACAACACGCTGTTACTCTTGCTGCAGGTTTTGCTTGTGAGGGCTTAAAGCCCGTTGTGGCTATCTATTCTAGCTTTTTACAACGCGCGTACGATCAACTAATTCACGACGTTGCACTGCAAAACCTACCGGTATTATTTGCTATAGACCGCGCCGGTATTGTTGGAGCCGATGGTGAAACCCATCAAGGCGCCTACGACTTAAGCTTTATGCGCTGTATACCTAATATGGTCATTATGGCCCCAAGTGATACTAACGAATGCCGTCATATGCTTTATACAGGCTATCAAGCTAATTGTCCTGTTGCTGTTCGTTACCCGCGTGGTAGTGCAGGCTCAGCAGACATTCAAAGCACTATGCAACAACTTGAAATGGGTAAAGCGAATGTAATTAAAAAAGGTACTAAAGTGGCTATATTGTCATTTGGTACCTTGCTTGAAAACGCACAACTTGCCACTGATGAGCTCAATGCCACTCTAGTAAACATGCGATTTATTAAGCCACTTGATACGGCATTAATTAATGAGCTGATTAATGATCACGATATTATTGTAACCCTTGAAGATAACGCGATTGCGGGCGGTGCAGGCTCTGCAGTTAATGAATATTTAACGAGCATTAAAGCCGATGTAAAAGTGCTTAACTTAGGTATTCCTGATGAATTCATTAAACATGGCACACAACAGCAAATGCACGATGAAATGGGGTTAGGTGAACGCGGTATTTTAACTTCAATTAAATCATTTATGAGCTAACACTTATCGTGTTTAATAAAAAAGGAGCCATTGGCTCCTTTTTTATTGCTCATCTATAACCTCTAGCGCATCCATACCTTAATATCGGCTAGACCATTGCTTTGTAACAAACCAATTTGCTGTTCAACATTGGGGTTTTGCTCAAACTCAAATGCATCTAATTGCTCGTCAAAGGTAATATTAGCGACGCCATCGCCGCCGCGTTTTTTAACTTGATGTAATGCTATGTCAGCTAGATTAATTGATGTTTCCCAGCTAATAACTTGCCCACCTAAGAGAGGTAACGGATAGAACGACCACCCGACTGACGCTGTTATATTGGTTGTTTCACCGTTAGGAAGCTGAAACGAATAATCTGCAATTGCTTGGCATAATTCAGATACATAGCTGTCGATTAAATTACATTTAAAATCGCGCAATAACAGTAAGAACTCATCACCACTCCAACGGGCAACATAATCAGAACCTTGAGTACGCGAGTTAAGTAATGCCGCTACTTGTTGTAAACAGCTATCTCCAGCAATAGGACCATAGGCATCGTTAATGCGGCTAAAGTTATCTAAATTAATAATTAACAACACCAACGATTTACCTTGAGCCTGCAATGACTGCGAGTTACGCTGAAAATGCTCAATATCTTTTGGTAGTTGATCAAACAAAAAACGGCGACTTCTCAGCCCTGTTAGCTCATCAGAGTGACTAACAAGTTTAAGCTGAGAGTTTACTTGGTTTAATTTATCGTTTGCTTGGCGAAGCTCAAGGGTTCGCTCAGTAATAAGCCCCTCAAGAACCTGCTGCTTACGTCGCTCTTGAACTTTAAATACCCAAAACACCAAATAAAAGAGCAACACAAAACCACTGGTGATCAGTAATCTAAAATATATAGTTTCACCAAATCGTTCAGGCACCACAAAAGCGTATTCGGCCGATTGCGCTTTGCCCCAATCTTCACCTTGACGTTTTGTCTCTAATTCAAATAAAAACATACCTGCTGGTAAGTTAGTGTAAATTGCTTCTCGGCGGGTATTTGCATAGCGCCAATCATTATCAAGTCCATTGAGTTTATACCTAAACTCTATACTTGCAGGTGCATAATAATCGATAGCGGTATAGGTAAGCGTTACATCACGCTCGTCAGTTTTAAGTACTGGCTTTTTACCTAACGCAGCCGCAGCAAGTTTTCGTGATGGCGTGGTTAAAGTTTCTATAGTTGGTTTAAGTGAACGCAGCCCAAATAATTCTACGTCTTTAGGAATTTCTACAACGCCTTGCAAGCTGGGATACCAAATTGAATTATCCATATCAACCACCGCATCATGGCCTAAACCATTACAGCATTGACTTGCTTTACCATCGAGCTGTCGATCAAATGAAGAGATCACTTCCTCCACTTTTAGGCTTTCAATGTTGGCTTTGAATTGCTCAACTGGCATGCGATAAACCCCTTTCATGGTGCTTACCCAAATGCGTTTTGTAGTATCATCGTACTCAAGACTAAATATAGAACCATATGGCAGCCCATTGGCGGCATCTAATTGCTGCCACTGCCCTTGTCCACTGCGATAAAACAAACCATCGTTAAGCGAGCCAATTAAAATCCCCACGCCTTTAATGTGTAAAATGCTAGTAACGTACGCACTTTCCAAAGTGGTTTGGTCGCCTATTTTTTCTATCCCGCGTTCAGTAAAGTAATACGCCCCTTTACTGGTACCAATCACCCCAAAATTTGGTTTATCTAAAACATAGGTTACAAACTTACTGCCTAAAAAAGCATTGTACGCAAAAGGGTTTAACCCGTTGTAATTTAAACGATATAAGCCTCGCCCAGTGCCCACCCAAAAGCCGCCTTTAGTCGACGTACTAATAGCAAATACAGGATTATCACTTAGCGCACGGGCAGGGAAACTATATAAGGTATTCGACTCGTAGAAAAACAAACCTCTACCAGTGGCAACATAAAGACGATTGCCGTCAAACTGTAAGTCATGTACTGAGGCATTACCATACTTGGCACTGTTGATGACATTGATAAACGTTTTATCGGCATCGAAATAGCCTACGCCGCTTTTGTTGGCAATCCATAACTTACCATCTGGTGATTTACTAATGGCCATAACCGCTTCGGTCATTTTAGAAATGGCTGAATGGCGCTCTATTCGCCCTTCGTGAGCAAGCCAAAGTCCCTCACTAAAACTCGCTAACCATATATTATTTTCATCATCTCTAAATATATCGGCAAACCAAATACTTTGATCTAATTGACTGGGCTCAACCCATTGCCAATCATCCGACTTCCCTCTGAACAATAAGCGCCCATAAGTCGATACCCACAAGCCACCATTGCCATCACTCATAAACTTATAAACGGCTGAGTTGTTAGCGTTAGGCAGCGGAAATGGGCGTAGCTCATCATCTAAATCTAAAAAGTAAGCGCCTAGCTCAGAAGCAAGATATAAATTGCCATTTAAAAAGGATAAGTCGTGAACAATTGTTTGTGCTAAACGATCAGGCAAGGCCACTTTAGCGGTAAGCTCTAAGCGCAATTTAGAAAAATCAGACGCGCTTTGCGTCAAGCGCAATAAATTACGATCGTTAACCAGCCAAATTCCCTCTGGTGAGAGCGCCATTTTACTGACTGACCCTACTATTTGGGTGATCGCAGTGGCATTTACGATAGGGCTCGGATTGTTTAGCTGGTCGCGCAGCTCTATCTGGCCTCTGTCTATGTAATAAAGCCCATTAGCTGCTATCCAAATACTGCCTTTAGAGTCTTCAAGAATATCTCTAACAGGGCCTTTAATATTAAACTCTTGTGCGGTTAGCTTTTCTGGGTCTATAACAACGAGGCCGTTTTTCGTGCCTATCCATAATAGTCCTTGGCCATCAATCAGTAATTTATTGATGCCATTGCTGGGTAAAAACAGACTATTTTGAGTGTTGTAATTAGTAAAAGTGTTACCATCAAATCGGCTTAATCCGAATTGCGTACCAAGCCACATGTAGCCTTGGTTATCTTGCACCACACTTTTGAGGGATTGTGAGGGAAGTCCGTCTTTAATGTTCCATTGTTTAACTACGTAATCAGTAATTGAAGCCGTACTTGGCATGGCACACATCAAGAGTACACAAACCAATAAAAATCGCATCATAGTGCTGCCACCTAGTTAAACAAATAATAAATTAAAAGGGTAGTAAACCTACTTTTATCAATGCTTGCAAACAAATAAGCGAAAAAATACCTGCAAGTACATCATCGGCCATAATACCAAACCCACCATGAGCACGTTTATCAAGTATACGAATCGGCCCTGGCTTTGCTATATCAAAAAAGCGAAATAGTAAAAAGCCCACTAATAATGTTTGCCAATTCAGTGCTGCACCAATCATCGTTATATAGTAACCAGCGACTTCATCCCAAACAATAGCTGGATGATCATGAACTTGAAGGTCATCAGCTGTTTTTCCACATGCCCAAATACCAAATATACTGATCACCACCGCAAATACAATTTGTAACCATAACGGAAAATGCATGGTAATAAAAATAAATGGTAACGCCGCTAAAGTACCAAATGTACCAGGGGCTTTAGGCGCAAGCCCTGTACCAAAACCCAAACCAAAAAATTGATGTGGGCGTTTTAAATTAAATAATCGGTTTTTATTCAAACCTGCTCCTTGGAAAAGTGCTCAAAGCCTTTGTGCTCAAAAACAAACTTTTCACCTTGGTGTAATAATTCTATATTCCCGTCACCACTTTTGATTTGGCCGATACAGGTTGCTTCTACACCGTATTGGCGCAACTTAATATCGAGCATACTCTTATTACTGTCTGGGACAGTGTAAAGTAGTTCATAGTCATCGCCATAGTTGAGTATAAAAGGAAGCTGTTGCTCAAAATCAAGACTCGCTTGCATCGCATCAGAAGTAGGTACATTTTCAATATTGATTGTTGCACTGACCTGTGACAAATCCAAAATGTGACCTAAATCAGCAAGTAAACCGTCTGAAATATCAATAGCTGATGACGCTAAGCCACGCAAAGCTTGTCCGGCGGCCACGCGTGGCGTTGGAAAGTTTAAACATTTATTAATATGCTTTAAATGTTCAGGTGCAACTGGCAAACCTTGTTTTTTTGACTCAATTGCCAAACCAGCATCACCTAGCGGTCCGGTTACAAAAATCCAGTCGCCCACTTTTGCGCCACTTCGACGCAGTGCTTTACCTTCAGGAACCGTGCCTTTTGCACAAATAGTAATACTGAGTGGGCCTTGAGTCGTATCGCCACCAATAATTTGTACATTAAAGTACTCAGCAATTTCATGCATGCCGTCAGTCAGCTCTGCAATCCATTGTGGATCGATACTTGGCAACGTGAGTGCAACCGATACCCATGTAGGCTCTGCACCCATGGCAGCTAAATCACTTAAATTTACTGCCAGAGCTCGATGCCCTAATGCGCGAGGAGAGATATCATGAAAAAAATGCACCCCAGCAACTAAGGTATCTGTTGTTACAGCAAGCTGACAGTTTGCTGGTACTGTGACAAGCGCACAGTCGTCTCCAATCCCTAAATTAACATCGCGACGAGTGATACCGCGACCTTTAAAGTAGTGATTAATTAATTCAAATTCCTTCATACACAAAAAAGCCGACCTATGCCGGCTCTCCTTTTTAACGGTTATTTATAACAACTCACTGAAATTAATATGCAGCTTAAGTTGTTATGACTTGCGTAACTGTTTTACAGCTTTATCAAGTACACCGTTTACAAATTTATGGCTATCTTCAGCGCCAAACATTTTCGCTAATTCAATGCTTTCATTGATAGCCACTTTGTAAGGAACATCTTCACGAAATTTAAGCTCGTAGCTGCTTAAACGTAAGATTGCACGTTCAACTTCGTCTAATTCATCAAATGGACGAGTTAAATGAGGCGATACAGCTTCGTCTAGTTGCTTATGATTTACGGCAACTCCACGCGCTAAATCTTTAAAATATTCAACATCAATTTTAGTCACATCGTTTTCGATCAACATTTGTTGTTCGATATCGGCAATTGCATTGCCGCTTAATTGCCATGAATACACGGCTTGAAGTGCTAAGATACGTGCTTTACGTCTTGCTGCTGGTTTCACAAAAATTCCTTAAACTTAAATTTTATCTAACACATTAACCATTTCAAGCGCACCTAAAGCAGCTTCGCCGCCTTTGTTACCCATTTTGGTACCTGCGCGCTCAATTGCTTGCTCAATGCTTTCAGTGGTTAATACGCCAAATGCAACCGGGATATCATACTCAAGCGATACTTGTGCAAGCCCTTTATTTGACTCGCCAGCGACGAGATCAAAGTGAGGCGTGCCCCCTCTGATCACTACACCTAAGGCGATAATTGCATCATATTCTTTTTTTGCTGCAACGCGTTTCGCTGCTAAAGGTAATTCAACCGCACCGGGTACGTAAATCACGGTAATATCGTCTTCTGATACTCCACCAGTACGTTTTAGCTCATCAACAGCACCTGCAAGCAAGCTACTACCAATAAAGTCATTAAAACGAGAAATGACAATGGCAAACTTTTTGCCTGGAGCGTATTTATTACCTTCAATAATTTTCATTTGATAACCCTAAAAATAAGTTTAAGCGATTTCGGTTGCGCAAAAATTGATGCGCATTATACCACATAAATAAAATAATAACCTAGCGCGTAATTATTGTGGCTCTACGTAGTCAACCACTTCTAAATGGAACCCTGATAATGCATGGTATTTTTTAGGTAAACTCATCAAACGCATTTTTTGAATACCTAAATCAGCCAGAATTTGCGAACCCACACCTACGGTGCGCGAAGTACCTTGAAATTTACGTGGCGTCACATTTTCACCCGCATCAGCTGCGGCAAACGCTTTTACTGTGGCTTCTAACTCTTCAGTGCTTTCTTGCTTACCTAAAATAACTAAGGCGCCATTATGCTCAGCAATATAAGCCATTGCTTGCGATAAACCCCAACTACGGTCAGCATTGCGATCAGAGAGTAAAATATCGTTAAAGGTACTTTGTAAATGCACACGTACTAAGGTCGGTTCTTGTTGTTTTATTTCACCTTTAAGCAATGCATAGTGTAACTGCCCATCAATAGTGTCTTTGTAAGTCACTAAGTCAAACTCACCATGTTCAGTTGGCAATTTACATTTTGCAACTTGCTCAATTGTGGTTTCGTTTAGGTTACGGTACTCGATTAAATCAGCAATGGTGCCAATTTTAATATCATGTTGCTTAGCAAATACTTCTAAATCAGGACGACGCGCCATGGTGCCATCTTCATTTAGGATTTCTACAATCACTGATGATGGCTCAAGCCCTGCTAAACGCGCTAAGTCACACCCTGCTTCTGTATGCCCTGCACGTGTTAACACGCCGCCTGGTTGCGCCATAATAGGAAAAATATGACCTGGTTGTACAATATCGCTTGGCACAGCGCCTTTCGCGATGGCAGCTTGAACAGTGCGGGCACGATCCGCTGCAGAAATACCTGTGGTAACCCCTTTTGATGCTTCAATCGACATAGTGAAATTAGTTGAGAATGCGGCACCATTATTTTTTACCATTAATGGTAAATCAAGCTGCGAGCAACGCTCTTGAGTCATCGTTAAACAAATTAGTCCACGGCCATGAGTCGCCATAAAGTTAATGGCTTCTGCACTAATGTGTTCAGCAGCAATAATTAAATCGCCTTCATTTTCTCTGTCTTCATCATCCATTAAAATAACCATTTTACCGGCTTTAATGTCATCAATTATTTCTTGTGCGCTGTTTAAATTCATAAGTTGCTCGTATAAGTTGTCAATGTCGTTATTTTATAAAGCCCGCTTTAGCGAGTAAGCTCATCGAAATATCTGAACCCGTAGGCTGCTCAGCCCCTCTGACTAGGCGCTCTAAATAACGTGCTATTTGGTCGACCTCTAAATTCACTTTGGTACCGACTTGAAAATCAGCTATGGTCGTTTGCCCGCTGGTGTGGGGCACAATCGTCAGTTTAAATTTATTACCTTCAACTGCATTAACCGTCAGGCTAATACCATCAATACAAACCGACCCTTTGTAAGGAATGTATTTCATTAAATTTTCATCGGTGGCTAACCAATATTCTGTTGCTCGCGCATTGGCATTAATTGCTGTGATAGTGGCAATGCCATCTACATGGCCAGACACTAAATGACCACCGAGGCGCGAAACAGGTTGCATCGCCTTTTCTAGATTAACGGTTTGCCCTAATGCGTAATGTGCAAACCCTGTTAAGCTAATCGTTTCATTTGATAAGTCTGCACTAAAGCCATCAATATGCTTATCAACAACCGTCAGGCATACACCATTGGTTGCAATACTGTCACCTAACTTAACATCACTCATATCAAGGTTTTTACTTTGGATACGAATAGCTAAATCACCTTGTTTTTTTTGTAATAACGCAATTTTACCTGTCGCTTCAACTATTCCAGTAAACATAGTGCTACTCTTTATATAAAATGATTAATGAGCTTTTTTTAGTGCTGTGATACGTAAATCATCACCAATTGGCACACACTCATTAAAAGTTAAATTAATGGTATTTTGCATACTCATTAACTCTGGGAAATTTAGTAAACTTTTAGCATCGCTGCCCATTAATTTAGGAGCAATGTAAAAAACAAACTCATCAATTAAATCAAGTTCTGTCATTTTACCGGCCAGTGTCGCTCCGGCCTCTAGCCACACATTATTAAACTGCAATTGGGCAAGCGTGTGTAACACGGCCAGTAAATCTACTTTATTATTATTTTCAGGTACTTCAATCTGTTTAACAAAATGAGGCCACTGATGCGATTTATCAACCTTGGTGGTAAATATTATCACCTCACTTTGAATTGAAAATAAGGCAAGATCAGGGGTAAGTCTGTTTTGTGAGTCAATAACAACGCGAACCGGTTGGCGCAGTGGTAAATCAGTTGGTAAAGAATACGGTAACTCTTCTGGGCGCACATTTAATTTTGCATCATCCATTAATACCGTATCGGCACCGGTTAAAATTGCACAGCTTTGTGCTCGGTATAGTTGCACATCTTGGCGCGCAGCGGGGCCTGTTATCCATTTACTTTGGCCGTTTTTAAGCGCCGTTTTACCATCAATACTGGCGGCCATTTTGCAAGTCACAAAGGGTAACCCCTGCTCCATGCGCTTAAAAAACCCAAGGTTTAATGCGCGAGCTTGCGCTTCAAGTAATCCGTGAGCAACTTCTATACCAGCATCCGCTAAAATTTTCAGACCTTTGCCTGCAACTTGCGGGTTGCTGTCAACCATTGCGGCAATCACTTTTTTAACACCGGCTACTTTTAGCCCTTCAGCACATGGCGGTGTTCGACCATAATGACTGCAAGGCTCAAGTGTTACATAAGCGGTTGCGCCTTTTGCATTTTCGCCAGCCATAGCCAGTGCGTTTACCTCTGCATGACCTTGGCCCGCTAACCGATGAAATCCTTCACCTATTATTTTATTATTTTTTACGAGTACGCAGCCAACATTAGGATTAGGAGTGGTGGTAAAGCGCCCTTTTTTTGCCAGTTCAATAGCGCGGGCCATGTAGCGTTTATCATCCTCTGAAAACGAACTTTGCTTGGTCATTACTATTCCCCTAAGCGGGCTATTTCTTCACCAAATTCGCGTATATCTTCAAACGAGCGATACACAGAGGCAAATCTTACATAGGCCACTTTATCTAACTTTTTAAGCGCTTCCATAATGCACTCACCCACCAAATGGCTAGACACCTCGCGTTCGCCAGTGGCACGTAACTGCGACTTAATAATATTAACCACTTCATCAACTTGCTCAGTGCTTACGGGGCGTTTTTCGAGGGCGCGAGTTAAACCATTTAGTAACTTATCTTCATTAAACGGTTCGCGGCTGCCATCTTGCTTGATGACCCGTGGCATCACTAATTCAGCCCCTTCAAAGGTGGTAAATCGTTCGTGGCATTCATTACATTCACGACGTCTACGTACTTGGTGTCCCCCACCAACAAGGCGAGAATCAATAACTTTAGTATCTTTGGCGGTGCAAAAAGGGCAATGCATAACTGTGTGTTTCCGTTTTAAAAACAAAAAATGGCCGCTATCATAGCGGCCATTATCATAACAAAAATGTGTGCAGTTGTGATCTAAATTACTATTTTACTCTTGTATTAAGCGTAAACAGGTAATTTTGCACAAATTGCTTTCACTTTTTCTTTTACTTGCGCTTGTACTGACTCATCTTCGATGTTGTCTAGTACATCACAGATCCAGCCCGCTAACTCTTTTGATTCAGCTTCTTTAAAGCCACGACGAGTGATTGCTGGTGAACCAATACGCAGACCAGAGGTAACAAATGGTGAACGTGGATCGTTCGGTACTGAGTTTTTGTTAACCGTGATATTCGCATTACCTAGGGCAGCATCTGCATCTTTACCTGTGATATCTTTGTCGATTAAATCAAGTAAGAATAAGTGGTTGTCAGTTTTACCCGATACTACTTTGTAGCCGCGCTCTTGTAATACCGCAACCATTGCTTGTGCATTTTTAACAACTTGTGCTTGGTATGTTTTAAACTCAGGTTGAAGTGCTTCTTTAAATGCGACCGCTTTAGCAGCAATAACATGACATAAAGGACCACCTTGGCCACCTGGGAAAACAGCGCTGTTTAGCTTTTTGTAAATTTCTTCATCGCCACACGCAGAGATGATTAAACCACCGCGAGGACCCGCTAATGTTTTGTGTGTTGTGGTTGTTACAACGTGAGCAAATGGCACTGGGCTTGGGTAAACACCCGCAGCAATTAAACCTGCAACGTGCGCCATATCAACAAATAAGTAAGCACCTACTTTGTCTGCAATTTCACGGAACTTAGCCCAATCAACAATACCTGAGTATGCAGAAAAACCAGCAATGATCATTTTTGGTTTGTGCTCAAGTGCTAACGCTTCAACTTGTGCGTAATCAATTTCGCCAGTTTCTTCGTTAAGACCATACTGAATTGCGTTGTATGTTTTACCAGAGAAGTTAACGTGTGAGCCGTGCGTTAAATGACCACCGTGCGCTAGGCTCATGCCTAATACAGTATCAAGTGGGCTTAAAAGAGCTTGGAAAACAGCAGCATTCGCTTGTGAACCGGCATGAGGCTGTACGTTTGCGTAATCTGTACCAAATAATTCATTTGCGCGGTCAATAGCAAGTTGCTCAACCACGTCTACGTGCTCACAGCCACCGTAGTAACGTTTGCCCGGGTAACCTTCAGCGTATTTGTTAGTCAGCTGAGAACCCTGCGCTTCAAGTACGCGTGGGCTACAGTAGTTTTCAGATGCAATTAACTCAATATGCTCTTCCTGACGTGATGTTTCTTTGCTCATCGCGTCAAATAACTCTGGATCAAAGTCCGAAATATTCATGCTACGTTCTAACATTGGGGTCTCCTGGGCAACGTGTATGGGTATTTTTTAGAGGCTTTATTGTACGCTTAAAACGACGTTTTGCCTACGCTCTTAAGTTGAGGATATTTAAACAGGGATTGAAACTATTTCACAGCATTTTGATGATGATATTTTTTTATAAACTAATAACAATTTTAAATGAATTTTATTTACTACATTTATATAGCTTATGCGTTATGTCTAAAGCGATGCATAAACAAACAAAAAAAGCGGCCTAAGCCGCTTTTATTATCTGCCTTTTTTAGGCAAGCTTTTTAAACAACTCTGTACGCAAAATATCATAATCGTTGTGCATATCAGTGGCTAAACACGGTTTTGCTAATGCATCAGCTAACGGCTTTGGCATATCTAATTCAACATTAAGGATATCCTCAACGCTGTCTTTAAATTTGGCCGGATGCGCAGTCGCTAAAAAAATCCCCACAGCATCTGCCGCCTTATTTTCTACAAGACCTTGGTAAGCAATTGCGGTGTGAGGCTCTGCAATATAGCCAAGCTGTTTAATTTTTTTCATCACTGTTTGTGTTTGCTGTTCATCAACACTCACCGAATAAAAGTTATCATAACTAAACCAGTTATTATCTAACATTGATTGCACACGTGGCCAGTTATTAGGTTTACTCACATCCATTGCATTTGAAAGCGATTCAATTGTCGCATTAGGCGTCCAATTTTTATCAAGCATAAAGCGCGGTACTGTGTCGTTTTGGTTTGTAGTCGCGCTTAGTTTACCTACAGGCATACCAATAACCGCGCCAATCATAGCCGCACACACATTACCAAAGTTACCACTCGGTACTGAAATATGCGCTGTAGCACGCTTTTCTTTTGGCAGCTGTGCAATGGCTTCAAAGTAATAACATACCTGCGCGACTAAACGGCTAATGTTAATTGAATTTGCTGAGTTTAAACCTAACTTCGATTTTAGCTCTTCATCTAAAAATGATTTTTTAACCAACTCTTGGCAATCATCAAAACTACCCTCAATCGCATAACAGTGAATGTTGTCACCAAGCGTTGTAAATAACTTTTGCTGCGCTAATGAAATTTTACCTTTAGGGTATAAAATAACGACATCAATATTTGGTTTGTTATAAAAAGCATGCGCTACGGCAGCCCCGGTATCACCCGATGTTGCAGTTAAAATAGTGACTTTTTCACCTTGATTAAATTGCGCCAAGCACTCGGCCATAAAACGGCCACCAAAATCTTTAAATGCCAGTGTTGGGCCGTGAAATAACTCTAAGCAATAGGTATTATCTTCAACTTCCACCAGCTTAACCGGAAAGTTAAACGCATTCTTAACCATCTGGGCAACAGTATCACTTGGCAGCTCGTCACCAATAAGGTGCGATAAAATTTTGCCGCTGCGAGTAACAAAGTCCATATCTAGTAATGCATCAACATCACTTAATGGCGCTAACGACTCTGGAAAAAACACACCTTGATTACGCCCTAGTCCTGTTTTTACAGCTTCAACAAACGACACTTTTTGTGAATATTCTTTTAAATTATGTAATTGCATGACTCTTTATCCTATAAAACATTTAATTGACGCGTGCCGTCGTTATCTAATTTACAAATATGGCAAAAGCCTTGTTCGTTGATGTAATTTTCCTCTAGCCACTGCGCGCATTGCTCTGCCGCTTCAAGCGTTTTACATACACTAAACAAGGTCGGCCCTGCGCCTGAAATACTCACAACTTCAGCACCCAGTGCTGGTAAGCTTGCTTTGGCATCACTAAAGCCGCTTATAAGTGGCGCACGGTATGGCTCTGCTATTTCGTCTTTCATAATGCTTAATGCATCATCAAAACGCCCTGTTAACAGTAAGCTACTAAACGCCGATAAACGCTGAGCAAACTCAACCCCGGCATGCATACTTAGCTCTTTTGGTAAAACAGAGCGCGCTTTTGCGGTATTGAGCGAAAAGCCCGGAAATGCGGCGACGTAATACCAGTTTTCATCAACAGGTAAAGCAATAGATTTATCAGGAATTAAATCACCGGTTAGCTGTAAGCCGCCTAAATAACACGGTGTGATGTTATCGTAATGGCGCCCCCCACTTACAACGGCTTCAAAATCTGCCATAAGCTCAATGAGCTCTACTTGGCTTAAATTAGTTTTGGCAAATTTATCCAGTGCTGCAAATGTCGCCACCACAGAGCAGGCACTTGAGCCTAATCCCGAACCAATCGGCAAATTTTTCCTAAGTTCGAGCTTTACCGCAGGCATATCAGGCGCAACATGCGCTCTAAAGTGCACTAAACACTGATATGCTAAATTTTCTTGCGCATCACTAGGTAACTTATGTGCGTAGTCGCCAGTACAAATAAATTCATCACTCGATGCGGCACTAACAACCGCCACATCACCTAATAAACCGCCATCAATGGGCGCAAGTGCGGCGCCCAGCGCATCAAAGCCAACGGCAAAATTACCAATAGACGCCGGAGCATATACTTCAATCATGACTGACTCCTAGCGAGATAATGTTTTTAATATGTCTGCAAATACACCCGCAGCCGTTACTGCAGAGCCAGCCCCATAACCACGAATTACAAACGGACGCGGTTGGTAGTATTGGCTTAAAATAGCCAGCGCATTTTCACCATCACGAATAACATTCAATGCATGTGATGAATCCACCGCTTCGATTCCGACCTTACAGTGACCATTTTTAATTGTGCCTACATATCGAAGTACTTTACCTTCACTTGCTGCACTTTGAACACGGTCGTTAAAATCAGCATCTAAGCTAGGTAATTTCGCCATAAACTGCTCCACATTGTCACCTTGGGCAAAACCTGGCGGTAAAACCGACTCCACTTCAATATCGCTAAGCTCTAATTTCATACCGGCTTCGCGTGCAATGATCAGTAATTTACGTGCTACGTCAGTTCCCGATAAGTCATCGCGCGGATCGGGCTCTGTAAACCCGCTTTCTTTGGCTTTAATTGTTGCTTCAGAAAGTGATAAACCATCTTCTAGTGCTCCAAACATGTATGAAAGCGAGCCTGATAAAATACCACTAAACTCAAGTAACTCATCACCTGCACCAAACAACGATTGCAAGTTATCGATTACAGGTAAACCTGCACCTACGTTAGTTTCGTATAAAAACTTACGATTATTTTTATGTGTTGCTGCAATTAAATCTTGGTAATACGTATATGAACTCGTGGTGGCTTTTTTATTGGCAGCCACAACATGAAAACCTGCATTTAAAAAATCTACATATTGTGCAGCTAAGGCATCTGATGAAGTACAGTCAACTAGCACTGGATTAACTAAATGATTTTGCTTAACAAATTGCTCGACCAGTTTTAAATCAAACGCTTGCTCTGACTGCGCCAGTTTTTGCTGCCAATCATCAAACGCAATCCCCTCACCATCAAGGTGTAATTGACGAGAGTTGGCAACACCATATAGGTTTAATTTAATATTACGCTTTTCAAGCCATGCTTGTTGACGCTCAAGTTGGTTAATTAGCTCTTGGCCGACTAAGCCACAGCCCAATAAAAACACATCAATTGAAGGAACATGAGTAAAGAAGTTTTCATGGCAAATTTTAACCGCGTCATTACATAATTCACCGTCAATAACGGCTGAAATAGCACTTTCTGTTGAATCTTGCGCTATGGCAACAATGTTTACTTGCGCTTGTGCAAGCGATGCAAAAAACTTAGCCGCTAACCCCTTATGGGCACGCATGTTATCGCCCACTAACGTTACTATTGCTAAATTACGTTGCACATTTACCGGCTCAATGAGCCCCGCTTTTGACTCTAAGTCAAAGGCTACTTGCAACGCACTTAACGCTAGATTTAAATCGCTTTCATGTACACAAAAGCTAATGCTAAATTCACATGATGACTGGGTAATGAGTACAATTGACACGTTATCATGCGCCAATGCATTAAATACTTTAGATGCCATGCCTACTTTACCTTTCATGCCTGGGCCTGAAACTGTCAGCATAGCTAAATTTTGTAGGCTTGAGAGTGCTTTTACTGGTTCATCAGATACCGTATCGTTACTAATTAGTGAGCCTTGCGCATCTGGGTTATGAGTGTTTTTAATTTCGCATGGCACCCCTGCTTTTGCACACGGTAGGATAGTTTTAGGGTGCAATACTTTAGCGCCAAAATAAGAAAGTTCCATCGCTTCTTTATAAGACAGGAAATCAACCTTAGTGGCTTTTTTGATATAACGCGGATCGGCGCTGTATACACCATCAACGTCAGTCCAAATTTGACACACTTGCGCCTCTAAACACGCCGCAGCAATCGCCGCCGAGTAGTCAGACCCATTACGACCAAGCGTTGTAAGCTCCCCTTCATCATTACTTGCGGTAAAGCCCGGCATAATATAAACCGTCGCAGGGGATTCTTTTAACACGGCTTGAAAACGTGCTTTACTGGCCACTAAATCCGCTTCTGCGTCTATGTATCCGCCGGTTGAAACAATACAATCTGTTGCTTGTAAATAATGCGCGTTATGATCGGCTAATAGGCTTTGCATTAGCGATACGCTAACACGCTCACCAAAGCTAATAATGAATGCTCTGACCTTATCAGGGCAGCACTTTATCAGTGCAATACCATCAAGCTTATTTTTAAGTTCGTTAAAGTCAGGCCAGTTTTTAACTGCTCCTTGCTTTTCCTCTACCGCCGCTTTAAGCGTGTTGCATCGGCTAGTCAGTGAATGCCATTGTTCACTAAAGTCATGCCCCTGCTCTGCAGTACTAGCTAAATTAACTAACGAGTCAGTCATGCCACCTGGGGCTGACAGTACCAGTAACATTTCATCTTTTAATTGTGCCTTAGCGAGTGCAGCAACTTGCTCTAAACAGGCAAAATCAGCGAGCGATGAGCCGCCAAATTTTAATACGCGCATTTTTTATGTTTCCTCATTCCATAAAACGAAAAAAGGCCTGTGTTCTAAGTGAACACAGGCCTTTAAATTTGTTGCACCGACCTATGCCACTATCCAGTAAGAATGGTGGTTGTAATAATAATGGTCGTTACAAGACTAAATGTTTTCATAAGCTTAAGACTGCCTTAACACAGGCTATTCTGTCAACCCTAAATTAGCAGATAAAACAGTCTTTTTCATCATGAATTTTATTAATAAATGCCAAACTTATGCAAAACTGTACTCAGTTGCGTTTTATTAATTGGCTTATGAATAAAATCGATTGCGCCTAGTTGCGCGACACGTGCTTGCATTTTTTGTTGGATATCAGCAGAGATCACTAATACATAAGACTCTATTTTAGAAATTTTGATTTGCTCAAGTACTTCAATACCATCAACTTCAGGCATGGTTAAATCAAGACACAGGAGATCGAAATGCCTTTGACGCAATTGCTCCAACGCCTCTTTACCGTTAGTTGCTTGCTGAATATCGGCATCAATACATTCTTTTAAACAGCGCATTACCTGTTTGCGAGCAACGGTGGAATCATCACAGACTAAAATAGAAAAACGCATCATAATGACTCATTAATTAAACTCATACAAAACACCTAAACCCACTGTAAAATTAGTTGGTTGCCCAATCCGCAACAGTCAAAATTATAACCAAATTAGCAACGAGCAGATTATTTATTGTAACTTTTATTAACGTTATCAATAAAATGCTTAATTGCACAATACAAATTAGTAAATTAACTATTTCCAAGTAAAAAACAGCCTATCCAAACCAACGGTTCTCAAATAGAAACCCAATACATATAGAACAGAATGATTGCTTATTTAACAACGCTAAATAGCAATATTATAAAATATATGTTTATTTTTAATCATTTATTAACTAATGTTTATAAGCGTACATTAACAGTTGAATAATTTAAGGAAATATAAGCCTCCCATGCCGCAAAAAAGTCTTTCAACAAAGTTACTCACTCGGGTTTTATCAGTTTATTTTATACTGACCTTTGTGGTGACCTGCGGGCAAATTTTCGCAGAGTACGTCAATACTAAAGATTACATACGCGATGAACTTGGCACATTACAAAAGACCTTTGGTAGAAGTTTAACCAGAGCAATTTGGGAGCTAAATATAAAGCAAACCACCACAACCGCAGAGGGGTTACTCGATATACCTATGGTTGAGGGGGTTATTATTCGTGACGATAATGGCGCTATTATTTCTCAATTAGGCCGCGCACTAAATATTCACAATCTTTACAGTCAGCAACTTGTGCAAGAAGATGTTATGGTAGAGGACACCAAAGCCGGTTTATTTGGCTATACATTTCCACTTATTTTTGAGTTTTCAGGACGAGCAACGCAAGTAGGCGATGTTACTTTATTTTCTAGTCGCGATGTAATTTTTAGTCGCATTATGCTCTCTATCTACTTTTTGATTGGTAATGCCATGATTAAAACAACTTTTTTAATCATCTTATTTTTAATTGCATTTAGAAAGTTACTCACCGAGCCCCTTACTCAATTAACCGAGCAAATTGAATACCTTGAGTTAGAAGAGCTTGATGGTCAACAGGTTAAAATAGTCACCGATGAAAATAACGAGCTTAAAGTAATGGAACGCTCTTTTAACAATCTGATTTCGAAGGTTGTTGAGTATAAAAAAGAGTTAAAACAAACTCAGCATGACCTAATTGAAAGCAATCAAAAACTGGATCAACAAAACTTACAACTTGAACAGGATGTTGCGCGTAAAACATCAAATTTAAGCCAAGCAATGATCGATCTACAGCAACAAAAATATGAACTAGAGCGACAAAAAGCAGTTTTAACAGAGGAAGTCGATTTACGAAAGCAAACCGAACAAGAACTGTTAAGCAAACAAACTCAGCTGCAAAGCTCGCTCGATGAATTAAGCTTTGCGCAAGAGCAACTGGTTGGCTCAGAAAAAATGGCGGTATTAGGCGGCTTAGTGGCGGGGATCACTCATGAAATTAATACCCCTATTGGTATTGGCGTTACTGCCACCTCTTTTTTACAAGAGCGATTAACCGAAATAGAAACTGCGTATAAAAATAAATCATTATCGTCTGCGGCTTTAGAAGGCTTTATTAATGATGCAGCGCAAAGCGCTCAACTGCTCTCTCACAACTTAGAACGTGCCTCAGATTTAATAACCAGCTTTAAACAAATTGCGGTAGATCAGGCCAGTGAAGCTCTAAGAACAATTAACTTTAAAGACTACATCAACGAAGTTATACGCTCTTTGCACCCACAAATTAAAAAAACATCTCACAGCATTCGCCTACATTGCCCAGATGATTTAATTATTAACTTACCTGCGGGAGTCATTAGCCAAATATTTACGAACCTAATTATGAACTCATTAGTGCATGGTTTTGAAAATATAAACAGCGGCCAAATCACCATAGATGTGAATACTGATGAAAACGACCTCATCATTAATTATCAAGATAACGGTTTAGGTTTAAAACCGGCTCAACTAAAGCGTTTATTTGACCCATTTTTTACCACCAAGCGTGATGAGGGTGGCAGCGGCTTAGGTGCTCATATTATTTTTAATCTAGTAAAACAAACGCTCAATGGTAAAATTGAAGTAAGTAGTGAGCCTGGGCAAGGGTTACACTACCGTATTTCGTTCCCTAAAAACATGTCATCTCCCCTGCCACTTTTTAAACTCGATTAAGCTAAATCAGCCGTTTCTAGAAGCGGCTTTTATTGCTATGATTGCACAAATTTTTTAAATGGATCATTCCCCTATGTGGTTTAGTAACCTTATATGCTATCGCTTTAAACAAGACGTTTCATACACACAAGAAGACTTTGATAAGGCATTAGAGCAAGATCTATTTCGTCCTTGTACTGGCCAAGAGTTGGCAACATTTGGTTGGACAAAAGCATTTGGTAAACATGGTGAAACTCTGTCTCATTTCTCACAAAAAAGTATTTTAGTGTGCGCTAAACGTGAAGAAAAAGTATTACCAGCCTCGGTAATAAATGAGCTGGTAGCAGAAAAAGTTGATCAGATTGAAGCCGAAGAAAATCGCCCAGTAAAGAAAAAAGAAAAAGATGAATTAAAAGAAAACATCTTACACACCTTATTGCCACAAGCATTTAAAAAATCGAGCTTGCAGTTTGCTTTTATAGACCAAGAAAATGGGTGGGTGGTAGTTAATAGTGCAAGCTTTAATAAAGCAGAGGAACTACTTGCTCTATTACGTAAATCATTAGGGACATTACCCGTTGTTCCTGCGTTTGCTAATTATGATTTAGACGTATTTTTAACTGACTGGCTTACTAACTTTAGTACTCCAGAGGGCTTTGCAATTGGATCAGACGCTGAACTTGAAGAAGCTGATGACAGTGGTGCTCAGGTAAAACTCAAAGGCCATGACCTATCGTGTGACGAAGTGAAGTCGCACCTTGAAAGTGGTAAGCGCGTTACTAAGCTTGCCCTTGATTGGCAAGAGCGCGTTAAATTTATGCTACAAAACGATGGCTCAATTAAACGTTTAAGCTATTCAGAAACACTTAAAGAAGAAAATGCCGATATTCCTAAAGAAGATATGGCGGTTAAACTAGATGCTGATTTTATTCTTGCATCTGAAGAAATTAAGCAATTGCTAGAAGAGCTTACACAGGGCTTAGGTGATGCTGACGATTTAGCGTAAAAGCTTTATTAAATAGTATTAAAAATAAAAGCACGGTATTAATCGTGCTTTTTATTGTTCAAAAACAAGTTATACCAATTGCATTAAATTAGTGATCTATTATAGCGACAAAGAAATAAGTCGATAACAAGGCAAAAATTATGATACATAGTTGTTCTATATAAATAATTTTTAACGCAGGTAGCGGATTATTTAATACGCTAGAATAATCATGTTTTTAATAAAATTGGTATTAACTAAACATTTCTTTTACGTCTTCAACCATATGCAAATACTCTTCACTCTCTAACATTTCTAATGAAGAAAATATGCCTTTATCAATATACGTTTGCAGCGCTGCTGACTTATCAGATACTTGTAAGGTTCCCTCAAGGATTGCACCAACACGAATGAAGTCGATATAACTCACCTCAGCAGTACGATGATTCACATCTGCCCAGTGCTGCGCGACCTCAACAAACACATCAGGAAATTCCCACGCTTTCATGATTGAACCACCAATTTTACCACTTAAACGTTGAATCGCATGGGCTAAAAAGCTGGGGCTTGCAAACACTTCAGGGTGACGCTCTGCTTCAGTTAAAATGGGTAACACCCCAATATTATAAACTAATGAAGCTAATGTAATGGCATCGCGATTTAGCGATGTATGGGTATTTCTTTTTAAGTAAAACTCCATTAATGAAATAGAGTGCGAGGCCACATGCAGCGTTTTATGCCACGCCTTTCCCATGTAGCCTTTTATTAACTCGTTGTTAGATACAAATAACTGCTCCATCGCCATGGCTGTGGCAATATTTTTTATTTGCCTAAGCCCAATACGTGTAACGGCTTGGTGCAAGTTAGACACCTTTACAGCTCGGCCCATAATTGCACTATTTGCGACTTTGATCATCCGCGCCGACAATGCAGGATCATGTGCTATCACATCTGACATTTGCATCAAATTAACATCGGGGTTATCTGCGGCTTGGCGAACCTTAATCGCTACCTCAGGTAACGTAGGTAACACCAGTGTGTCGTTGTTAATTCTGTCAACTAAAATAGTGAGTAAGGCATTTTCTGTAGACATAAATATCCCTTTGCTTAATGACCTACACTTTACAGCAAGTCTTATATTATTAATTATTTCAAAGCTTAGTAGTATTAAACATATACCTAAAATAGAAAGAATTGTAGATAATTATTGATTATTTACCAGCGACCCCTCATTAGTGCACTCTAACGTCTAATACTTGCTATTTGCTAGTATGTTTTGCTTTAATGCAAGCATGCTAAGGCACACTAATACTCATTCAGTACCTTAACTTACAGTATACAAGTTATAAAATAGACTTTTTAAAGGCAATATAATGATCTTAAATAAAATTAGCCAAGCAATACTGCTCTCTGGCATCGTTTTTCTTAGTGCCTGTTCTGAGCAAGCACCGTCTTCAAACAATACGCCGCAAAGCTCAGCGCCAACGGCTTCTCAAGCGCCTTCTGGGCCAACACTCGTTAATATTGACCGTCAACGCTTAGACATATACACAGACTTTAGCTTACAAAGCGATTTGTCACACTTATCTGAGAACCAAAAAGCCATGGTTGCCAAGCTTATTGATGCTTCAAAAATTATGGACGATTTATTTTGGAAACAAGCATTTGGTGAAGATAAACAAAGCTTTTTAGCACAATTAGATGATGAAAAAGTACGTCAGTTTGCAGATATAAACTACGGCCCATGGGATCGCTTAAATGGCGATGAAGTATTTTTATCTGGCTACAAAGAAAAGCCGCTTGGGGCAGGTTTTTATCCGGCCGACATCACCAAAGAAGAGCTTAATAACGCTGATGTAAAAGATAAAACAGGGCTTTACTCACTTATTAAACGCGATGAACTAGGTAATTTATACAGCACGCCTTATTCAGAAGAATATGCCGTAGAACTTGCCCAAACAGCTAAGTTACTTAGAGACGCTAGCAAATTAGCTGACGACAAAGAATTTGCCAACTACCTAAACTTACGAGCTGACGCAATACAAAGCGATGATTTCCAAGCCTCTGACTTTGCTTGGATGGATATGAAAAATAATCCTATCGATGTTGTTATTGGCCCAATTGAAAACTACGAAGACCAATTATTTGGTTACCGTGCTGCCTATGAATCGTATGTACTAATTAAAGATTTAAAATGGAGCGAACGCCTGGCTAAATTTGCTGCCTTTTTACCTGAGCTGCAAAAAGGCTTACCTGTTGATAGCAAGTACAAGCAAGAAGTACCTGGCTCAGATGCTGACTTAAATGCCTACGATGTTGTTTATTATGCTGGGCACTCAAATGCCGGCAGTAAAACCATTGCAATTAACTTACCAAATGATGAGCAAGTACAGCTAGAAAAAGGCACACGTCGCTTACAGCTTAAAAATGCAATGCGAGCGAAGTTTGATAAAATTTTAGTCCCTATCGCAGAGCAGTTAATTGTGCCAGAGCAACGTAAACACATTACCTTTGATGCATTTTTTGCTAACACTATGTTCCATGAAGTAGCTCACGGTTTAGGTATTAAAAATACTATTACCGGCAAAGGTACCGTTCGCCAATCTCTACAAGAGCATGCTAGCGCCTTGGAAGAAGGTAAAGCAGATATTCTTGGTCTGTACATGGTTGAACAGTTACTTAAAAAAGGGGAAATCACTGAAGGGACGTTAGAAGATTACTACACCACCTTTATGGCGGGTATTTTCCGCTCTGTGCGTTTCGGTGCATCAAGTGCACATGGTAAAGCAAACATGATCCGCTTTAACTTTTTTGCTCAAGAAGGTGCCTTCTCTAAAAATGAAGACGGCTTGTATAGCATCAACATGGATAAAATGGGCGACGCTATGGCTAAATTATCGCGCCTTATTTTAACCCTGCAAGGTGACGGTGATTACGAAAAAGTTGATCAACTGATTGCAACTCATGGCGATATTAAAGCGGAACTAGCTAAAGATTTAGAAAAGTTAAGCAAAGCGAACATCCCTGTAGATGTAACCTTCAAACAAGGTAAAGATGTACTTGGCCTTAATTAATATGCGCTAAATTAGCTCTCATAAAAAAAGCGTTACACTGTAACGCTTTTTTTATTATTTGAATTATTTATCACTCATCACTTTACGAACAACCGGCTCAAGGCTTGCCATTCCCCACTGCTTTCCGGTTTCAATCGCAGACTCTATATCTGCACCTTGTTGATGAGCTGAAATAGCCATTAGCGCACCAACACGATTACTGCTCGCACAATGAACAACCACTGACTCACCTTTAAGTTCTTCTAAAAGGCTAGCTAATCGTTTTGTATTGTCGATGTTTACATCTTGTGCACCTGCAATCTCAATTGCGTGGTAATTCATTCCTAAAGAATTGACTAACGCGCCTTCATCCCAGTCTTGCTCATCTGCTGCACGTAAATTAATAACATGCTTAACATTAGCTTGTGACAGTTGCTTAAACTGCTCATCAGTCGGTTGCGCTGCTGAAAAAACTAAGTTGTTATGTGCTGCAAAGTTTTTAATATTAGCGTTATTTACCACATCTATAGCTACTGGCTGCTCGCCCGCTATCACTGCTGACACTGCAATGGCTGCAATAAATACACTTGTACAGAGTTGTTTGATTAATTTCATACTATCCCCTCAAAGTAACTCATTTTGATTTTTAAAAATGCGCTTTTAATTGCTCTATCTGCTCATGAGTATAAGGCACACTCGGAAACTTGCCCCATACCGGCGCAGGCCACGCAATATCTGTTTTAAAACGCGCGATATGATGAATATGTAGTTGTGGCACCATATTACCCAATGCGGCTACATTTAACTTATCAGGATTAAACACCTCCATTAACAAATGACTGAGTTTCGCTGACTCGTGTAAATAAGTAATTTGTTGCTGCTCGGTTAAATCAATAATCTCTTTTAAACCCGCTATTCTGGGGACCAATACAAACCAAGGATATTGGCTGTCGTTTAATAGCAACACCTTACAAAGTGGCCAATCAGTCAGTTCAATACAATCTCTTTTCAGTTCAGGTGCTAAGGTAAATGATGTTTTGCTCATGTTAAAGTCCTTAGATTATTTTACCGCACACTTTATAGCATTTAGTTGCAGTTGCACACGCTTGTGCTTTACCATCGAGATAATTTTATGTAAGTAAAGGCAATCCTGTGTTAAAAAAACTAAAACACCTCTCACTGGCAATTCCCCTACTCGCGGGCGCATTAAGCGCAGAAGCTGAGCCGCTAACGCTTGAGCGTATATTTGATGATCCGAGCTTAGCAGGCAAATCTCCGGTACAACTTAAGTTTTCGCCTGATGGTAGCCGGGTTACCTACTTACAAGGTAAAACCGATGACTATAACCGCTACGATTTATGGGAATATAATTTAAAAGATAATACCAACCGGTTGTTAGTTGATTCGGCGCAGTTATTTTCAGGCCCAGAAAATCTCTCCGATGAAGAAAAAGCACGCCGCGAACGCCAACGTATTTTTGGAAAAGGTATCCTTGAATATAAATGGTCAAAAGATGGGAAAGCACTGTTATTCCCTCTTAATGGCGATCTTTATTACTATGACTTAGATGCTAAAAATAGTAAAAAGCTGACTAACACAGACGCATTTGAAACCGATGCGCGTTTTTCTCCAAAAGGAAATTTCGTATCCTTTATCCGAGAGCAAAACCTATATGCACTAGAGCTGGCTTCAGGTAAAGAAATTCAGTTAAGTAAAGATGGCGGTGGCGTAATTAAAAACGGCATGGCAGAATTTGTGGCGCAAGAAGAAATGAGCCGTATGACCGGTTATTGGTGGGCAAATGATGAATCTAAAATCGCCTTTACTCGCGTTGATGAAAGCCCTGTTCAAGAAGCGATTCGTAACGAAATTTATGCTGATGAAGTAAAACTATTTAACCAGCGTTATCCATTTACTGGCACCAATAATGTTGACATTCAACTTGGGGTGGTAAAGCTTAATGATCAAGCAGTTGACTGGATTGACTTAGGCGACGATAAAGATATTTATATTGCCCGCGCTAAGTGGCGAAACGACAGCAATACGCTCTCTTATCAATGGCAAAACCGCTCGCAACATAACTTAGAACTACGTTTTTACAACACTAAAACAAAACAGCAAACCGTTGCTTTAACTGAAAAAAGTGATACCTGGATCAACTTGCATTTTGACCTTGAATTTTTAAAAGATAAAAAGCATTTTGTATGGGCCTCAGAGCGCGATGGATTTAAGCACCTTTATTTATATCGTAATAACGGCCAACTTATCCGCCAGATTACCGCAGGTGATTGGATCGTAGATAGCCTAAAAGGGATAGATGAAAAAAATGGCGTTGTTTACTTTGCTGCACGTAAAGATACCCCGCTAGAGAGCCATTTATACAGTGCGCCTTTATTTAAAAAAGGGGGTATGAAGCGCATTACTGAAAAAGGCCAATACCATAATGTCGTTCTAGCTAAAGATAATAAAACTTTCATTGATAATAGCTCATCGGTTAATAAGCCAAATTCAGCTGCACTGCGCAAAATTAATGGTGAGTTTATTACGTGGCTTGAAGAGAATAAGCTTGATGACTCTCACCCACTTACCCCGTATCTAACTGATTTAGCCCAGCCCGAATACGGAACAATTACCGCTGAAGACGGCCAAATTATGCATTACCGTTTATTTAAACCAGCAAATATGGCAAAGGGTAAAAAGCATCCGGTTATTGTCAACGTTTACGGTGGTCCTCATGCTCAGCGAGTAACCAATAGCTGGCGCAGTAAAAATTTATATTTTCAATACATGGCGCAACAAGGTTATGTAATTTTTCAACTTGATAACCGAGGCTCTTACAATCGCGGTAAAAAGTTTGAAGATGCAATTTATAAGCACTTAGGCGTTGTAGAAGTGGCGGATCAAATCAAAGGCGTTGAGTTTTTACGTACCCTTGATTACGTAGACCCTGCTCGCATTGGTATTTATGGCCACAGCTACGGTGGTTATATGGCGCTGATGACTATGTTTAAAGCAGGCGATTACTTTAGCGCGGGTGTATCTGGTGCTCCGGTTACCGACTGGGCTCTATACGACACCCATTACACCGAGCGCTATTTGGGTCACCCAGATACTAATGCCCAAGGCTATATCGACAGTGCTGTGTTCCCATACGCTGAAGGCTTAAAAGGCCCATTAATGATTTACCATGGCATGGCCGATGACAACGTATTATTTACCCATGCCACTAAATTGTTTAAACAGCTGCAAGATAACAATCAACAGTTTGAAATGATGACTTACCCGGGCTCAAAACATAGCCTTCGCGGTAAACAAGTTCAAACTCATTTACATCAAACTATTACAAACTTCTTTAACCGTAATTTTAATATAAAGTAACTAAAACTGGGTTAATTATTCGACTAAAGGCTGATATAAGTATCAGCCTTTTTTTATGCAGATAAGCTATATTGAAACGTCAACAAACAATAATTAAATTCATTATAAGCACCCGTTAAGTAAAAGTTCGGCCTATCCTTTTTATTGTATTTACGCAAACTAGTTAATAAAGAGAGTATTAAAAATACAATATAAGGAAAATAAAACCGTATTAGCCTATATTTTAACTATGCTTATTTAAGAGAAGTAATGCTCTAATACGGGAACATGCATATGCCAAACCTCCGTCGTTTTACTATATTTCAACGTTTAGCCATTTTAGTAGGGATTGTAATTTTTGGTTTAATTGTATTGAGTATTTCGAGTTTAAGTAATCAATATAAATCGCTTAAAAATGAGCAATATCTAAAAACTAAAAATGTGGTGGAAACTGCTTATAGCATCATTACACACTACGCAGCGCTTGAACAAAGTCAAACACTCACTCGTGCACAAGCACAATCTCAAGCGATGGCCTCAATACGCTCATTGCGTTACGATGATACTAACTATTTTTGGATCAACAATTATCAGCCAGCCATGGTAATGCACCCAATTAAACCAGCCCTTGAAGGGAAAGATTTAACGAATAATAAAGACCCTGATGGCACCCCTTTGTTTGTTGAAATGGTTGATGTTGTTAAAAAATCCGGCGAAGGCTATGTGCCTTACAAGTGGCCAAAACCCGGCAGCGACAAACCCGTAGATAAAATTGCGTATGTAAAAGGCTTTAATCAATGGCAATGGATCATCGGCTCGGGCGTTTACCTTGATACCATAGACAACACCTTTTCGCAGCAACGTACTATTATCGTTATCAATGTAATGATTATGATCGTCGTTGTCGTACTTTTTAGCTACTTTATTGGTCGCAGTATTTTAACGCCGACTCGTTTAGCAGCTGAAATGATGAAAGATATATCTCAAGGTGAGGGGGATTTAACCCGTACTCTCAACGAAAATGGCAATGATGAAATATCTCAGCTGTCGCGGTCATTTAACTTGTTTGTCTCTAAAATTAGGGAGTCTTTGGTGCTGGTTGCCAAAAGCGCAAACGATGTAAACGAGCATGCCCATGCAGTCGATGATTCTAGCAAAACCAGCCAATCATTCATTGAACTTCAAAACGACAGCTCAACCCAAGTAGCCGCGGCAATGGAGCAAATGACTCATCAAATTCATGATGTTAGCCGTAATGCCGAAGCTGCTGAGCAAGCCGCAAATGATGCTGCTAGTAATGCATCAACGGGTAAAAATGTAGTGTCGAAAACCATTACCGCCATTGAAACCCTCTCTAGTAATATAGAAACCGTGAGCAAAGTGACCGCCGACCTTGCTCAAGAGAGTAATAATATTGGCTCGGTACTTGATGTTATTAGAAGCATTGCTGAACAAACCAATCTGTTAGCGCTAAACGCAGCTATTGAAGCTGCAAGAGCAGGTGAACATGGAAGAGGCTTTGCAGTTGTAGCCGACGAAGTAAGAACACTTGCCAGCCGGACAGGTAAAAGCACTGATGAGATTCAAGCTATGATAGCTAAGCTGCAAGAAGGGGCTAAAGCTGCAGTTGAAGCGGTAAAATCTAGCCAAGAGATTTCTATTTCTACGGTTGAACAAGCCTCTTCAGCTAATGCATCACTTGATGAAATAGACAGGCTGGTATCGGTGATCACCGATATGAACGGCCAAATTGCTCGCGCCACAGAGCAGCAAACATCAGCCGCAGACGAGGTGAATTTAAGAATTAACGATTTATCACAATCTACAGAGCAATCATTGGGTAACACCAAAGATTTAACTCGCGCTAGCGACAAACTCAAACAAAGCAGTGTTGAGTTATCAAGCGTGGTATCGCGCTTTAAGCTTAGTTAACCTTAACTCCGGATAATAAATATCTTCCACCAATTAAAAAGCCCTGATTTTCAGGGCTTTTTAGGATTATTTATAGGGAGTTATAAACAATAGCGGGCAAATAAACTGCTTACTGACGCTGCAGTTGGTTTACCATGTTGCCAGTCACCGCCTTCAACGCCACTACCAGCAATATCCATATGTACATAAGGAAGTGGTAAAGTAGATTCACTGCCATGCTTATCTAATCCACCTACCACAGCTAAAAATGCCATAGGGAATTGATGGCCGCGCGCTGTGACAGCAGAAGCTGCATTATTACTAGAAAGCACATCGTCAGCTAAAGTGCGTGGTTTTATAAAATCATAATCTTCACGGCGTGAACGTGACACTTCAGCACCGTCAGCCCATAAATCACCACAATCGGCCAATTGGCGTGAAATATTAGCACTACGCGCGGGGCCATTCTCAACATATGCGCCATAAGGCCCCATCGCGCGCGCAGCGTGCCCTGTTAAGGTTGCCACTGTAAACAACGTTGGATTTATTTCATTTTTAGCTAAATCTTTCATTTCACTAAGTAAATCCCCCATAGCTAAACGCCCTTCGGCATCGGTATTACCAATACGTACTCGCACACCTTCACGGCTAGTAATTATTTCATCAGGGACAAAACAATCTGAACCAATAGAGTTGCGTACAACCGCTAAAAAGGCAATCACTTTAACCCCTTTAGGCTGATAATCGGCTACTGCTTTCATAAATCCAGCAACCGAGGCCGCACCGCCTTTATCGCGGCTCATGCCCGCCATAAAACCACCGACTTTTAAATCTGCACCGCCCGTGTCATAGACTAAACCTTTACCAACAAACATCAGTGTTCGGGTTACTTCGCCCTCAGGCACGTATTCAAGTTTAACAACGCGTGGATGATGACGCTCTACCGCATATGATGCGCGAGCAACGGTACTTAGCATGGGGTAATGCTTATCAATGGCAGCTAAATCATCAATCACATCAACGCTCACCGCACTGTTTTCAAATAACTCAGTACAATAATCAGCAAAACGTGGGGGGGCCATGCGTTCAGGCTCGGTGCCACATAAATCACGTGCGGCATATTGCCCCGCAGCTAACGCATTGACTGCTTTGATTGTTTGCTCATTGGCATCAATTAAGCCTATTTGAGTAATAGGTTCAATACCTTGACCATGAAACTCACGCGCTTCTAGGGGTTGCCATAATGCTTGGCATGCGCCCAAGTAAGCCACTTCAAGAGCATGTTGATAACGGCTATCCGTATTTAAAGCGGGTAAATAAATAGCAGGGTTAACACTACCTGATGCTTTTGCCTCATTAATGGCTAATTTGGCTGCATCAAAATAACGACGAACGTCGTCATAATCTCTGTTTAAAGGGCCTGTTGGCGCTAACACGACACGTTTACCGGCAATCACTAACAAGGTGACTTGATTGCCTATGCGAGAGTCTACTTGGGCTTGGTCTAAAATTGCATCACGCAGTGGCGTATTTGGTAAATGAGAAAAGTCGTTGCTGATAATAATAAGTGCATCATGCGATGTACAATCTAGGCTTGCACTTACCGGCTTAGCCAGTACTGCTTTTGGATATGCCATAAAAAAGGATCCTGTTAGAAAACGTAGTCCCTATTATTATTTATTTAGCAATTTATAACCAGTGAACTGCGATAACCTGCATATTTACTGGCAACTTGGAGTTACACGTTTTACACATCTAAAATACTGAGCTGTAAATTATGCTCTGGTTGATTTTTAATACCCACGCCAATTCCTAATAAGCGCACCGGTTGTTGTAATCCACGTTGATAGGCTTTGGCGAGTAACTCTTTAAAAATAGCCGTGTTTAATTGATGCGCAGCTTGATCTGCTGAGGTCACTACAAAATTAGCAAATTTAACTTTAACACTTAATTTATTAATTTTATGTTGTAGTTGCTGTTTATTTAATCGAACCACGAGTTCATCTAACAGTTGCGGTAATTGTTCAAGGCATTCATCTAGGCTGTTTTTGTTGTATTCATAAGTATGTTCCACACTCAATGACTTACGTACCCGCTCGGTGGAAACGCGCCCTATATGCTCACCCATGCACTTTTGATATAACGACACACCAAAATTACCCACATGCTGTTGCATCCAATTAGCCCCTTTTTCGCGCACATCTTGCCCCGTGTATAACCCTTTTAAATTAAGCTTTTCTAGAGTTACTTTACCCACCCCTGGAATTTTACCTAATGGCAATTGGGCTAAAAACGAGTCAACCTGCTCAGGCAATACTACAAATTGGCCATTGGGCTTATTTTCATCACTAGCAATTTTGGCTATAAATTTAATTGGGGCAATCCCTGCAGATGCAGTCAGTCCTGTGGTATTAAAAATATCGGTACGAATTTGCTCAGCAATTAACGTTGCACTACCTTTAAAAGCAGTACTATGGCTCACATCTAAATATGCTTCATCAAGCGAAAGAGGTTCTACAAGGTCAGTATAGCGGTTAAAAATGGCGCGGATCTGTGTTGATACTTGTTTATAAACAGCCATTCTGCCAGGCACAATAACTAAGTCAGGGCAAAGCTGTTTGGCATGATAGTTAGACATAGCAGAGCGCACCCCATACTCTCTAGCAATATAGTTAGCGGTAGAGAGCACTCCACGGCGACTATTTCCGCCAATTGCCAGCGGTACGCTTGCAAGCTTAGGATTGTCGCGCATTTCTACGGCCGCATAAAAGCAGTCCATATCTATATGAATAAACTTTTTCATCACACAATAACAACTGTTTATTTATACAGCCATTATTGTGGAATCACTTTTAATTAGCAAGCATGTTATTGCTTAAAAAGAGCGTTTACTTTTCTTTGGCTTATTAAAACAATACATCCAAAATAAAATTTCTAAAGAAAAGCCTAATAAAATCAAAACAATTGCCCCAGCCTCATTACCCATAGCGTAACAAGTAAACGACGCTATAAAAACGGTGCATGCCAATAACCAATTAATTATATTCTGCATAGTTATCTCCTTGTGTGTTAATAGTTACTATAGCCATGAATTTAAAGAGGTACAATTTTTACTCAAGGGTTTTTATTTAGCACTGTTGTTCTTTTAAGGTTAAGGTTTGTTCAATCTGAGGCAGTTTACTCACGGCGCGAGGTTTATAGCCTAATTGTTTAAATAAAAAAGGCGCAAAGCTTCCATGTCCTGCTTACGTCCCTTATTTACATCCATGAGGGCAATACAGAATAGCTCCACCCCTAGTTATAATTCCCTTGAGCTCATCCGACCATATTGCTAATCTAAATGCTTTAAAACTAAGAGCAATAAATACATGGAAACGTTTAAACAACAATACCCTATTCATACCGATATCACTGTGGCATGGGGCGATATGGATGCCCTACAGCATGTTAATAACTGTGTTTACCTGCGTTATTTTGAAATAGCCAGAATCGATTTTTTAAATAAATTAAATTTATTTGATACTATTAATGCTAAAGCCACGGGGCCTGTGATCAGTGAAAATAATATTCGCTATAAGCGTCCAGTTACCTTTCCCGACACATTGAGCGTAGGTATTACCATTAGTGATATTAAATCTGACCGCTTTGTAATGAACTACAGTGTGTTTAGTCATGCACAAAACGCGATAACAACCACCGGCATGTCAAAAGTGGTGATGTTTGACTTTAAAACAGGCCAAAAAGCCACGATCACTGAGCCATTGTTATCGGCTTTAAAAGCAAACTCTCAAACCGAATAATTAGGATTAGCAATGCAATATAGTCAATTAGGCAGTAGTGGTGTTAGCGTTTCAAGAGTGTGTTTAGGTAGCATGACCTGGGGAGTACAAAACACTCAGCATGATGCCGACCAACAGATAGCCTATGCGCTTGAGCAGGGTGTGAACTTTATTGATACAGCAGAAATGTATGCTGTTCCTCCCTCTCCCGATACCTACGGTAAAACAGAAGAAATTATAGGCAATTGGATAGCACGTAATTCACAAAAACGAAAAGACATTGTTATTGCAACTAAAATTGCCGGTAATGGGCTTTCATGGATCCGTGATGGCGGTGATATTACTCGCCAAGCTGTTATTGATGCCGTTGATCAGTCTCTAAAGCGCTTACAAACAGATTATATTGACTTATACCAATTACATTGGCCAAATCGTCGCACTCCTCATTTTGCAAGGCAATGGCCTGGCATGCTTAAATTTACTGATGTCGATGCAAAACAACACACCGCTGATATGCTTGATATTTTAGAGGGGTTAGATGCGTGTGTTAAAGCAGGAAAAATTAAGCATTGTGGGCTTTCTGATGATACGCCTTGGGGAATTAGCCAATTTTTAAATTTATCAAAAGAGCATAACTTGCCAAAAATGGTGTCTATCCAAAACGAGTTTAGCCTAGTACATGCCAAAGATTGGCCTTATTTAATAGAACAATGTGTACATGAAGATATTGCTTATTTACCTTGGTCACCATTGGCCGCAGGGCTATTAACCGGTAAATACCTAAATGGAGCACGCCCTGAAGGCTCCCGCTGGACATTTATGCAGCGTAACGGTATTTTTCGTGATACGCCACAATCACAACAGGCGACCAAAGAGTATGTTGAACTTGCCCATGCACACGCTATCACCCCAGCTCAATTAGCGCTGGCTTGGAGTAATCAAGTTGATGGAGTGACATCATCTATTATTGGTGCCACTACTATGGCGCAATTAAAGGAAGACATTGATGCGTTTGACCTAACACTGAGCGATGACGTGTTATCAGCGATTGATATTATATTTAGAAATAATCCAATGCCTTACTAATGAAATCAAGCAAAGGGTAAATGTTATTCAATAATGTTGATTCTTTGCTATTCTTTATGTTTATTTTTTAAGCGCTAAGGTATAATTAAATACAGTCATTTAATAAAGAATTATCAGCTTTTTATGGATACAGCTCGTTATTTCTGCCTGCTATTTTTAATATTCTCGAGTAACAGTATTAGCCAATCTAAAAATCAGCTCACTGAAATTTTATGGCTACAAAGCAACACACCACCTTTTCACTTAGACTCAGAGAATACTCAAATGGGCTTGTGTGATAATTTAACTAAGCAACTAATCAGTAGTATAAAGGATGTAAAACATACTCGATTATTTGTTCCACAAAAACGAATTAATAAATATATCAAAGAAGGCAAAAATGTCTGCTTTCCATGCGTAATCCATAAAAAGAGCACCAACGAAGTCTATACATACTCACGTCCTACCTCTATCTACCCTGAGTTTAGTATTATTACAACTAACCAAAAAGCAGAAACACTTACTAAAGCACATGGTAATCCTATAAATTTAATTAGTTTACTTAGCGATGAACGCTTTACCTATGGACAAGCCGCAGCACGACGTTTTTCACCACACATAAATATGATTATTGAAAACTCTTTGAGCCATCATAACGTGTCCTTGAGCTTAAGTAGTGATAATGAGAGTGGCGTTGTGATCGATAGGTTGAGGCATGGCTTTTTAGACTACTCGCTCGATTACCCTTTTATGGCCAGTTACTTTAACCAGCAACAACACCCTATAAAAATCGTTAGTATACCCATAGCTCAAAATACGCGCTCATTAATCAAAGGAGCTGTAGGCTGTGCGACTAATGCGCCTAATGATTTTGCTAATCAGGCAATTAAGAAAATTAATGCGGCATTAGAAAGTGCCATACTAGAATCAGCGGCTCATCAACTAAGCCAGCGACACTGGCTAAGTGAACATATCGATAATTTTGATAAACAATATTATCAACACATAATTAACTTTGACTCACAGACCAATGATGCTCCAATAAACACTGCTGACCAGAATAAAGAGCAACGTTGAACTCTCGTCCAGTACTAACCATCCCTACGCCAGCAGGCGTGCCAGTCATAATAATGTCGCCTTCTTCGAGGCTCATAAACTGACTAACCTCAGCCAATATTTGTGCAGGTTGGTGCAACATAAGTTGGCTATCACCATGTTGAACCGGCTTGCCATCAATATGTAATTCAAATATAAACGATGTCATTTCTGGCGTTAACTCAATAAAATCACTAAATAATGCTGAGCCATCGAATGCTTTAGCACGTTCCCACGGCAAGCCCTTTTCTTTTAAACTGCTTTGCAAAGCTCGCTTAGTCAAATCAAGTCCAATCGCTACGCCCACAAGTTGTTTATTTTTAACCACAAAGCATAATTCAGTTTCATAATGCAACGTATCACCGTTATGGGAAGAGAGTAAGGTATTAGTGATCGCGCTATTAGGCTTATTAAAAATTACCATTTGCTCAGGGTGTTCGTTGTTTAATTCAGCAATATGCGCACTGTAATTGCGCCCCACACAGACTATTTTTGAAGGCTGTATGTTCTGCGAAGCCAGCTTTATTTGATTCATTTTCTCACCTGTTAATTACATAACGCGTTTAATATTTCGGCATACTCTCAAATAATTAACGCAAAAGCGAATGCAGTTTTATTATGTTTTTATGATAACTATTGAGCTGAATATAATCAATCACATAGAATGGAATGAAAGTAAGAAGGGACTAATTTGGCAGGTTTTTGTATACGCGGTTTTAAAGCAATAAGCAGGTACATTTAGTACCTGCTTATTGATGCTTATTAATAGATTATTGACTACTTACAAGTAACACTACTTTGCTCGACAGCATTTGCTGTAATAGCCAGCTTAGCAATAGATACATGCCAATCACCTTGCGTGCTTAACTGCCAAGGGGTGAACACTTGTGCTAAGTCAACACCTTGCTCTGCAAAACAACTTAAGTTGATGTTTAATGTTTGCCATTGACCTGATTGCTCAAGGTTATCAGTAATATCAAACTTACCCTGACAACTCTCACCACACCCCATACCAACCCATAACGGACTAGCCGCGGCTTTATCTAGTTTAATTTGTATTTGCAGCTGACCATTGTTTTCAACGTATGAACGTAAGTCAGATGGAAACGCAGCGGCTAAATTAACGCCAGCCAGTGCTTGGCCATTAAAACGAATAGCGCGTGCATCTTCTTGCACCTCTTTATCAAATGTTTGGATGCTCACCGCACCTAATGACTCGCGACTGCTCGCCACCGTTTTTTGTTGCTCACCACTTTTTAAAACCAGTGACCACGGAGCTTTAATTGCACGCTCAAACAATACTAAATCATCCAGTTTTTCAGCCTGTTGAGTTTGCTCCACCAAGTTATCTTTTAAGACATTACTATCGTTGTAAGTTAAACCAAAACCATAAGGAAGTAATGGGCTGTAAGCTTCGTCGTTACTGTTTTCATTATCGATTGGGTTATTCGGCCATGAAAAAGATAGCTTGCCTTTAAAGTCATGATTAGTAGAGCCGTCTGCATTTTTAAACAATACATCGCTAATTGCATCGCCTTCACTACCTGGAAGCCAAATAGCAACGAACGCATCACTGGCGTTAAGCTCAGCATTAACCCACATAGGGCGACCACTTATGAATAATGAAACAACAGGAATTCCCGCATCTTTAAACTTACGCAGTAGCGCTAAGTCGCTTTTATTACCGCGCTGGTATTCAAGGTTATCAACATCACCATTACCCTCTGCATATGGCTGCTCGCCAAATACAACAATGGCGACATCAGGGCGTGCTGTATATTCCCCTTCAACGCTCAGCGCTGCACTGCCACCAGCTTGCTCTACAGTATCTTTAATACCTGCATAAATAGAGCTGCCACCAGGAAAATCACTGTTTTTATTATCTGTACCTTGCCACGTAACACTCCAACCACCCGACTGCATACCTATGTTATCAGCCCCTATGCCTGCGACTAATACGTTGGTTTTAGGTGATAATGGCAGTAACTGCTGCTTATTTTTAAGTAATACTAAAGACTCGCGTACAGCCTGTTTAGCCACTGCACGGTGATCGCTACTACCAATAATTTCAGTTTTTCCAGACAGGGGACGCTTCGCAGGGCTTGGTTTATCAAATAACCCTGCACGCATTTTAACGCGTAAAATACGCGTTACTGCATCATTAATTCTACTGAGTGGGATTTCACCGCTATTAGCTTGGTTAACCAAGTTGCTAAATAATGGTTTCCACTCATCCGGTGCCATGTATACGTCTAAGCCCGCATTAGCCGCTTGAGCACAGTTACTATTAGAACAACCTTTAACCTGCCCGTGGCCATTCCAGTCACCGACAACAAAGCCATCAAAACCCATTTTATCTTTAAGCACATCGGTCAGTAAATATTTACTGCCGTGAATTTTTTCACCATGCCAGCTATTAAACGAGGCCATTACCGTTTGTGCACCTGCACCCAAACCACCAACATAACCTTGAGCATGAAGCGCAAATAATTCTTCTTCAGAGGCGATATTATTACCTTGATCATCGCCATTCACAGTACCGCCATCACCTAAAAAATGCTTAACCGTACTGACTACCCGCGTATCTGATAAAAAGTCTTCATCAACAGCGCCTTGTAAGCCTTTAACAATTGAGGCTGAATATGCTTTTACTATTTCAGGGTCTTCAGAATACCCCTCGTAAGTACGACCCCAACGATCATCTCGCACTACGGCAACCGTAGGTGCAAATACCCAGTCAATACCGGTAACCATAACTTCACGCGCCGTTGCTGCGGCAATTTTTTCAATAAGTTCAGGGTTGTTCGCCGCCCCTAAACCAATATTATGCGGAAATAAAGTCGCACCAATCACATTGTTGTGTCCATGTACCGCATCAGTGCCCCACATTGTAGGGATCGTGCTGCCATCGAGGGAATCATCAATAGACGCTTGATACATCTTTTCAGCTAAATCAACCCAGTCTTCGGGGGTTGCATGTTTATTGTTATTTGGAAACGAGCCACCGCCGTTTAAATAGGAGCCAAAGCCATATTTACGCATATCTTCAACCGTAATGTGACGAATTTCAGGTTGGATCATTTGCGCTATTTTTTGCTCTAGCGTCATGCTCTTTAACATATCTGCGATTTTTTGCTCCATTTGAGCATCGCTTTTAATACCGGTTTCTATTGTTGGCCAAATTTCTTTTTGATTTGTCGCATCGCTAGCACTGTTAGAGGGTTGCGAACAACCGCTGCTGGTTATTGCTGCTAGCATCAGAGCAGTGACTGAAAAAGTTCGTTTAATAATCATAGCATTCACCTAAAACTTAAAGACGAGTTGACGTTGTTTTTTTTGCACCAAACAGCGCGAAGTAAGTAATATATAAATAGCAGCCAATAGGCAGTATAAGCGCTAACTGCACACCGATATTGTCAGCCAGCATACCTTGTAGTAATGGAATAATAGCTCCACCTACAATCGCTAAGCATAAAATACCCGACCCCTGTGAGGTGTATTTACCCAAGCCTTGAAGCGCTAAACTAAAAATAGTAGGGAACATAATAGAGTTACACAGACCAACCAATAAAATAGCCCACATAGCGAGTGACCCTTGACCTGTCATTGCAATTAACACTAACACACCGGCCAAAATACCATGACAAGCTAACACCTTGGCTGCATTTAATTTTTGCATAATCGCAGCGCCAGCAAATCGCCCTATCATTGCACCTGCAAAATAATAGCTAATATAATGTGCAGCTTGTTGCTCAGGTAAACCTGCAATATGGTCAAGGGTTAAAAAGCCGACTAAAAAGCTACCAATCGCAACTTCAGCACCTACATAAACAAAAATACCAATTGCGCCCAAAATAAGATGGCGATATTTCCAAACACTGCCTAAGTCAACAAACTCAGTGTCACCTTGATTTTCAGCTTCACTATCAATCGCTTTACCGAGTTTAGGTAACTTCAAAAAAGCAAAAATAATAGCCAGTGTTAGTAAACTTGCACTGAGCATTAAGTAAGGGAACTTAACTTGTTCGGCTGTAGCTTGACTAATTTCAGACAAAATCAACCAACTACCAAATAATGGCGCAACCGTTGTTCCTAAAGAGTTAAAAGCTTGGGTCATAGTTAAACGCGAAGACGCTGTTTTTGCAGGCCCTAATACGCTTACATAAGGGTTAGCAGAGACTTGTAAAATAGTGATCCCTGAAGCAAGCACAAATAAAGCAAGTAAAAATAGTTCGTAAACATGTGCCTCTGCAGCGGGGTAGAATAATGCACACCCTATCGAAGCAACAACCAAACCAACAACAATACCAAATTGGTAACCTATTTTACTAACGAGTTTTCCTGCAGGAATTGACATAACAAAGTAGGCACCAAAAAAACAAAATTGTACCAACATTGCTTGGGTGTAATTAAGGGAGAACATTCCCTTTAAATACGGAATTAAAATATCGTTCAGGCAAGTAAGAAAACCCCACATAAAAAACAAGGTCGTAAGCGATGTTAACGCAAAGGTGTGTGTAGACCCTGGTTTTTGGCTGTTTTCTGCTGCCGGTAGTGGCTGTGTGATATGTGCCATAGTATAATCTCTAATTATTTATAATTATCAGATTGTTACCTCTATTTAATTGCGTTTAGTAAAACTTAAAATGCAGATAATAGTTGCAACACCAAATGTAAGCGCTTACATTTATAGCATACAGAGAAAATTTATCAATTTATTTACAAATAATATTGTAAGCGCTTACATTGCTGTATTATACAATTTCTATTGCTTAGCTAATTACGGTAAAGCGCATTATTATTGCAAGCTTAAGGACGTATCTCATTGTGTTTAAAACAATTTATTTGCCAGGCACGTCAGCCCTTTTAAAATCGCCGTTTATTTTTGGTGTTGCCACGGCCTCTTTTCAAATAGAGGGAAGCCACAACACGCGATTGCCATGTATTTGGGATACTTTTTGTAGCAAACCAAACACTATTGCAGATAACAGTAACGGCAATCACGCCTGTGAGCATGTAAAATATTGGCAACAAGACGTTCAAATGATTGCCGATTTAGCCGTTGATGCCTATCGACTTTCTATTTCTTGGCCCCGCGTTTTACACCAAGATGGAAGTTTAAACATTCAGGGCATGGCGTTCTATAAGTCATTACTACAGGCCCTTAAAGCACGCAATATTAAAACTTATGTCACTTTATATCACTGGGATTTGCCACAACATTTAGAAGACAACGGTGGTTGGCTCAACCGCGATACAGCTTACCAATTTGCTCATTACGCTCATATAGTAACTCAGCAACTAGAGGGCTTAGTGGATTCTTATGCGACCTTAAACGAACCGTTTTGTAGTGCCTACCTAGGCTATGAAATAGGGGTACATGCACCAGGCATAAAAAGTCAAAAAGCAGGACGCCAAGCGGCGCACCATTTACTACTAGCCCATGGACTTGCGATGCAAGTGATACGCAAAAACTGCCCTAAGATAGAGGCCGGTATTGTGCTTAATTTTAGCCCTGCCTATCCATTTACTCCTGACGATGAACGCGCTGCTAAATTAGCTGATGACTATCATAACCAATGGTATATTCAGGCAGTGCTGGAAGGCCGCTACCCTGAAGTGATTAAGGAGCTTGCAAATGATGCAAAACCTGATGTTGCAAATGGCGACATGGCAATAATTAGCCAAAAAATCGATTTTTTAGGGGTTAATTACTATACTCGTATCCATTACAAAAATACGCCAGATCATTGGTTTAGCGAAGCTCCTTTAGAGAATATTGCCATCACTGATATGGGCTGGGAAATATACCCACAGGGATTGTGTGAACTCCTACTTTCATTAAATGATCGTTACACGCTACCCAAAGTATATATAACTGAGAACGGTGCAGCGATGGCCGATGTATTAATAGATGGAAAAGTAGATGACATACATCGTATCAATTACTACCATACACACCTTAATGCCGTTCATAATGCCGTTGAGCAAGGCGTTAATGTGCAAGGCTACTTTGCATGGAGTTTAATGGATAATTTTGAATGGGCCTATGGCTATGAAAAACGCTTTGGGCTAGTCTATGTTGATTACCAAACTCAACAACGCACCTTAAAACAAAGCGCAATTGCGTATCGTGATTTTCTTAAACAGCGCCAAAAATAATAATGAGTGGCTTTTATGCTGAGTAAAAAAGAAAAAATAGCTTATGGCCTAGGTGATACGGCCAGTAATATTATTTTTCAAACCGTAATGCTATTTTTAACTTTTTTCTACACCGACATTTTTGGTATTTCGCCTGCTGTTGTTGGTACCCTTTTTTTAGTCGTCAGAGTCATTGATGCAGTTACAGACCCAATAATGGGCGCCCTGACCGATGCCACTCATACAAAATACGGTAGCTACCGACCTTATCTACTTTGGCTTGCCATCCCCTTCGCTGTTATAAGCGTGATTACCTTTACTACCCCCGCGATGGATGACGGCAACAAAATTATTTACGCGTTCGTTACCTACACCTTGCTAATGTTGGTTTATACCGCAATTAACATTCCTTATTCGGCACTTGGCGGCGTACTCAGTAGCAATCCTAACGAACGGGTTTCTATTCAATCATATCGATTTGTGTTTGGCATGCTGGGGGGGTTATTGGTTACGAGCTGCACTTTACCTTTAGTAAAGTGGTTTGGGGAGGGTAATAACGAGTTGGGCTATCAATTCACCATGCTGGTTATGAGTTGCCTAGGTGTAGTGTTATTTCTAATTTGTTTTCGTTACACCAAAGAGCGGGTGATCAATCCACCACATAAATTATCTTTAAAAACACAACTTCACGTTTTATGGCAAAATCAGCCGTTTAAAATATTGTGTATGGCAGCACTGATATTATTGACCAGTATGGTGCTGCGCACGACATTAGCTATTTACTATGTAAAGTATGTTCTTGGAAAAGAAGATTTAATCACCGAATTTGTGACTTTAGGTATGGTCGGTAATATTATAGGCTGTGCGTGTGCGCAACCTTTAAGTAAACGCTTAGATAAAAAAACGGCTTATATTTATCTGCAATATATTTCTGCCATATTGAGCTGTTTTGCTTTTTTTGTCCCTAATGAGCAAGTTTTACTCGCCTTTTTAATGTATTTTTTATGGTGCTTTTTCACTCAAATGGCGACACCTTTATTGTGGGCAAAAATGGCAGATGCTATTGACTACGGAGTTTGGCAAAATGGTCAACGACTCACAGGTTTGGTTTATGCAAGCGTGGTATTTTTTATCAAATTGGGGCTCGCATTAGGCGGCGCTATAGCGGGTTGGTTACTTGCGTATTATCAGTATCAAGCCAATGTAGAATTAAGCGAAGCAACTAAAAGCGGTATTTTAACCTCATTTACACTCTACCCTGCTATTGGCAGTATACTTGTGGCTTTAATAATGACTAAATACAACTTAGATAACAAAACCATAAAAAAAATCACCGCCGATTTAACACAAAAAAGTAATTTGTAACAAGGAATAGTATGGCCACCATTTATGAGGTGTCAAAGCTTGCAGGGGTATCACTTGCCACTGTTTCAAGAGTAATGAACAACAATGCAAACGTAAGTGATGCAACCAGAAAAAAAGTGACTTTAGCGATGGAAGAATTAGGCTACCGCCCAAATTCTATTGCGCAATCACTGGCCTCTAATTGCTCTAATAGTGCTGGCTTATTGGTTTCTGAGTTAAAAGGTCCTTTTTATGGCCCTATGATGAGCGGCATAGAAAACACCCTCAGAAAACAAGGTAAACACGTTATTATTACCGCAGGGCACAGTGACGCAGAGCGAGAACAACAAGGCATAGAGTTTTTAATTAGCCGTAATTGTGATGCACTTATTTTGCATGTTGAAGCGGTTAGCGATGAATATTTAATAAAGCTGAGCAAAGGTAAAACGCCGTTTGTTTTACTTAATCGCCATATTCCTGAGCTCGCCGATCGCTGTATTATTCTTGATAATATTAAAGGGGGCTATTTAGCGACTAAATACATTCTTGAGTCTGGTCACAAAAACATTGCTTACATTAGCGGTCCTTTATGGAAAAAAGACGCTCAAGAGCGTTTAAACGGACATAAACAAGCACTTGCTGAACACGACATTGAGTTTGATGAAAACAGTTTGTATGAAGGTGACTTTATAGAAGATAGCGGCTACGAAGGATTTTCTGCTCTTTATAAAAATAACCCCGCCATTACCGCCTTAGTGTGCGCCAATGACGAAATGGCAACGGGTGCAATGGTCAGTGCCAGAGAGCATGGCATTGAACTACCCGCACAACTTTCAATAATAGGCTACGATAACGTGTTCTTTACCCGCCATGTATACCCCCCTTTAAGCACTATTAATTACCCAATAGATGAAATGGGAAAAGTAGCTGCACAGTGGGTACTGAGCCATGTATATCAAAAAAGCGTACAGCCTATTCAAACTTTATTTCAGCCCGAATTAGTCATACGCCAATCGGTCGTTAATATTACCTAGCTAATTATTATATAAATTGGCAAATAGTGGCGTTAAACAAGTTTACTTAATAGCGCCAAGTTTATTGGTTTAAGCAAAACTTGCTCTATTTCTAGCTGCCTAATGTGTACGGCATCAGGCTCCATTCCACTAATAATAACTCGTTGAATATCAGGATAGTGTTCTTTAATAAACCCAGCAAGCTCTAAACCTGAACCATCGGGTAAATGCATATCGAGTAATACTTTGTCGTAATTACTGTTATGCTCAAGCGTCGCCTTACAGTCTTTGACACTTGTTGCTATATCCGTGTCTACATCCAAACTTTCTAATAATAACTGAGTAATTTGTCCGGCATCAGCATCGTCTTCCACTAATAAAAATCGCTTTATATTAGTATTATGTTTTGGCGTTGGCTGTATCGATGAAACACGTTGTGTTTTTTTCCCCAGCGCTGACTCTAAGCATTGGTAAAGTAAGTTGGAATCCACAGGTTTAGCAATCATATCGTCAAACCCTAACGCGGTTAGTTCGTTATGAATACCTTTCATGGTGGCCGCGGTTAAAGCAATAATCGCCCCTTTAAACCCTAACTTTCTAAGTTCAATGGCTGCTTCTTTTCCGCCCATCACCGGCATATGAATATCTAAAAATATAATATCGTAAGCGGCGCGGCCTTCTGCGAGTTGCTTTTTAACCTTATCAAGCGCTTGTTTGCCATTATCGGCATAATCTACATCTGCACCCGCTGAGCCAATTAAATGGCCAACTAACACGCGTAAATCGCGTAAGTCATCCACCACCAACACTTTGCCACTTACTTCGCATGGCGCTACTTTTTGCTGCATGTTGGGGGTTAAATCAAGCTTTAATAAATTGCGCTCTACCTGTCTGATATCACCAGGGTATAAGGAAATGGTAAACGTTGAGCCCTCACCTACATAAGAATCTAATGAAATAGTACCCTGCATACGACTAAGTAGCTCAGAACAAATAGCTAATCCCAAGCCCGCACCACCTACTGAGCGCGACTCTACATCGGCAATTTGCTCAAAAGGCTTAAAGATGAGTGCTTGTTTTTCTGGAGCAATACCCAAGCCTGAATCTTTAATGCTAAAAAAGAGCATTTCACGTTCAGCCACCGTCTCTGTCCATGCGTTAACGATAATTTCGCCTTGCTCGGTAAATTTTATCGCATTATTTATCAGGTTAATGAGAATTTGTCGTACCCGAGTAGCATCTACACGAATAACTAATGGCAAAGGCTCCAGTGATTCAAATTTTAATGATAAACCTTTATCAAGGGCTGATACACGCATTAGCGTAAACACGTCGGCCATTAGGCTATCAAGATTAACATCCCCCAAGCTTAGCTCAAGCTTATCGACTGCAATTTTAGATAAATCTAAAACATCATTCAGTAAGCTCAATAAATGTTTGCCATTACGATAAATAACGCCCAACTCATTTTCAGCTTGCTTGCTAAAATCACTGAGCATAAGTAGTTCGGTATAGCCTAAAATAGACGACAAGGGAGTTCGCAGTTCGTGGCTTAAATGCGCTAAAAAGCGGTCTTTTGAACGGTTTTCGGCCTCTGCTTTTAAACGCTCAACTCGCTCATCTTCTACATCGCGGCGCGCTAATGCATAACGAATAGAACGGGCAAACCGGCTACCACTCATTTCACTTTTAACTAAGTAATCAACCGCACCAGCATCAAGCGCAGCCGAATCTAGCGCATCGTTAGATTGCCCCGTTAACATGATAATAGGCCCACAAAAGCCATTCTTAATCGCTTGCTTTAAAACACTTAAGCCATCTGAGGCACCTAAGCGATAATCAAGCAGGCAAATATCATGCTCATTTTTACTTAGTACATGTATTGCCTGCTCAGGAGAGCTTATCCAGTCTATGTCAAACACATGGGAACTGAGCTGCTCTAAATAGTCACGAGTAAGAATGTAATCATCTTCATCATCTTCAACCAATAGCAGTTTCGTTGCCTTTGCTAACATAGCGTCTCCTATTTTAATTATATGCTTAATCGTTAAACGTGCTTGGTAGCTCTACAAATTCAACCCAGTATTTACCTAACGTTTTCATCAACTCAACTAAACCATCAAAAGTTACTGGCTTGGTAATATATGACGCCGCACCTAAATCGTAACCTTTAACCATATCCTCTTCTTGCTTTGAAGTAGTTAAAATAACAACGGGAATACCTTTTAAATTAGGGTTGGCTTTGATCGCTTGAAGTGCTTCACGTCCATCCATTCTCGGCATGTTTAAGTCGAGTAAAATCAAGCCAGGTCTTGGTGACAGGGTTTTATCTTCAAACTTCCCTTTACGCTCTAAATACTCTAAAAGCTCTACACCGTCTTCAACAAAGTGTAATTCATTTAAAACGCGACTTTCAGCGAGGGCATCTTGGGTTAATAAACGATCATCTTCATCATCGTCTGCCATTAAAATGGTAATGGGTTTTACGTTTGTTAATGGCATATTATGCCTCTCCTTGTAATGTGAATAACTCTGCATCCACAGGTAGTTTAATAATGAAGGTTGCGCCTTCATTAGGGGTGCTTATTGCTGTAATAGTTCCGCCATGTCGCTCTACAATTCTGCGACACACAGATAATCCAATGCCGGTTCCTTTATATTGAGAACGTCCATGTAAACGCTGAAATGGCACAAATATTTTATCTGCATACTCAGCTGAAAAGCCGATACCATTATCTTTTACAGTAATAACATGCCAACTTACTTTACTATTATGGTCTTCACTAAACTCGCTAATTCGTTCAAAGCTAATATCAATAACAGGATTTACGTTAGGCGCTCTAAACTTCACTGCATTTGAAATTAAGTTTAAAAACAGCTGATGCATTTGACTCGGATCAGCCTGAATGATTGGCATATCAACCGTTATCACTTGCGCATTAGACTCATTAATGGCTATTTCTAAATCGCTTAAAATATCATTAAGTATGCTATTTAGATTGGTGTCGGTAAAATCTTTACCTCGAGTTGTTACTCGAGAGAACTCTAATAAATCATTAATTAAATTAGACATGCGCTGTGCGGCATTTTTCATGCGGGCAATGTAGTCAGTTCCCTTTTCACCCAACTCGTCTTTAAACATGCTTTCAAGCCGATCACTAAATGCTTGGATTTTTCTTAGCGGCTCTTGCAAGTCATGACTGGCAACAAAAGCAAACTCTTCTAACTCTCGGTTACTGCGACTTAACTCATCAGAATATAACGTAAGTTCTTGGGTACGTTCGGTCACTTTACTGGCTAAGGTTTCGTTTTGCATTTCAAGCTCAGCACGATACTCGGCCGCATTTTTTAAATTAAGTCTAGCCAATAAAAACATACCCAAAATCAATAATGCGCTGGTCACTGCAGTAATACCAAAAGTGATTTTAGCTTCTTTCTTAATTTGTGCTAATTTCGAAAAGTGACTGACTTTAAACAGCAATTCACGTTCTTGTATATCATTAACTCGCTGACGGATCTCTCTATATAGGTCTCGCCCTTCATGTGAGTTCAGTATTACTAAAGCGCGTTTTTCTTTATCATTTAATGCTAATTTAACCGTTTTTTTAAGCTCAGCTATTTTAGCTTCAACCAAGAGTAACAGCTGTGCAATACGCTCAGCCTGCCCGTCAATTTCAGAATGTAAGGCGCTCACATGGTTCGTTTGAGACTTTATTTGTGCGATAGCATCGTAGTAAGGCACTAAATAATCATCCGTTTGAGTTAATAAATACCCACGCTGCCCCGACTCAGCTTGCACTACCGAAAGGTGCAATTGCTCTATCGCCGTGCTTAACATATTAGTGTTATCTAAACTTTGCTGAGTACGCGTTAAGCCTTGTATGGTATTAACCGCTAAAAATGCATTACCTACAATAATGCATAGTATTATGGAGATAAATAACGCCCATACTACATTTGCTTTGCCTTGCTGTTTGCGTTTAATCATTTATCGTCCTGGTTTTTATTATTTTGAGTCTGAAATAAGCTGTAAACTGTCACTACATGCTTGGCAATTAACAATTATTTTATCGAGTGCCTCGAGTGCTTTTTCGACGGGCATATCGTTTTCAAGTACTAGCTTGATAAGCTCAGCATTCATTGAAATACGATTTAACGGTGCCCGCGCATCATGTACTAATTCGTTTAAAGGCTTTATTTGTTTAGTTAATGCCATACTATCCTCATGTTGTTTTATTTATATTCGCCAATGCCACCATATGCGTTAAGGCGGTTATAAAGCGTTTTAGTACTTATACCTAACATTTGTGCAGCCAATGTTTTATTACCTTGTACTTTATCGAGTGTTGCATGAATAAGCTCTTTTTCAACTTCTTCAATGGTTTGTCCTGCAGAAACCTGATTTTCCTGAGCTTGATTATTTACTCGTGAAAAAGGTGACTCTAGGTTATCAGGCAGTGCCACATCGCTTGTTTGTGGATCGCTCATAATAAAAGCGCGATGAATTGCATGACGAAGTTCACGTACATTACCTGGCCAGTCGTACGTTTGCAGCTCTTTAAGTTGCTCGTTCGTCCAGCTAAAAGCAGTGCCATTTTCGTCATTTAACTGCTCTAAAAAGACTTTTGCCAATAATGGAATATCGTCTTTTCGTTCACGTAATGGCGGTATATCAATAGGAAATACGGCAAGCCTAAAGTAAATATCTTCACGTAAAATATTATTCTGCGCTAAATCGGTAAGGGAGCGATTAGTCGCTGAAATAACACGGCAGTTAGTTGGAATTTCTCGGTTGCCACCTACCCTTGTTACTTTTTTTGTTTCTAATACGCGCAATAAATTAGGCTGCATGCCAATGGGCATTTCAGTGACTTCATCTAAAAATAAGGTGCCATCATTTGCCTGTTCAAACACGCCCTCTTTGCGGGCTATCGCCCCTGTAAAGGCACCTTTTTCATGACCAAATAATTCACTGCCAATAAGCTCTTTTGAAAGGGCGCCACAGTTGCTAGCAACTAAAGGTCCTTCGCATTGACTGGCATTATGAATCGCTTGTGCAACCACTTCTTTACCGGCACCACTTTCACCTACTAACATTACGTTAGCCTGTGTTTTAGCAACACGTTCTATCATAGTATAGAGCTTTTGCATTGCCTCAGATTCACCAATTAAGGTATCAAAATGATGGGTGATAGCGTTTTTCTTAGCTTTTTTAACAGTTTTTTTAGGACCATTTAAAACCAGTTCTAAATCTTCTCGCTGCAGCGGCTTTAGTAAATGCGTTACATTGGGCTCACACATATCGGCTAAAATCCCCTTAACCGATGGGTGCCCTGAAATAAGAGTGACTTTAGGAGATTGACCAATCATTTTTAAATGGTCTAATAAGTGCAAGCCGCTACCATCGGGTAACATGAAATCCAGTAATACATGATCAAAGGAATTATTCTCAAACCACTGATGCGCTTCTTCTAAACTGGTTGCAGTTTGAATATTATGCCCAAGAAACTCAACAATATGACAAATAACATCACTAAATTCGATGTCGTCATCAACTAAAAGTATATTTAACATGATTAATCCCTATGCTTTTTTATTATTCTACTCACCCCTTTAAACAAATGAAAGGTATTCAGAGCAGGACTAAAACAATGACATTTTATTTTTTAATAGTTCGCCATTATAACTACAGATATATGTATAAACGCTTAAATTAACAATCTTTTCAGTTAATTACTTTTTAACAATGAAGTAATTAATACAACCAACTGATATAATTTACCTTTATTGCTGGAGTCGTTATGCGCCTATTAAAAACCACTATTCACCCCACTATTAATATTACTCATGGTCGTCAGTTTACTCGCCCTACTGCTCGCGCAATTGTATTTAAACAGCAGTACATTTTATTAATGTACACTCAGCGCTATGACGATTTTAGTTTACCCGGTGGTGGCGTAGACTTACACGAAAGCATTGAACAAGGACTTATCAGAGAGCTTAATGAAGAAACTGGCGCGCAAAATATAAAAATCTGCAGTGAGTTTGGCCTCTATGAAGAATATCGTCCTTGGTACAAAGATGACTTTGATATTATTCATATAAAGTCATACTGTTATGTATGCGAAATTAACGAACAACTCGGCCAAGCACAGCTTGAGCACTATGAGCAACAAAATGGTATGCAAGCTAAATGGGTAAATATTTTTGAGGCGATAGCTCACAACGAACGCACATTAGCTAATAGCGATAAACAAGGATTGTCGATTATTCGAGAAACCTTTTTATTAAAAGAAATTGCCAAACAGTTCTTTTAATAAGTTTACATTGCTGCATTTTACGTTCCTACTTGAGGTTCAGCAAGACTTTTTTACTAATATAAAATCGATATAAACCAAATAAGTTACTACTTAAAAATAGGCTTTCCATAATTATTGCCACAGGGGAGCCAGCAAAAATATTATGCGTTATCCAAAAAGAGGTTCCCACCACCATACATAACCTCAAGTGCAAGTCTCTATTTTGAAATGAAGCAATGGTTTGTATTAATGTCGCCACCAGCGCAAAGCCACTAAACCAATCTTGCCATGTTAAATAAACGGCTAAACAACTCACTGCCATAAATCCAAACATGGCCCAAGTATGCTTAAAGTATATGCAGTAAAAATAACGTAACGCGGCAATAAGCATTAAGCAGCCAGCACTGTTATAACCCAAAATAAAAAAGTGGACTGAGGTTAATAACACAGAGGTAAATAAACAACATAAAATAATGCGTCGGGACTTAAACTGAAATGAAGCTAAGTCGAGTAAAGTCGCGACGGCAACCAATGATTGGGCAATTAAAAACATAACACTCCAAGGCACTAAAGGCGTAAAAATGAGGAGTGTATAGTGCTTTATATAAACAGCACTTAACTTAAGTTAAGTCGCTTACGAATTCGAGATAACGAAATGGCCGAAATACCTATATACATAGCCACTTGGCTTAAGCTTAACTGCGCCAACCAATGCGGTTTATGTTTAAGCAAGTAACAGTATCGCTGCTCGGGGCTGTTGAGTAATAAAAATGCTTCTTTGGCTTCTTTAAATATTAGTTGCTGCGCAATGAGTTGCTGCTTAATGAGTTGGTACTGTGCTTGCTCAAATAGTGTCAGCGGTACTTTAATTACACTTGCCTCATTAATTACTTTTAATTGGTAAAAAGCGGGGCTTGAGGTCATCCAATTGGCAAACAGCAATGCAAACTCATTTTTAAAATAAAACTCTTTGCATTTTTGCCCGCCATCAATATCATCATGAATAGCACCTAAAACCCCCTCCACAATTAAATAGCCATAACGCTGTACATCGCCTTGGGGCAATAACACGGTATTGCGCGCGACAAGCTGTTGAGGGTAAATACCTGCCAATTGTGTTTTAAGCTTATTTATAAGCACTTCATAACTATCGCCAAGCGATAAAAGTGGGTTATCAGACATTAAACATTACCATTTTTCCATTAAAATATGCGTAATATCCGCAGCTGATACCCCCACCCGAGGCACATACTTTTGACCACACCATAAAGGCGAAAAATCACTTTGGCCTGCTTTTTCAGCGCATGTTCTTAATGCAGTTATTGCGCTACTAGCGTGAGGAAACGAAGGCACGCCCTCAGGCATAGTACCTAACTCGAGCATGACGCGGTTTTGAATACCCCGCGCGGCTCGACCTGAAAACAAAGTAGTTAGTGCGGTGCTATCTTGAGCCTGCTCTAAAATAGCTTGCTGATGTAAAGCAGATGTTTTTGCCTCTTTACATAATAAATAAGCGCTACCAACTTGAACTCCACTGGCTCCCAGCGCTTTCATATGCTTTACATCATCTGCCGTTGCAATACCTCCTGCAGCAATAATCGGTAATGATAAATACTCAACACAACGCTTAACTAACTGCTCAGTGGTTTGTTGCAAGCTTAAATCCATTGATAAAAAATGCCCTCGATGCCCTCCAGCTTCTAAACCCTGAGCAATAACAGCATCAGCGCCATTTTCACTGAGCCAAATAGCTTCATCTAAAGTGGTCGCCGTTGAAATTACTTTAGTGCCCCAGCTTTTTATTTGCGCCACAATAGCGTGCTTAGGTAAACCAAAATGAAAACTCACAACTGCCGGTTTATAGGGTGCAATAATATCAACAACGGCTTGGTTTATAGGCTGACGGGATGCCCCTGCGGTTAAACTTTGCGGGTCAATTTCATACTCTGCAAAATAAGGGCTCAGCATATTATGCCATTGCTGCTTTTGTTGGCTGGTGTAATCAGTAACCGAGTGACAAAAAAAGTTTAGATTAAATGGTTTATCTGTTTTTTGAGTAAGTAAGTCGAGCTGTTCAACTAACTGTGCTGGCGATAACATAGCACAAGGCAACGACCCTAGCCCGCCAGCTTCACAAACGCTTGCAGCCAATTCAACGTTTTGTACGCCCGCCATAGGCGCTTGAATAAGAGGTAAATCGATATTAAACAATGACTGTACCATCTAACTACTCCCTGTAACTTTTTCAACAACTTGCAGTATTTACAGAACCATAGCAAAAACAACGAACAAACAAAATCTAGATTTTTGTATAAAGTAATATAAAAACCATTATTAACAAAAAGTTATGAATTTTTATAAACTATCGCCCAACTGGCTTTGGTTTTGCACCTACCCTATTACATAATTTGTTAGGAGGTAAAATGAGTAACACAGTAGATACGATCAATCCAGCAACCGAGCAAGTCATCAATAGCTATACGCTGCTTTCTCAAGCTCAAGCAGAACAAGTGATCGAAAAGTCTCATGAAACATACTTAACATGGCGATTAACCTCGTTTACTGAGCGCGCTAAATACTTGAATAAGCTAGCCTCTTTATTTGAAGAGCAAAAAGAAGCGCTTGCTAAACTGATGACCGAAGAAATGGGTAAAGTGTACGAACAAGGCTTTCAAGAAGTGCAGCTTTGTGCTGACATTTGCCGTTATACCGCAGAACATGGCGCCGATATGCTGAGCGACGAAGAACGCGATATGCAAGGCGGTCGTGCAATTATAAGTTATCGCCCTACTGGCGTGTTGCTAGGTATTCAGCCATGGAACTTCCCACTTTATCAAGTTATTAGATACAGTGCCGCAAATATTATGGCGGGTAATACCACGGTATTAAAACACGCGGGCAATGTATTTGGTATGGCTGAAAAAATAGATACCTTATTTAAACAAGCTGGGTTCCCTGAGCATTGCTTTAGTAACTTACTAATTGACGGAAAAACAGCCAGCGCACTTATTTCTCATGAACACATTAGTGGCGTTACCTTCACAGGAAGTGATGGCACAGGTAAAAAAGTAGCTGAGCAAGCCGGTAAGCACGTTAAAAAAACGGTATTGGAGCTTGGCAGTAACGATGCTTATGTTGTACTTGATGATGCCGACCTCGCACTAGCAGTTAAAACCTGTTTGCAGGGCCGCATTATTAACAATGGGCAAACCTGTGTGGCTGCCAAGCGCTTTGTGGTAGTTGACTCATTATACAATGACTTTAAAGAAGCGCTGAGCCAGCAATTTAAAGCAATTAAAATGGGCGACCCTATGGATAAAGATACGGAACTGGGTCCTATGGCACGCGAAGATTTACGCGACAAAATTCATCAGCAAGTGCAAGACTCGGTAAATGCAGGCGCAAAAGTAATTGTAGGCGGCGAAATTCCGCAGCAAACAGGCTATTACTACCCGCCTACAGTACTAGAAAATTTATCACCAGGGATGCCTGCATACGATGACGAATTATTTGGCCCTGTGGCATCTTTGATTAAAGCCAAAGATAATGATGACGCTATGCGTATTGCCAACGACTCCCGTTATGGACTAGGCGGTGGTATCTTTTCAAAAGATGAGAAAAAAGCCATTGAGCTGGCTAAAAAGCATTTTGATACCGGTATGATCAACATAAACGGTTACGGACTGGCACAACCGAACTTACCATTTGGCGGTGTTAAAGACAGTGGCTATGGCAGAGAACATGGCGGCTTTGGTATTCGCGAGTTTGTGAATGTTAAAAGCATCATGATTAATAGCTAATATCAGGTATCTGGTTAATAAAACTAAACACCGCGCTTGTAATAAGCGCGGTGTTTTTTTGTCTGATGAATCTAAAAACCTGAATTGGGCTGTTTTAAAAACTCGCGTTCTTCTTCTGTAGACTCCCGCCCCAGTATTTTATTACGATGCGGGTAACGATTAAATTTATCGATAATCGCTTTATGTTGATACTCAAAGTCTAAGTTATTTTGAATACCTAATCCCTTATATAACTTAACCGCTTCCTTATGAATTAACTTCGATTCGCTGTGCATAAAAGGCATATACAAAAATACTCGCTGCTCATCCGTCAACTTCTTATCAAACCCTTTTGTAATGGCCGATTGTGCTAACGCTAAAGCCATTGAATCACAGGCGAATGATGCTGGCTTGTCACGATAAATATTGCGCGAGAACTGATCAAGCACGATAATTTCAGCTAGGCTGCCTAATGCACTCTCACGCCATTGAAATAACTCACTCGCACTCGCTTGCTGGTGTAATTGGCCAAAACGAGCCTGAATCATCAAATCAAACGCCTCATCTTTTTGCCACCACTGCTTAGGCTCAAGCTCTGTAAACCAAAAGTAGATAATTTTATTAAACATAATGAATCTCTTTGCTAATTAACACTCAACTAAATAGCTCGCTATATAAAATCCCGCAAATTTAAAAGCACGCCCCTAATGTATTAATTTTGCCTTTCGCCTAAAGCCTTTAACCTAATACCTGTACTTCATCTAGCCTTTTTCAAACCTAGGCACTTTACGTTTATCGGCTTTGCTCATAGCAAGCTCTTGTATGTCCTGCTGTTTAAGCTCGCTGGGCTTTGTTTCGAGTGATTGCTGATTAGCATCTTCATAAACAAGTTCGGTAAGCAGAGCAAAGTGATCGGAGCCATATTTAGCAAGACGTTTGATACGCTTTACAGTAAAACCTGTAGAGTGAAATAAGTGATCGAGCGGCCAGCGCATAAAAAAGTAACCAGCATGAAAAGTGTTATAAAAGCCCCGTCCTTTACGTGGGTCTAAAAAGCCACTGATTTGCATAAATAAACGGGTGCTGCGTGACCAAGCTACATCATTTAAATCGCCGGCGACTATCGTCGGGCGGCTTGGATTTTTAAGCGCTTTAGCCACCATTATTAGTTCGCTATCGCGCGGACGCGATGAATCTTCTTCGGTTGGGCTCGGTGGGGCAGGATGAATAAAGTGGCCTTGCATTTTTAGCCCTTGATGATTTTCAAACAAAATATGAATAGAGGGAATATTATCTTCTATGAGTTCACAAATTTGTGCATCGAGTATGTTAAATTTACTAAAGACATGCATGCCGTAGCGGTTATCTTTTGGGCACTGTACTTGATAAGGGTAGTTTTTTTTAAGCACAGATAACTTATCTTGCCACCAGCTATCGCTTTCTAGAGTGATGAGTAGGTCGGGTTCATAGGTATTAACAAGGCTAATGAGCTGCTCACTATTGTGGTTCGACATAAGTACATTAGCCGACATAATACGAATGCTGTGGTTGATATTTTCCGGTGCGCTTTGCACCTCTTTTTTAGCAAGCCATGTATAAGGATAAATCCACTTAGCTTGAAGCGCACAAATAATTAAAGCAACAGCCGCTATTAATGAGTATGCAATAAAGTCGATTTGCCACATACCTATTAGTGCAACGATAATTACAGCGCTTGCTAGGTAACACACCTGCAAGCGCACAAAATCGCAGCTACGGACTAAATAGTGCTGACTGTATGACAGCGGCAATAAGGTTATTAACAACAAAAAGCCAGTAATTACCGCCAACACTATGAGCATTTATAAGTCCTTATATGGTGCCTAATGGCGCTGTAAAATAGAGAGAATTTCACGAGTGTCGTGCACTAGATGAATAATAGTGCGATCAACTTCTATTCGCACTGTGTCTCTTTCTCGGTCTATTACTCTAGCACGCTTATAAATATCATGCTCGAGGATATCGCCTTGATGATAACGGGTGTGCCATCCTGGTGGAGTCCACCCTTGGCGAATTAAATGCCTTGCTTGTTTTTTAGAGATTCGTTTTTTGTCATGGTATTGGTTATATTTATGCTTTTTCCAGTGATGCTTGTTTGCGTGTTTATTCGCATGTTTGTCTTTGTGTGGTACAGCAAATGCGTTTGTTGCCATTAGCGCAAAAACCATTACTAAAATACTGATTAGTGATTTCATGGCGATTCTCCAGTGTGATCATTACTGAAGAGTATTAACGGTTAAGCCTGAACATTACATGAAATGAGAAAAATTAACGCTGCTTGTACTGTGTTTTACAATGACTGCGCATAATCGCGGGGTCGCGTAACTTTAGGTGTTTAGTTTTACGCCCAGCATGGCGCTTACGCCATACTTTAAATGAGCCGCTAGATATGTGGTCACGCATAAAATTAACTAACTGAGAGTAATTTAGCCCATACAGATTTTCAATGGCTTCAAATGGCGTTCTGTCTTCCCATGCCATTTCTATAATGCGTGATTGCTGTTCTTGGTTAAACATATTAATTCCAAATTTGGTTAATACGCAAAAGTTAAATTTAGCGATCATCACTTGGTTGTGATGTTAAAAATATAATCTCTTTTCATTTATTAACTTTAATTAAGTGTATGATTAATCTACACACTGAAACCGGAGCTAAAAGGATGTTTACAAAACTACCTAAGTGGGTCGAATATGGTGCGTTTACCCTCGCTTTTATTGCCGGTATGGTAAACGCAGTAGGTTTATTAGGGTTTGAACAGCAAGCAATTTCTCACGTTTCAGGGTCGGTGACTTCATTAGCTATTGAACTTACTACCAACATCAAGGCGGCGTTATTTTTAGTTGCGATTGTACTGAGTTTTATACTCGGCTCGGCATTAACAGGCTTAATGCTTTCAGGCGGTTCACTTAAGCTAGGCCGCCATTACGATACGCTCTTATTTATTGAGGGTATTTTACTGCTGTTAAGCGCACAGCTACTTCAATATTCTTACCCTTACGCACTTACACTTGCCTCTGCTGCCTGCGGCTTACAAAATGCTTTGGCCACTAACTACAGCGGCGCTGTAGTGCGTACCACTCATTTAACCGGTATATTTACCGACCTAGGGTTAATGTTTGGAAAAGCCCTAAAAGGACAAACATTCGATACTAGAAAGTGCATTGTTTTTGTATTAATTATTGCCGGTTTTTTAACCGGCGGAGTGGTAGGCGTATTGCTATTTAAACATTACTCAGTGCTGACTTTAGTTGTGCCCGGCATTTTTTGTATTGTTTTATCGATTACTTATCGGGTTTATAGGTTGAGTGTGCTTTAACCAATTCACAAAATCCCCTACCCTAAACTTATCAAATTGCCGATGTGCTGGAATTTATGAAATACTACTATTTACCCCCTTTATTGTTATGCAGTCAGTTAAGTTTAATTAATAGTGCGTGTGCTGAAGATACCGCGCAATCAATTGAACGTATCACAACCACAGCATCACGTAGTGAAGCGCTTTCCACCCCATTACCTTTGGTGATCAGTGTATTAAGCGAATCACAGCTTGAGCTTATTGCCCCTACCCATGTAGAAGAAGCACTGCAACGCGTTGCAGGTGCCAATGTACAACGTGGTAATGGTCAAGAGTATTTACCCGCCCTGCGCTCGCAGGTGCTTTCTGGTACGGGGGCTTGTGGAGGGATTTTAACTGCTGAAGATGGTATTGCACTTCGTGCAGCTGGGTTTTGTAATATTAATGAGCTATTTGAAGCACATAGTGAGATGGCACAGCGTATTGAAGTATTAAAAGGCCCAGGCTCTGCACTGTATGGCTCAAATGCAGTGCATGGCGTAATTAACGTCATTACACCAGACACGACCCAAGGTGGTGGTTTACTGGGTGTTGATTATGGCTCTTACGGTTATGCTCGCTATAAATTGCGTGCAGGCCATGCTATGGATAATTCAGGGTTCGGTATTAATGCCAGCTTTACCGATGATGGCGGTTACCGAGATGATGAAAGCGTTAAACAACAAAAAATAAATGTGCGACATCGATACGCTAACAACAACTTAAGTTTAATATCGGGGTTGACCTATACCGACTTAGACCAACAAACCGCAGGATATATTAGTGGCTTTCAAAGCTATAAAGATGAAGATATTGCACAGCAAAATTTTGATCCTGACGCCTTTAGAAAAGCTCGCTCGCTTAGGGCTTGGAGTAAAGTAAGCTGGCAATTAGGTGAGAACACGCTTGTTGTTACTCCTTATCTTCGTGACCAAAGCATGGACTTTTTCAAACACTTTTTACCCGGTACTCCGCTCGAAAAAAACAGTCAAACAGGGTTTGGCCTACAATCGCTTTATCAACATTATGTGAACGACAATACCAACCTAAAACTTGGTTTTGATGGTGAGTTTACTCAAGCCGATTTTTTACAAACCCAAGATAAACCGACTCAAGGTTCTGCGTTTTTAGTAGCCACAGTGCCGCAAGGTAAACATTACGATTACCAAGTTGACGCCACCTTATATGCTCCATTTGCCGCTATTGATTGGCAACTAAATAATTGGCTTATAACCGCAGGACTGCGTTATGAGCACATGCAATATGACTATCAAAATAATATGCTTGCAGGGCGTACAAAAGAGGATGGCAACGAATGTGGTTTTGGTGGCTGTCGTTATAGCCGCCCCGAAAGCACTAAAAACAGCTTTAGTAATCTTTCGCCAAAACTCGGGGTGAGCTATCAGCTTAATACTAACAATACATTATACGCTAATTTTTCAAGAGGCTATCGAGCCCCCCAAGCGGCTGAGCTCTATCAATTACAACGCGAGCAAAGTACTGCCGACTTAGACGCAGAAATAGCTAATAATGCTGAGATGGGTATTAAAGGGGTGTACAACAATACTCGCTATGGCTTATCGATGTATGCGATGAGCAAGCACAATACCATCTACCGCGACAGTGACTTTTTTACTGTTAATGACGGCCAAACTCGGCATCGCGGTATTGAGCTTGAATTAGCGCATAGCTTTAATCAGCACTTATCTGTTAATTTTGCAGGCACCTATGCCAAGCATACGTACTCGAATGAGCAAGTTATTGGCAGCATTAATATTAAAGGTAACGATATTGATACCGCACCTCGAAAGGTTGCTAATATCGATTTTAACTGGCAAGCCAACGAGAGTATTAGCCTTGCGCTGCAATGGCACTATGTGAGCCGCTACTTTTCCGACCCTGAAAACTTACATGAATATCAAGGCCACGATATTTTAAGCTTGCGCGGCCAGTGGCAAATTAGTCCACAGCTATTACTGAGTGCCCGAATTATAAACTTAACTAACACAGCCTACGCTGAGCGCGCCGATTACACCAGCTTTACTGGGGATCGTTACTTCCCAGGTAAACCACGTAATGCCATGTTGTCTGTAAGTTACCAGTGGTAAAACAAAAAATGCGCTATATAAATTATATAGCGCATTCCTTTTATACGTTTATTTCTACTTATCGAACGGCCAGTACAATTAAACCAGGCACCACAAAGAACGATCCTAGTATATAGCCTAATGCTGCTGATTTATTATTTGTACCAATTTCGGCTAGCTTTTCAGCAAGTTTTAGCGGTATTTCACGCAGCACAGGAACGCCGTAAATAAGTGCAACTGCAAATACATTAAACATAACGTGTACCAATGCAATTGTTAGCGCAACCTCAGCCATAGGCCCTGTAATTGATGTGGCCGCTAATAAAGCAGTAATGGTTGTACCGATGTTAGCTCCCAGTGTGAATGGGTAAATTTGACGCGTAGTAAACACACCACTTCCAGCAAGTGGGATCATCAAACTGGTTGTCGTTGATGATGACTGAACCATAATTGTTACTGCCGCACCTGATGTGATACCCGCGATAGGCCCGCGCCCAATGGCTCCATGCAGTATATCTTTTGCAGTGCCAACCAGCGCTTTTTTAAGTAATTTACCTAATGTAGTTACGGCAAATAAAATCAAACAAATACCTGCAATAACCATCGCTGCACCTAGCATTTTTGTATCTAAAAAACTAAATGCATCTTTTATTACGCCCACAGCTGGTTTTACGAGTGGTTTAATAAAGTTGTAGCTCTTTAATGATAAGTCGGCATCACCAATAAATAAGTGCGATAAAGCAGCAGACATTTTTTGCAGCAAACCAAACATTATTTCTAGCGGTAAAAATATAATAACGGCAAATAAATTAAAGAAATCATGAACAGTTGATGCCGCAAATGCACGTTGGAACTCTTCTTTAGAGCGAATATGGCCAATAGACACTAAGGTGTTAGTAATAGTGGTACCAATATTTGCACCCATCACCATTGGAATAGCAATACTTAACGGTAAACCGCCAGCAACTAGTCCCACTATAACTGAGGTAACCGTTGATGATGATTGCACTAAAGCGGTTGCTAAAGCACCTAATAATAATGCGATAAACGGGTTGGTTGCGAATGCAAAAATCTCTTTCGCTCCCTCAGTACCGCCCGACGCTAATTTAAAACCACCACTGACAGTGCCAACGGCTACAAGGACTAAATAAACTAAAAAGGCGATAGCAGCCCAGTTAAGCGTTTTTATTAATAGCGTATTGCGCTTTGATTCACTCATGTTTAAATCTCAGTTTTGTCTTACCGATTATGGCATTTTGATGACGTTTTTGTTTCAGAGCGCATTAGAACACCTAAATATTACAGAAATATTTCAATTCGATTAACGTGCTTTTTTATTCATAACATAAAAACATAAGGGTGAAAAATTGAGTATAAGGCAAGCCATAACTCTAAAAAAAATCAATTAAAATCAAAAAATTAAACTTAGTATTCAATTACATAACAAAGCGCTAAGTGGCATCAATTAAGGACTAAATTTAAAAAGCTCTGAGTAATAGATTAAGTAGGTACTAAAGGGAAGTTTTATAAGCTTTATCTGATTTTACTAGGGGTATTGCCTAGCCTTAGGCTAGGCAAGGTTAATAAAGCAGCAACCTCGAAGATTGAGTAAAAACAAGCTTTATGATTGATACAAATTAGCTTTTTTTATACTAGCAAAATCGTTAAAACGCACACCGTGCTGGCGCATCACTTCAAGAATTTTTTTGCTAATCATTTGACGTAAATAAAACGGCTGATTCGGCACAAAATGATGAATTGTGTGGGTGTGGCCAAAGTTAAAGCAAAACAAATTAAACGGCATAAACAAACGGCTAGTAATTACGTGAGTTTGCTCAAGCATATTATTAACACCGCCGTAATAATGCATACTGGAGGTAACAAAATTAAGTGAGCTCGAACGTACAATGTTAGGCACTATCAGCACCACCATTAAAAACTCGAACACATTCATTACATCGAGCAATAATGCCGGTGAGTTAGCCGCAATTGGGGTAAATAAATTAATTAAATGAAACCCTATCACACTGTATAAAATAGCAAAATAAGCAGTAGTAATTGGAAAACCTGCGTTAAACACTTTAAAAAAGCTAAACCCTTTAATTTCTTTACTAAAACGTTTTGCGTTAATTAATAAACCAAGCAATCCATCAACAATCACCAATGCACGTAAAAACGGGTTTTTAATACCATTACCTACCAAACGTTCTTCTAGGTCTTGCTCAGTGCCCGACGTTTTGTGGTGATGCAAATGCATCTTGCGACGATACCACGGGCTAATCGTATTAGGGCGCATCAACCACACAGTAAACATCATAAAATTGTGTAAAAAAGGCTGGTTGCTAAAGTACTGCTTATGAATAAGATCGTGCTCAAGCTCGTGCGAAATAGAGGTGGCTATAGCGGCCAATACAATACAAAGCCAAGCAGGGATAATGGCAAAGTAATACAAAGTACCAACCCCAATTAACGCACTTAGCGAGAGCAATAAGATAGCCATTCCCAAGGTGTTTTGATGCATTAACAATGGATGTTTTTGACGAAGCAGCGCTTCTTCCGCCTTAATCGCTTTAACAATGGCTTGAATATTCTGTTTTGCGGTCAATTGAGTCATGATGTTTTATTCGCAACAAGAGGTTGAGGTATATAATATCCGAGTAAAAAACTCAGTACAAAGTAATTTAATACTAATTAATTTACGGGGAAAAAAAGTATAAGATCATAATCAAATTAAATATCTCACTTTCTTAGCGCGTGCTATTGGGGCATTTTAAAGCACTTATAAAGCCACATTATACTTTTTAAGAAGCATTTTTTGTTTATCTCCTTTGATAGATAAACGACCACTGTTCCATATATTTATTAGCGTTTGCCTTCTTTCTGCGGGCATTTTATTTGAAAAAATAGGTATTTCAACCAATTTATTTTCTAAGCCTGGACGCACTATTTTTAATCCATTGTTCCAATCAAATCGATTCAACATGTACTGTAAAACCAGCATATTATCTGCATATAGATCGATTCTTCCCGCTTTAATCATCTGAAAAATCCGTTCTACCACATCGCTAGAGCCCGCGATTACTTCCACTAAATCAGAATTATTTGGATCATCAATATAATTTTGATAATCAACACTTACCGAGCTGTAATCCCACCCAGGCCCTGTTGCAACACGCTTTCCTTGTATGGATTGAATCCCATCATAGCGCCAGGATTCATCCTGCCTAACAACAAAAGCAGTTGGATATGCAAATGTTGCCTCTGAGGCGTACTCGAAACCCACTTCGATGTCTTGCGAAAATAAATATTCTGGCAACATATCGCAAAGACCATCCGCAACCATATCGAGCCCCCTTGCCAAAGGCACTTCGTAATATTCTAATTGATAGCCTTTTGATGTATATATTTGCTCTAGCATATCAATCACAAAGCCGCGGGCAGGAAAACCCTCTGACGGAAATATGGTCATAGGAGGCCATTGGTCGTAGCAAACTTTTAATGTATTGGCATGACTAAAATTACCTATACTCAATGCTAACAATAAGGATATAAGCAGCACTTGAGAGATCTTTTTTTTACCTTTAAACATTTTATTTTTCAACACGATCACGTCCTTTGTCTTTAGCGCAGTAAAGCTTCAAGTCAGCGACTTTGAATAACTCAGTAACTGAGCAGTCTTTTAGCTCGGATGAGGCAACGCCTATGCTTACAGTATAGATTACAGTTTCACCATCAACTTCTAAGGTTGAATCAACCACAGCCTTTCTTATTTTATTAGCGAGTTTGAACGAGTTATCAAGCCCTGTATTTGGAAGAAATAGTGCAAACTCCTCTCCACCCACTCTACCAATAAGGTCAGACTCTCTTATCATGCTCTGAACTGTGTCGGTAAAATGAATAAGCACCTTATCACCAACAAAATGTCCATACGTATCGTTAATGTTTTTAAAGTAGTCTAAGTCAATTAAAATAAAAGATGCGGGTAATTTCTGTCGCTGAGAAAGTTCTAGCAAATGATTTGCTGTATCAAAAAAGCTCCCCCGATTTAAAGTACCCGTTAGAGAGTCTCTTGTTGCAAGCGTTTTAAGTTTTTCATTTAATACTTGTAGATCTTTTGTACGTTTTGTAACGGCCTCTTCCAGCCAATCTCGTTTAGATTTTTCATCCTCGAGTAATCGCTCCCGATCCCTTTCCATACTAAAGAGCATCGTATTCATATGATCTTGGAGCTGGCTGAGCTCGTTGTTTTCAATATGTGAAAGATTGATCCGTTTACGTGTATTTTTACTTGATTGGACCTCATTAACTTGTTGCATCAATTCTTTTAAAGGCCTGGCTAGGTAACGATCGAAAGCCCAAATAAATAACCCAAACAAAATTGATAATTTTATCATTGCCGTAATAGCAATTAAGAAAAAACCAAATAAAACACGATCTAAAACCACCTCAGACGATGAATAGAGCACCAATGTGCCAAGAAAAACCCGTGTACCATTAAGCGTCCAATACAACTCAGATTTAGTTTCAAAAATTGAGAGAGGAAGTGAGGCTTGAGTGTAAGAACGTTTAGAAATCATGCTGTTGCCATGTTTGTCAAAAACATCAACCCCCTCAATAACCGGCATTTTAACAAGCCCATCAACGAGTACACCTAACTGAGTTTGGTCATATTGCCACAAACTCGTCGAAACAGGACCCTGAACAGTTTCTTGCAACTGTTTTAATTCATAGGAGATTGAGTCTTGTGTTTTTAAGTATTCAGTTAAAAACTGCATGCTTGTTATGAGGCAGGTTACAAACAAGTAGATAGAGAAAATAACGCGCATCATTTTTTTAGATAAACTGTTTGGACTACGGTAACTTGCAAACATTAACAATGGCACTTCTTAATAAACTTTATAGTTGAGCTTAGGTTAATTACATTCTTAATGGAAGCAAAGAACAGCATAAGGAATAAGTGTTCTCATTTCTGGCGGCTTTAGGCTATTAAAATTTAAGGCATAAAAAAACCCCAACCAATTTGGTCGGGGCTATAAAAGTGGTACCAGCGGCCGGACTTTTACTTATAACAGCGGCACCTCACGTGCCGCTCAAGTTCAGCCACTCAAATTTAAGGCATAAAAAAACCCCTGCTAAATCTAGCAGGGGCTATAAAAAGTGGTACCAGCGGCCGGACTTGAACCGGCACGCCTTGCGGCAGGGGATTTTGAATCCCCCATGTATACCAATTTCATCACGCTGGCATCATTTTTCTTTAACCTTCTAAACAAGAGAAGATAAAGAAAAACCACTTTAGAGTGAAAGATTATGTACCCTCTTCCATCTCATTGCTAAGCATTATACAAACAATAAGCAAAGCGGCAAGCGTTTTATGTATTAAGCATGATCAACCGCTTAACATTTAGGCAACCATTAACATTTGAGCCAATATCGAGTTAAGCACGTAGCGTAATAGGTAGTATTTGACGGCTTATTTGCTAAACTATCGCGCACATTAACATTGAGAGTATATTTATGTTGGCTGAGTTTCCACGGGCAGGATTTTGGCGCCGTTTTGCGTCATTGGTGTACGATACATTAGCTATTATCGCTTTTGCGATGCTAACGGTGGTATTGTATTTATTTGCTATTCAAGGGCTTATTTCCCTTGATGTTATTGCTCTTAATGGCGCTGAAGATGTCTCAGCACGTATTCAGGACTCACTGTTACTTTCAGGGATTCGCAGCTCACTGTTAGTTCTGGTTGGTTTGGTGTTTTTTGGTTATTTTTGGACTAAAAGCGGGCAAACAATTGGTATGCGTGCGTGGCGATTAAAAGTACAAACCCATCAGGGAAACTTAATTAGCTGGCCACAAGCCATTATCCGCAGTATCAGCGCATTGCTGGGTTTAGGTAATTTAGTGGTATTAGTGGATTTTAAAAATAAAAAAGCACTACAAGATTACCTATCAAAAACCGAAGTGGTTACGCTCACCAAAGAAGAAAATAAACGCGTTTATCGCGAACTATGATATCAATCCGCAATAATACTTAATTAAGCGAATTGGTATAATCTCAATCTAAAGAATAAAAAACGCGGCGCTTTTTACAAAGGCCGCGTTTTTTATTTAAGCTTTAAATTTAGTTATACCCGCTTATTCATTAAATAAGCTGCAAACCCTGTAAATAAGATGCTCGGCAAAACGGCGCCTATAATTGCAGGAATTTGATATACCATTACCACAGGCCCAAATATCTCATTGGTTAGATGAAACACAATACCGGTTACCACCCCCATAATAATTCGTGCCCCCATAGTTACAGTTCGCAGCGGACCAAATATAAACGACAAGGCAACCAACAACATTACGGCAATAGACACGGGCTGCATTAATTTACGCCAGAGCGCTAAATCATAGGTGCTGGTGTCTTGCTCATTTTGTTGTAAGTAAGCTAAATATGACCATAGCCCTGAAAACGACAGTGATTCTGGTTTTACCGATACCACGCCTAGCTTTTCGGCGGTAAGCTGCGAAGGGTAAAACTCTTCAGAAACTTGTTCAGTGGTAATTAACTCTTCGCTGATCATCACTTTATTTACATCGCGCAATAGCCAACCACTATCTCGCCCTACGGCTTCTTTTGCTTTGGTGATTTGTGTTAGTGATAACGATTTATCAAAATGATACATGTTAACGCCGCGCAGCATGCCATTTTGGTCAACATCTTCAATGTTAATGAAGTTATTACCATCTTTAGCCCATACTCCTTTTTGCGCATTAAACACATCACCACCATGAATCGCTTGATTACGCATTTCCTTAGCGTGCAGCTGTGCAGCAGGAGCGCCCCACTCGCCTAAAGCCATTACGCACAATGCCATAAAAATAGCTGTTTTCATTACTGAGCCAATAATTTGTAAACGCGACATCCCCGCCGCTTGCATTACTACCAACTCACTATTTGAGGCAAGCGCTCCTAATCCAGTTAAGCCACCAATAAGTGCAGCCATAGGAAAAAACACCACTAAATCATCTGGAATACTGTAAATAGTGTACAGCATGGCAGTCATTATATCGTAGCTCCCGCGCCCTACAGATTTAAGCTGCTCAATAAACTTTATTAATGTACTAATACCCACGAGCACCATTAACGCAAACCCTGTGGTTTGCAAAATGCTACGACCTAAGTACCAATCAAGTGTCTTCATCATAGGTTTTGCTCCCGCTTAGTGACGACAGCTTTAAGCCAAGCACCCAATGGACGACCTCTAATAATTAATAAGCTACCAATAAATAATGCACTTAAATGAATCCACCACAGTCCAATTGATGGCGGAATTTTGCCATCCTCTACTGCAAATTTGGCCGCATTAAGTAAAATAAAATAGCCTAAATACAAGCTGATAGCGGGTACCAATTTTGCAAATTTACCTTGGCGAGGGTTTACTACACTCAAAGGCACGGCCAGCAAAGTTAATAACGGAATGGAAAGTGGGATCGCTAAACGCCACTGCCACTGTGCAATTGCTTCGGGAGTATTAATTGACATAAGTTCACGGGTTGGCACAGCTTCTAATTTACGACGTTGATGCTCTATTTCTTGTTCGCGAATTTGTACGCTGTAACCATCAAACTCAGTTAAGTTAAGCGAAGGCGCTTCGCCATCAGTTTCGTAGCGTTTACCATCAGTAAGTACTAACTGCTGCTCACCATTTTGTGCTTCAATTACAACGCCTTGCTCAGCGTATACTAAACGCGCTAAATCGCCTTTTTCACTATCTGGTAACTGCGCAACAAATACTTTATTAAGTTCTTTGCCGCCATTTTCAATATTATGAATAAATACCACGGCTTTTTCGTTACCGGTTTGTTGAAAACGCCCAGCTCTAAGCGCCGATAATCCAGCATCCGCCTTTGCTTGCTCTTTTAATTGATATTCTTGCTCGCTAGCCCAAGGTGCAACATACAAGGTAAGTACCGCGGCGAGTAACGCTAAGATGACACTAGAAATAAGCGTAATGCGCACCACATACCACTCACTCACGCCACAAGCTTTAAGTACTGTCATTTCACTGTCAGCGTAAATACGGCTGTAAGCTAAAATAATTCCTAAAAATAAACTCAGGGGTAAAATTAATGATGCTAACTGTGGCAACTTAAGCGCAATCATTGAGAACACGAGTTTTGCTGGGATACTCCCCTCTGAGGCATCACCAAGAATAACAACAAACTTTTGCGACAAAAATATGGTCATCAAAGTTAAAAATACGGCGACCTGCGATTTTAAAACCTCAGTGGTCAAATAACGGAAAATTAGCAACATTCGCCCCTGTTAAACATGGAATTTCAATATAATAATAAAAAACGATGAGTGAACTAGTTAATTCACTCATTTTAAATGAGTATTAAGCACATATTATAAGCCATCAATATTAATTATCCTACCTAACATCACGATATAATGTTGCATTAGTTACCCTTAAGCATATAAAGTTCAAATACACAGTAAGAGTCGAGTAAAATCTACTAATATTAGCGCTAGACCTAAAAATTTAGGTAAAAAGACTAGAAAACACATTTTTAGTCCCAATTTAGCTTCTATAGATGACTCAAAATCAGGAGTGACAATGGAATTCAACGTAAAAAGTGGTAGCCCAGAAAAACAACGCAGTGCGTGTATTGTTGTGGGTGTATATGAACCACGCAGGTTATCCCCCATTGGTGAACAACTTGATAAAATTAGCGATGGTTATATCTCTAATTTATTACGCCGTGGCGACTTAGAAGGTAAGCCAGGACAAGTACTACTATTGCATCATGTGCCCAATATTTTAAGCGAACGTATTTTACTTGTTGGCTGCGGTAAAGAACGCGAGCTTGACGATAAACAATATAAGCAAATTATTTCTAAAACTATCAACACGCTAAACGAAACGGGTTCAATGGAGGCCGTGTGCTTTTTAACTGAACAACATGTTAAAGGGCGTGATACCTATTGGAAAGTACGTCAAGCGGTGGAAACAACACAAGATTGCCTTTACACCTTTAATCAGCTGAAAAGTAAAAAAGTAGACCCTCGCCGCCCACTACGTAAAATGGTATTTAACGTCCCTACTCGCCGTGAACTTACTATAGGCGAAAGTGCCATTGAGCATGGTTTAGCGATTGCAGCAGGTAGTAAGCTGTGTAAAGACGTTGCTAATATGCCGCCTAATATTTGTAATCCAGCGTACCTTGGCGAGCAAGCCAAAGAACTGGAAGCTAATTTTGATAACATCACTGTTGAGCTAATTGGCGAAGATAAAATGGCCGAACTAGGAATGAACTCATACCTAGCAGTAGGTCGTGGCAGCGATAACGAATCAGTTATGTCGGTAATTAACTACAAAGGCGCAGGCGATGACCAAGCGCCTATCGTTCTCGTTGGTAAAGGCTTAACCTTTGACTCAGGCGGTATTTCATTAAAACCAGGCGAAGGCATGGATGAAATGAAATACGACATGGGGGGCGCAGCTGGTGTTATTGGCGCTATGCGCTCACTTGCACAAATGCAGCTACCTATAAACGTAATTGGTGTTTTAGCCGGCTGTGAAAACATGCCAAGCTCAAACGCCTATCGCCCAGGAGACATACTAACAACTATGTCTGGGCAAACGGTAGAAGTACTTAACACCGATGCCGAAGGCCGTTTAGTATTATGTGATGCGCTGACCTATGTTGAACGTTTTGAGCCTGAAACCGTGATTGATGTTGCAACCTTAACCGGTGCGTGTATTGTCGCTTTAGGTGCCCATGCTACGGGTTTATTAGCTAATCATAATCCACTGGCGCATGATTTATTAAAAGCGTCTGAGCAAAGTGGCGATCGTGCATGGCAACTGCCATTATGGGATGATTATCAAGATCAACTTGAAAGCCCGTTTGCCGACTTTACTAATTTAGGTGGGCGCGCTGCAGGTACTATTACCGCGGCCTGTTTCTTATCTAAATTTACTAAAAAGTATAACTGGGCTCATTTAGATATTGCCGGTACTGCATGGCGCAGCGGCGCTAAAAAAGGCGCAACAGGTCGTCCTGTTCCTATGCTGACTCAGTATTTATTAAACCGAGCTGGTATTAGCGAAGCAACTCACGACTAACAAACCAACACAGGGCTTCACAGCTCAATGTAGAGTATAAAATAAGGCGCTTTTAAAGCGCCTTATTTATTGGGTATTAATTGAAGCAAACCCCGTTATATGGCAAAATCCCCTTCTTAATTTGTGTGTATTTAATAACAGCACAATCAATGTCATGGGAAATCCCGATACAATGAACATGAATGCCCAGTTTTTCATTTTAAAGCAACAAGATGAGTCATTAGCTAAAGCCGATGATCACTTTGCTTTAGCAGCTCAAATAGCTGGGCAACAGTATCGGCTTGGTCAACGCGTATTTATTTTTGTAGATAGCGAAGAAACCGCCAACAGCATTGACGAAACTATTTGGACATTTGATGCCGACAGTTTTGTACCTCACAATTTACAAGGCGAAGGCCCAAAAGGCGGCGCACCTGTAGAAATAGGCACAACACCACCCGTTGGTAATCGTAAAGTATTAATTAACTTGGCCAATCACTTACCGGATTTTATTCGTCGGTTTAACCAAGTTTTTGATTTTGTACCCGTAGAGCCCGTAGCCAAACAAGCCGCTCGTGAGCGCTTTAAAAAACTACGCCAACTCGGTGCCAATATCACCACGCAAGATATTAATCGCTAACGCTCACTGCGTACAAAGCTAACTAACTCATTTAAGTACTTATTTAAGGTTCTGTGTAATGGATAAAACCTACAATCCGCAAGATATTGAACAGTCTCTCTATCAAGACTGGGAACAAAAAGGCTACTTTAAGCCATCTGGCCAAGGCACCCCATATTCAATTATGATCCCGCCGCCAAATGTCACGGGTAGCTTACACATGGGCCACGCTTTCCAAGATACTATCATGGATACCTTAACGCGCTTTAAACGTATGCAAGGTAACAATACGTTGTGGCAAGTAGGTACTGACCACGCAGGTATTGCCACACAAATGCTAGTAGAGCGTAAGCTTGCGGCAGAAGAAGGTAAAACACGCCACGATTTAGGCCGTGATGCATTCATCGATAAAATTTGGGAATGGAAAAACGAGTCTGGTGGCACGATTACAAAACAACTTCGTCGCCTTGGTGCTTCTGTTGATTGGGACCGTGAACGCTTTACCATGGACGATGGCCTATCAGAAGCTGTTAAAGAAGTATTTGTACGCCTTCATAAAGAAAACCTAATTTACCGTGGTAAACGCCTAGTAAACTGGGATCCAAAATTACACACTGCGATTTCTGATCTTGAAGTTGAAAACAAAGACAAGCAAGGTCACATGTGGAACTTACGTTACCCACTTGCTGATGGTGTAACGACACAAGACGGTAAAGACTACATTGTTGTTGCAACCACGCGCCCAGAAACCATGCTGGGTGACTCAGGTGTTGCAGTAAACCCAGATGACGAGCGCTATCAAGACCTAATCGGTAAAGAGATTTTACTACCGATTGTTAATCGTCGTATTAAAATTGTTGCCGATGAACATGCCGATAAAGACAAAGGTACAGGCTGTGTAAAAATCACCCCTGCGCACGACTTTAACGATAACGAAGTAGGTAAACGTCATCAAATGCCGATGATTAATATCTTCGATAAAGACGCGGCTATTTTAACTCAAGGTGAAACCTACACCTTTGATGGTAAAGAACTTGAATTTGACGCGCCTATTCCTGAGCGCCTGCATGGCCTTGACCGTTTTGACGCACGAAAAGCCATTGTTGCTGAATTTGAAGAGCTCGGCCTACTTGAAAAAATTGAAGACCACGGCTTAACCGTTCCTTACGGTGACCGCTCTGGTGTGGTTATTGAACCACTGCTTACTGACCAATGGTATGTGCGTGTAGCTCCTCTTGCAGAGCCTGCAAAAGAGGCTGTTAAAAATGGCGACATTCAGTTTGTACCTAAGCAATATGAAAACATGTACTTTTCGTGGATGAATGACGTACAAGATTGGTGTATTTCACGTCAGCTTTGGTGGGGTCACCGTATTCCAGCTTGGTACGACAGCGAAGGTAACGTATACGTAGGCCGTGATGAAGCGGAAGTTCGCCGCGATAACAACATTGCAGATAGCGTAGCACTTAGCCAAGACGAAGACGTTCTTGATACCTGGTTTTCATCTGCACTTTGGACATTCTCAACTCAAGGTTGGCCAGAAAATACTGATGACTTAAAAACCTTCCACCCGTCTGACGTGTTGGTAACCGGTTTTGATATTATTTTCTTCTGGGTCGCGCGTATGATCATGATGACGCTGCACTTTATAAAAGATGAAAATGGTAAATCACAAGTTCCCTTTAAAACAGTTTATGTAACTGGCCTAATACGTGACGATAACGGCGATAAAATGTCGAAGTCAAAAGGTAACGTACTTGACCCACTAGACATGATTGATGGCATTGGCCTTGAAGACTTAGTACAAAAGCGTACTGGCAATATGATGCAGCCTAAACTTGCCGCTAAAATTGAAAAAGATACCCGCAAAGTATTTGCAAACGGTATTGAAGCACACGGTACCGACGCACTACGCTTTACTTTAGCTGCCATGGCATCAACCGGTCGTGATATCAACTGGGATATGAACCGTCTTGAAGGTTACCGTAACTTCTGTAATAAATTATGGAACGCAAGCCGTTACGTATTAATGAACACAGAAGAGCAAGACTGTGGCTTTAACGACAGTGAAAAACAGTACTCGTTAGCTGATCGTTGGATTTTAGGCCAATATGAAGCAACGGTTAAAACCTACACCGAACACCTTGATAACTACCGTTTTGATTTAGCGGCGAACACGCTGTACGAATTCACCTGGAACCAGTTCTGTGATTGGTACTTAGAGCTGACTAAGCCGGTATTATTTAAAGGCAATGAAGCACAGCAGCGCGGTACACGTCATACCCTTATTACCGTACTTGAAAGCTTATTACGCTTAATGCACCCAATGATGCCTTACATCACTGAAACGATTTGGCAACGTGTTGCACCACTTGCTGGCCTTGAAACAGCGGGTACCAGTATTATGGTTCAGGGCTTCCCTGTTTATAACCAAGCCAATGTTGATGCACAAACAATGGACGATTTAGAGTGGGTTAAGCAATTCATTTTAGCAATTCGTAATATCCGTGGTGAAATGGATATCAGCCCAAGTAAACCACTTAGCGTTTTACTGGCTAACGCATCAAGCGATGATGTGCGCCGTATAAACGAGAATGAATCATTCCTAGCGTCATTAGCTAAGCTTGAAGCGTTTACCCTGCTTGAAAACAAAGACGATGCTCCAGCGTGTGCGACCTCTTATGTTGGCAATCTTGAGATTATGATCCCAATGGCGGGCTTAATTGACGTTGAAGCCGAGCTTGCACGAATTAACAAGCAACTTGAAAAAGCAGAAAAAGGGCTAGCCCAAGTGCAAAATAAACTCGCTAACGAAAAGTTTGTTAACAACGCACCTGAAGCCGTACTGGCTAAAGAAAACGCTAAGCTAGCTGAATTTACAGATGCTAAAACTAAGCTACTTGAGCAAAAAACGAAGATTGAAAGCTTATAATTAAACCGTTACGGATGGCTTATGCTATTCGTAAACAGTTAATTTATAAGTATAAAAAAAGCCGCTTACTTCATTTGAAGTAAGCGGCTTTTTTGTGTCTAGGCTCTAGGCTCTAGGCTCTAGGCTCTAGGCTCTAGGCTCTAGGCAGCATTAGAACGTGTAGTTATACTGAGCACCAATAAGTACTGCATGACCTTTTGATTCAAAAGACCATTGCTGAGGTAGCGTTTCGCTTTCTACTTTTTCAGTGAACTTTTGCGTTTTACCACGTAATACACTCACACCTAAATCAACATTTGAGTTTTGATCAATCGCGTAGTTACCACCGAACGAGAACCAGAAACGGTCTGTATCAGGGATAGAAATTGATAAATGCTGTTGTGATACTGGTGATTCATCAAACGCAAAACCAGCGCGAAGCATTAAGTTTTCGCTGTACTGGTAATCAGTACCAATTGAGTAGCGCATTGCATCAGAGAAATCTTCTGTTTTTTCGAAGGCACTGAACTTATCGCCTGTAGGCGCAGTAACTTGTGCTTCTAATGAATCAAAGCTGCTCCAACCTGTCCATAATACGCTGTAGTGAACGCCTAGCTTTTCATCTAACTGGTGAGAACCAGAGAACTCAGCAATTGCTGGCAATGTGATTTCAACAGAGCCTGGTAAAACTTGATTTTGAAGTGGTGATACTGGAAGCTGTGTAAAGTACTCGCCTTCAAAAGTGATGTCTGTTTCTGTGCGGTAATTAAAACCAAAGCGGCTATTTTCATCTAGCTGATACATTAAGCCAACGTTTAAGCCGTAACCCATATCATCACCTTCAAGGTTAACCGCATCAGCACTTGCAGGAATAGATGCAATAACAGGGTTTACAGGAGGTACGAAACCAAACTTACGGATAATCTTCGCTTCTGCATAAATTGCATTCAAACCAATACCAAAGCTAAACTGCTCTGATACTTTATAAGCAACACTTGCGTTCATGTTTACAGTAACAATTTCAGTTTCACCGGCAATTTGGCCAGCTGCGTAATCATCGTTAAACTCAGTAGCAAGGCCAAAGTTAGAAAAAGCACCAAAACCAACCGATACCTTATCGTTTACTGGCATAGTGAAATAACCCGCTGGAATAATCGCACTTGGTGCAATGCTGTCATCATCTAGTGCGCTGTTATCTAAACCGTAGGCATTACCTGTGCCTTTAAGGCTAACATCAGGAATGACAGCCATAGCTGCAACACTAAGTTGCTTCTCTTTAAACAACGTCATTAATGCTGGGTTACGTGAAACCACAGACGCATCGTCTGCTACAGACGCTTCACCTGCGTATGCACGACCTAAACCAGATACGTTTTGCTCAGCAAGCTGAAAAGCCGCTGCAAAAGTATCAGCTGAAACAAATGCCAGCGATGCCGCAATAAGAGTTTTAGTAAATTTCATTGTTGTGTCCTTAGCCAAACTTACTGTTTGGATAGCTATGTGTGTTGTTATTAGAGTTTCAAACCTGCGTACCCTACCTTAATTTTTTATAAAAAACCTTACTAAAACGTTAAAGAAGGCCAAAAAACACGTTTTTTAACGACAATTTAACAACTATTTAAAACTCATCGGACAAGAAGTGTGGTATTAGAGTATATACTCTAATGAGATTAATTCTTATTTGCATTGACTTAAAATACTTTGCAATTTACACTGCAATTAAAATCACAAAGGGAGAAAACTGTGATCATTTTACTTATTCTTGCTGGGCTTATTTTTTGCGGCATTAGTGTTTATTTCTTTTATAAGGCAAATTATTGCGCGTGTACGCGTGCTGGGAAATGTGACAATCCTGTCAATCAATATTGGCTCGCAGCCATTGCCATGGCGATTATTTCTTTGGTTTTTTGTTGCTTAGCGCTGCATGTAGAACTAGGCACATTACTGTGGTTAACGCTGATGGGAAGTTGTTTTTTGGGTGGCTATATTTCTGTTAAAACAAACGAAAAAAGAAGATGTAACGCTAAAGCAGTAAATGCTCTTTTAAAAGCCGAGGCAAATTAATCTTATAATCAGCGGGTTTGACACTTGCCTGTATTTTTATCTCGTTATTATTTAAGCTTAAATCTATATCTTTTGCGGTAACATGGTGGTTATGTTTAGCATTGTAAAAAAGCTTCACTTTAGGTTTGATAGGGTTTGAATGATTGCCCTCTAGCACCAACGCCAAACGCTCATTAGTTAACTTAACAATAGTTCCTACTGGGTGTACACCTAAACACTTAATAAATAACTGTACTAACTCTGCATCAAACAGCTGTTTGTTAGCCAACAAATAGCGAAGCGCATTAATTGGCTCATCACCCTCTTGATGCGGTCTATCTGCTGTCAATGCATCGTATACGTCTACAATAGCAATGATCCGAGCTGGGCGGCTTAATTTGCTTCCATCTACACCTCTTGGATAGCCTGAACCATCAAGACGCTCATGATGATTTACAATCATATCAAGCATTAAAGGCGTAATACCTTTTCCGCCTTTTAACAATCCTAAGCTTTGTGCGACATGCTTTTTTATTGCCGTCATTTCGTTACCTGTGACTTTTCCTGGTTTGGAAAATATCCCTTGCGGTAACTTAGCCTGACCTAAGTCATGCATTAAAGCCCCCATTGCAAGCTCTTGCACAACAGCGCGTTTATAACCTAAGTATTTAGCAAACACCGCTGTAAAAATGGTGCAGTTGATCATATGACGCCAGTTGTAACTGTGCTTATCTTTGATCCGAGTTAAAATAGTCATAGCGTGTTCATTACGAAATACAGAGCTCACTATTTCATTACTTATTTCATTGAGCGCTTCAATATTAAGTGACAAACCTGATGTTAAATCACCAAAAATACTTTGTAGTTTTCTGTTGTGCGCATCATAACTCACACTGGCTTTTGCAAACTCTTGCTCTAAGCTTATAGCAACCTTTGCCTTAACTGGCTTATCTTGCTTAGCTACAGGAGCTTGTGGTTTTTGTTTTTCTTTGTATTTAGCTGGTACGGCGACATCACTTTTTGTAAAGTCGATGAGAAGCTCAAGCACCCCTTCGGTAATTAAACGCTGAATGATTGATTTATCACGAACCAAACCACTGGTTTTAATTTTTATGCCATCCACACTCTCCTGCTGCTTAGTAACGCTATTTACGTACATGCCTGGAACGAGTTCTGATATAGGTAAGGTGATTAGCATAAAAATGAGGGTTTCTATAATTAATGAATATATACTTTAAATAGCATTATTTAGATATAAAAGTCTAGCTTTTGAGTTCAGGGTAATAATAAATGATTAACATCAATAATTATACGCACCACCAAGAATAAATCATAAGCTCAGCAATGAATATACGCCTAAAGGTATAAAATAGATTGCTACATATTTTATTATCGAAAATTAAATAAGGTAAGGCAGCGGACTGATTTAAATAATTGTAGGTATTTTGAGGAAGAAACAGGAAATGATACTTTAAACGCAAATGGCGCTCTCGGTAGGGATCGAACCTACAACTTAGCCTCCGGAGGGCCACGTGATATCCATTTCACCACGAGAGCACATTTGTTGCCGCCACATCAACTCGCGATATCAATGCTTTAGCATGCGCAATAATAAAGGCATCTTTGTATAAATGCCAGCATGATTCGTTTACATGTCTATAATTTAAACTAATCACTTCACAAAAGGTAAAAAAAGCGCTATTTGTTTATATTCTATAAAAAAACAGTAACGCTTTAGACACATATTATCTATTATTGTCACTGAACGGAAAGATTAAACACGAGGAAGTAATTATGAAGTTAATGTCAACAGAGCAAGTTGCTGAATTTTTAGGTGTAAAAGCAGAGCGCGTTAAACGCCTTGCTCGAGAAAGCCTATTAATCGCTAAATCAGAAGATGATAACGGCGAAATGCAATTTGACGCTGATGAAGTAGCAAAATACAAAGAGCTTGCGGAACGCTTTGGCGGACTTTAACCCTCCATAAAAGCAATAAGCTCATCCAGTTGCGCGCGCAATACAACAACCTGATTGTTTATAGCGCGTTGCTCATACCAACCTATACATAACAGTAAGTAAACTAACTGATAGCAATTGAGTTTATGCATAGATAAATAAAATTGTTCTGATAGGGTGTGCATTTTGTAATTGTTAAGCAGAGCCTGCTTGCCTGAAGCATCTAATTTAAAACTAACCGCTAACGCAGCAAGATCAAAATACACATCATTTGTTTGAGCATACTCAAAATCGATTAAATAAACGCCTTGCGGGTTTACCACGATATTTTCTTTGACTAAGTCGTTATGGCAAAAGCCGCTATCTACGGGCATGTTGGCTATGCTTTTTAATGTCTTGTTTATGAGCTTTTCATACTGTTTAAACACTAATAAATGCTGATAGGCTTGCAATTCCAAAGCTATATTCATTGCCTCATTATTAGTTGTATACGCATGTAGCTTAACAAGTTTAGTCAGTAGCGGCATCGCCAAATAAGACTGCGCGACGTCGCCATCAATATAGTTAAAAGCTGCGCGCTTATTTTGCTTATCAAGCCAGATGGGAGCAGAGCAAACTTGTTGTTTACTGAGCTCATACTGGGCATGTAACCCTACTTGTGGCCAATACGATTTATAACACTTTAATAAATAAGCTTGGCTGTCAGTACGGATCAAAAAGTTATCGTTGCTTAAACCGTTAACCAAATACTCTGTTGAGGTTATTGTGCTCGGTACTAAAAACGCGCCACAAATATTAACTAACTGAGAATGCGGGTTCATAGATTAAAGTTGCGCCATGGGCTTGGCTTGGCTTTGCTCATATTCTTCGTACCACGTTTTAAATCCCCATGCTGCCATAACGGTATAAAATACAAATAAAACAAGGGTTGGGTAATAGCCTTTTTCATAGTACAAATACATAGAGGCCGCATCAATGACTATCCAATAGAGCCAATTTTCTAGTACTTTTTTAGCTACCAGATACGTAGTAACCACAGCAAAGCAAGTTGTGAAACTATCAAGATACGCAAAATCTGCATGCGTATAGTTTTGCATTACATAGCCAATTGCTAATGACACTAATGTAGTCAGTACAATTAAAATAATATGTCGGTTTACCGGCCAGGATGTAATTAGTCGCTGCGCTTGATTAGCCTTGCCTTTGCGCCACACGACCCAACCAAACACCGCCATATACATATAATAAAAGTTTAGTAACGACTCCATTAGCAGCGCGCCATTCCAATACATAATGGTATAAATAAGCGTACTAAAAAAAGCCGCAGGCCAGCACCATAAGTTCTCTTTAATGGCCAGTAATAAATACGCCATCGACAAAGCAACCGCAATATATTCCCAATGCGACATAGCAGTAAAACCACTGAGTATTTGCGTTACAAAATCCATCATTATAAAACGACCGTGTTTGTTAAGAGGTTATTCGGGAGATAAATCGCCCGAAATAAATTTACACACAAATATAGCTTTACCAAATTGCTCATATGAATGTTTAATTTCTGTGCTGATCACTTGCATAACTAGATCATAATCACCAAATATTTGGGTCGACATCGTATTAGTGATCACTTTGAGTTCTTCGTAGGCATTAACTCTGTCGATAAAGCCTTTAATAAAAGGAATGTAATCTTGGTGGAGCGGGTATTTACTGATCTCTACTGATAACTTCATTTCAAACTCACCTTTTTAATTATTTGATTTCAACTAATCATTCAACGCAACTTAAATACAGTGTAAAATTACACTAACACTCAACTTAAATGAGCTCATTATGGCACGCAGAATTACCTACACTTTTAAAAATCAACCGCGCGAAATTAACTTCGCCAAAGATAAATACCACGATATGTATCAGGCTATTGCGGCTGCCGAAGGTATCGATTTAACTAACTACTTAAACATGGTACGCCAAATTGAAATGACCTCTAAAGGGTCATCGGCTGTGCGTAACTTTCGTGATCAAGAATTTGCTCGCATGGGCTTTAGCGATATTTACTTTATAAAAGAGTAACGATACCGATTAAGTGAGCATCACGATCATTCTAGCAATGTAAACTTAATGGGTATTTTTAAAATAAATATTAGCGCTGGTACTCATAACTTACGCGCGGTGTAATATTACACAATAACTCGTAAGATATAGTATCAGCACATTGTGCAATTTCTTCTACCGGCAACTCAGGGCCCCACATTACTACCTCATCGCCGACTTTGATGCCATCAGCATTTTCACCAATATCAACACTGATCATATCCATAGAGATGTTGCCAGCAATACCATAACGTTTGCCAGCAATCACTACTGGGGTACCATGTTTAGCATGACGCGGATAACCATCACCATAGCCCATAGCAACCACTGCAAGCTTAGTCGGCTGAGCACTTTGCCAACTACCACCATAACCAACACCTTGCGCAGCATCAACATCGCGAATTGCAATAACCTTAGTGGTTAAGCGCATCACCGGCTTAAGCTGATGATCTTTGCCTGAAGTGTTAAGCATTGGTGATACACCATACATCATCAAGCCTGGACGCACCCACTCGCCATGACCGGCAGGCCAAGCAATAATACCGGCCGAATTTGCTAAACAATGTGCTTGTTGTTTGCCTTGCACTAATGAATCAAACAAAGCAATTTGCTCAGCTGTTTTGGGATCATTAACATCATCGGCACTGGAAAAGTGCGTCATTAAATTGATTGTATCTTTAGCGTTATTAGTCGCTTGCAAGCGCTGATAAAAATCATTCAATTGCGTTGGTGCAACCCCTAAACGATGCATACCCGTATTGATTTTTAACCAGCAACTGATTGGTGCATCGAGCTTTGCATTTTCAAGTGCTCTGAGCTGGTTTTCATCATGGATTATGGTTTGAAAGTTATTGGCTAATAAAATCGGCAAGTCATCTTGATGGAAAAAACCTTCCAACAACACAATAGGCTTGGTCAGCCCGCCTGCTCGAAGTGCGAGCGCTTCATCTATTCGTGCCACTGCAAATGCGTCGGCATCATTAAGGTGCTGCGCTATTTTAACTAAACCATGGCCATAAGCATTGGCTTTTAATACCGCCATAACTTTACTGTTAGGCGCAAACTGTCGCACTTGCGCTAAATTATGAGCAAGTGCTTGTAAGTTAATTTCGGCAATAGCTAAGCGCATTAGTAATCATCATCTACAGCAGGCCCCGCGTAATTATCAAAGCGAGAGAATTGACCTTGGAAGGTTAGGCGCACTTTACCAATCGGACCGTTACGCTGTTTACCGATGATAATTTCTGCAACACCTTTATCAGTACTGTCTTCGTTGTATACTTCGTCACGATAAATAAACATGATTAAATCGGCATCTTGCTCAATAGAGCCCGACTCACGCAAATCTGAGTTAATTGGGCGTTTATCAGCACGTTGCTCTAGGGTACGGTTAAGCTGCGATAGTGCAACAACCGGACACTGTAATTCTTTTGCTAATGCTTTAAGTGAACGTGAAATTTCGGCAATTTCTAAGGTACGATTATCTGACAAGCTAGGTACGCGCATTAATTGTAGGTAATCGACCATGATCATACTAATACCACCATGATCGCGGGCAATACGACGTGCACGTGAACGTACATCAGTGGGTGTTAAGCCTGAGGCGTCATCAACATACATTTTGCCTTTTTCCATGAGTAACCCCATGGTTGATGAAAGGCGCGCCCAGTCATCGTCATCTAGCTGACCAGTACGTACTTTGGTTTGGTTAATTCGGCCAAGGGACGCCAGCATCCTCATCATAATTTGTTCAGAGGGCATCTCTAGTGAGTAGATAAGTACAGGCTTGTCTTGGGTCATTGCTGCATGCTCAGCAAGGTTCATCGCAAAGGTAGTTTTACCCATCGATGGACGTGCTGCTACAATAATTAAATCTGAGGGCTGCAGACCAGTCGTCATTTTATCTAAATCAGCGTAACCTGTGCTTACACCGGTAACACCATCTTGTGGCGATTGATAAAGCTCTTCTATTTTATCAACGGTTTTTTCAAGTATGTTGTGAATGCTTTGCGGGCCATCACTACTTTTTGTACGTTGCTCAGCAATTTTAAATACTTTGCTCTCAGCAAAGTCGAGTAAATCGTGACTTGTGCGCCCTTCTGGGTTAAAGCCTGCCTCAGCAATTTCATTGGCGACACCAATCATTTCACGCACAACTGCACGCTCGCGTACAATGCTAGCGTAAGCATCAATATTAGCAGCACTTGGGGTGTTTTTAGCTATTTCGGCTAAATACGCAAAGCCACCAATCCCTGAAAGCTGATTATTTTTTTCTAAACTTTCAGAAATAGTAATTAAATCAATCGGATCGCCAATTTCAGCCAGTGCTGTCATTGCCTCAAAAATAAGCTTATGGGTACGGGTATAAAAGTCCTGTGACACAACAAGTTCAGCTACGCGATCAAATGCTTGATTATCAAGCATTAAACCACCTAAAACAGATTGTTCAGCTTCTATTGAATGGGGAGGAACTTTAAGAGTGTCGACTTGCTTATCTGGTTTGGCCATAACTTCACAGTACTAAAATTGAATGGCTCTATTCTATCGACTTGGCGGGGCTGTGCAAATAGCAAAGCAGGAAATCTTTCCTGCTTTTTGTAACTTAAAATAAAATGGATGATTATTGACGCTTAAGTCCAATCGTCCCACTTATGGTATTCATTTCTACACTGGCATCGGTGCCATTAGTATTAAACTTAATTCCACTTGCTGGGCCATATTTGGCTTTTTGCACTTGGTCGCTCGTTAGCTGGTTGTCAATTTTACCGCCGGCATGGGCTTGCACTTCAAATTGTGCCGATAAATCAGCTGGAAAGTAAAACTCAGCATTGCCACTTACAGATTCAAAACTTACATCAGCATCACTTAAAAGGCGATTAATACGCACTTCAACTTCGCCATTTACAGTGCTTATTTGTAACTCTTTGATTGCATCGAAGGTAAGATTGATATCACCGTTTACGTTTTCTAAGCGAATATCATTGGCAGTCGAGTTTGATTTTATATTCCCATTAACCGCATTAAAACGAACTTCTCCGTTAGATTGCTGATCATCAATTGCGCCATTTACAGTTTCAAATTGCACTTTACCACTGAGGTTTTTTGCGTTGATGTCACCGTTAACACTAGTAAGCTTAATATCGCCGTTAAGATCATTTACTGTAATGGCGCCATTGACTACATCAATTTCAGTGCCTCTTTTTAACTCTTTTGCAGTTACCGAAGCGTTAACCCCAACATACTCCAGCGCACTGCTTTGCGGCATGAAAATAGTTAGCGTTGAGCCATTATTGTTATTATCCCAGTTTGAAAGATCAGGCATTTTTACAATAAACTGAGTTTTATTACCCTGTGTTTTAAGAGTGTAGCCTTGTGCTTTATCATCAAGCTCGCCGCTCACTTTAAATTGATTTTTCTCCCAGCCCATAATATTTACATTGCCGCGCTGATTTTCTATATGAATAACGCCACCGTTTGGTACTTCAATTTGTTGTTCTATTTTTTCACCGGCAAATACAGCCATTGGTAATAAAGCGATTCCAAGTATTATTGCTTTCATTTATTTCTCCTAGATTTGTTGCCAACGCGGTGCATGCACCTTGTTAATTAAGTCGAGCTGTTGTTGATATACTTGCGCTAACATAGACAGTAGCGCCTTATTTTGTGGTTCATTTTCAAGTGTTTGCTTTATAGCCTGCTCAGCATCTTCAAGTTCTTGTAGCTGCACTTGCCAGTTATCTGTTAGTGCCGCTTGGCTTTGGTATTGAACAAGTAAACTTTGTTTTTGCTTAGTAAAAAAATCACTCATCGCCACAGCGGTATTTGTCTCTGGAGATGTAAAAAACACCATAGTGCTAACCAAAGCAGCCACACAACATGCCGCAATAGCAGTTAGCTTCGGCCAAACTACACTCTTAACTGTACTTGCCTGCTTATTAGTCATTATGGCGCGCTCAATCCCATCCCAGAGCTCTTTATCGGGTGTTATATTTTTATTTAATTGTGTTAGCGACTCATTTAAGTAGTCATCAAAATTTGTTTTACTCATTTTCGTACCACTGTTTTAATAATTGCCTTGCACGATGATATTGCGCCTTACTAGAGCCTACAGCCATGCCTAGCAAGGTTGCTATTTCTTCATGCCTATAACCTTCAACGGCATACAGTACAAATACCATTCTTGCGCGCTCAGGCAGCCTAACGATTAATTTATCTAAGCTATTTAAGCCATTGCAGTCATTTGCAGATTGCTCATCCATACCGCTTTGTTCAAAGCTAATAACTTTATTAAGCCAATGTTTTTGCTTACGCACATAGCTAATAGCAATATTACTGGTGACACTGTAAAGCCAGGTAGAAAATTGCGAACGCCCATCAAATTGCGCTATTTTGTGCCATACCTGTACAAATACTTCTTGAGTTGCATCTTGCGCATGCCCCTCATCGGCAATTAGCCTCAGGCATAAGCCATAAACTTTTGCTTTATGCATGTCATAGAGCGCTTTATAGGCTAACTGGTCGCCGTTTTTAACTTGATCAATAAGCATTTGCTGCACTTGATCAGTTATTGGCTGATTAGCGTCCATTAACATCGCAAATTTTTCCTGTTTATAATTATATAATTGCAATTTAACTTATTAGACGCGAGGAGAAATAGAAAGGTTTAAATGAAATAAAATTTTTTTTGAAAATAAAGGTTTAACTTAGAAAAGTGTTTGATTTAATCCACAACAAACAATTTATTACTTTGGGTTATAAATTTTAGATACAAAAAAACCGTGCAAAGCACGGTTTTTTTTAACTTAATTTTAAAAATTAAGCTTCAGCAATAACGATTACTTTAATAGTAGCTGTTACGTCTGAGTGTACTGCGATTGCAACGTCAAATTCGCCAGTCTCACGGATAGTACCTAGAGGTAAACGAACTTCTGATTTAGCAACTTCAACACCAACAGCTGAGATAGCGTCAGCGATGTCACGAGTACCGATTGAACCGAATAATTTACCTTCATCACCAGCTTTAGATACTAATGTAACTTCTGCTAATGCTTCAAGTTTGTCAGCGCGTGCTTGTGCTGCAGTTAACTGTTCAGCGATTTTTGCTTCTAGTTCTGCGCGACGTGCGTCAAACGTTTCAATGTTTGCTTTAGTTGCAGGAACTGCCTTACCTTGTGGGAAAAGGAAGTTACGTGCGAAGCCAGATTTAACAACAACCTGGTCACCTAGGCCACCTAGGTTAGCGATCTTATCTAGTAGAATAACTTGCATGTTTCTACACCTTTTAAAAACGTGTTAATCCGCTGCTTACTTATGTAAGTCAGTGTATGGAAGAAGGGCTAAGTAGCGAGCACGCTTAATAGCAGTTGCTAGCTGGCGCTGGTATTTAGCGCTAGTACCTGTGATACGGCTAGGTACGATTTTGCCACTTTCTGTAACATAGTTTCTAAGAGTAGCTAGATCTTTGTAATCGATTTGTTGTACGCCTTCCGCTTTAAAGCGGCAGAACTTACGACGTCTGAAATAACGTGCCATGAGATTAATTCCTCAAATAATTCTTTCTATATGCTGAGCATGCAAAACCAATTGGCTAAGGCCGTTACGACCTTCGTGGCGATTTAAAAAACCACTCACTTGCAATGCCTGCCCAACGTGCAAATGTTGAGTCTGTTGTTGCATTTGCTTACCACTGGCAACTACCTGAAGCCTCACATAACTATTACGGTTAAGATCTGCTTCAACTTGCATTGATTTATGTTCTACAACAAAAATACAATGCGGTATGCCCGCGGGGCTTTGGCTAAACTTGGGTGTTTTACAAACAACCCCCGATATAACCAGCTGATTCGTATATGGGCTAACCATTATAGTAACTGCTGACTACGTGCCATGCTAGGACTCAAAACAATTAAGCAGCTGGTGCTTCTTTCTTCTCTTCTCTTACAAGAGGAGACGCTTCAGTTACAGCGTTTTTAGTACGCATAACTAAGTTACGAAGCACTGCATCGTTGTAGCGGAAAGTAGTTTCTAGCTCGCTGATTACTTCAGTTGGTGCTTCAACGTTCATAAGAACATAATGAGCTTTATGAAGCTTGTTGATTGGGTAAGCCAGTTGACGACGGCCCCAGTCTTCAAGACGGTGGATAGTACCACCAGCTTCAGTGATAGAACCAGTATAACGTTCGATCATACCAGATACTTGCTCACTCTGATCAGGGTGAACCATGAATACGATTTCGTAATGACGCATGGATATTCCTTACGGTTAATAGAGCCTTCTACCGTTTCGGCCGGTCGGTTTAAGGCAAGGAATTAATAGTTTAAAAGCCGAAATGAGCGCGCATTTTACGCTTAGTAGGATAATTAAGCAAGCAGGTTTTTTAAGCTTTAATAGATAAGCGTTAAAGGGTTCGGGGTTCGGGGTTCGGGGTTCGGGGTTCGGGGTTCGGGGTTCGGGAAGAGATTATTGGATGCTCCCTTTATATCAATAAGTAAAATCAAGATAAGTGTTTAATATTTACGAGGTAGACGCCGAGCTTGAAAAGCATAGCTTTAAATTATTTAAGCTCTACATTTGCTTCTAAAATATAAACATTTACTCAAACCTAAAGCCGTGCAATTATTGAGCAACACATTATTTAATAAGGATATTTATGAAGCTTTTACTATCGCTTGTGTTAATACTTACTTTTAGTACACCTATTTTAAGCTATGCAGACACCGCTACAACCGACATAACCGTGGGTAAAAAGGTCATTCTACAATCAAAAATACTTAACGAAGACAGACCTATCAGAATATTCATACCTGACAATGTAAAAGACGATCAGCCGCTCTATGTTATTTATTTACTTGATGGTGTTGAGCACTTTCATACGGCGTCTGGCGTTATAAAATCCCTTGTTGATTACGAGCAGATACCTAATGCAATGCTTGTTGCTATTGATACAACCAACCGCGTTCGTGATTACTTACCAAAAGTACAAGGTGAGCCTAAAACGGAGTTTCAAACCTTTGTTAAAAATAAATGGCCTGACGCAGGGCAAACCGATAATTTTTTAAAGTTTGTGTCTGATGAGCTCATGCCCTATATAAATAGCAACTACCCAACTAATGGTTACAACACCTTAATTGGTCATTCTAATGCTGGTACATTAGCGCTTTATACTTTAGTTAATCAACCGGCACTATTTAACAACTACATCGCTATAAGCCCAAATAGTTGGTGGAGTGATGAAGAGTTAAAAAGTAATATTATTAAATACACTAAAAACACCAAAGGCGCTCAAGCGTTATTTATTAGTGTTGCAAGTGAAGGCGCACGCTTTTATACCGGCGTATTAAATACTTTAGTAAATTTAGAGCAACAAATGCCCACACAGCTAAAATGGGAATATAAGCATTATCCCACTTTTACTCATATGGGCACCATACTTCCAGCACTTAGCGATAGCCTAATTCACTTATTTAGCGACCTAATATTTAAAGTGACTGACGAGCACGGAAAATTTGCAGATGTATCATTGATTACCGGTTACTACCAAGCACTTAGTGATAAGTACGGATTTGAGCTTAAAATTCCACAAGATGTGTACGTAGAATTTGCCCACAGCCAGCAAGAGTTTGGTAACACTAAAAAAGCTATTTCAACACTAAAACACTTTACTAACGATTACCCTAATGCTGCTTACTCTCACATGCGATTATCGCAAGGCTACACTGCTAATAAACAGTTCAAAGAGGCATTCACTAGTATGAAACACGCACTAGAACTTGCTAAACAGAACTCGCGTGACCCATTGTTAATCGATGCACTGCAAGATATGGTGAATGAAGCACAAGAAAATTTGTAGCTCATTAATTTAAAAGCATTACGAGCTTTGCTCGTCGCGTCAGCAAGCTGTACGCATACACTAAAGAAAGCATTAGCCTATAAAAAAACCGATGCTTAAACTAAACATCGGTTTTTCTTTGGCTGAAAGCTGACAGCTAAAAACTGACCGCTTGTCTTTATCACTTCCCTATCGCTTCTTTAGCGAATAGGTGTTTGATTGGGCCCAAGTTATCAACTAACGAAAGCCCTACTCCACGAATCAGCTTTTTAACCGGGTTTGCACCTTCAAATAGCTCTTTTAGCCCTTGCATCATGGCGATGTGTTTTTGTGCGTCGAGCTTACGGGTGCGCTCGTAATCACGCAGTGTGCGAGTACTTGCAAATTCTTTGGCGTCTTGACTTAGTAGCTCGATTAAATAAGCCGCATCTTTTAGACCTAGGTTCATACCCAGCCCTGCTAATGGATGAATGGTATGCGCTGCATCGCCCATTAGCACCACGTTGCCATTTACCCATTGTTGGGCGTAACGCATTTTAAGTGGGAACGCGACGCGCTTACTTTGCACTTCACATAAACCGCATTGGCCATCTATTGCAGCCATAACTGCTTTATTAAAAGTGGTGTCGTCCATTGCTAACAATTCATCACAATGATTAGGGCTGGTAGACCACACAATTGAATGAGTATGCTCATCGCTCAATGGCAAGAACGCTAGCGGCCCTGTAGGTAAAAACACTTGGCGTGCGGTATTTGCATGTGACTCTTTGGTTTTAACTGTCGCTACTAACGCATGGTGATCGTAATCTTTAAAGCTCAGCGCCATATTAAACTGTTTACGAATCGCTGAATTTGCACCATCAGCCGCCACCAGCAACTTAGCAATAATAGGTTCGCCAGTTTTTAAATTAATAAATACATCAGACTCGCTTTGGTGTATTTGCTGATACTCGGTATTAAACATGAGTGTGGCATTACTTTGCTGCTCAAGCTCTTTTATTAGTGTAAAGCGAATAATATCGTTTTCAACAATGTGGCCTAAATGCTCAAGCTCAAGTTGCTCGTTATTAAAGGCTATTTTTCCAAAGCTATCGGCATCGCGTACATCCATGTGCGTATAAGCACAAGCACGCTCAGCTATTATGTGTGGCCATACATTTAACTGCTCGAGCAAAGTTTGGCTGGCAATACTCAATGCGCTTACACGTAAACCATAGTCATCGCTCGGTGGAGCTTGAGTTGGCGCTGCATCTAACACAACCACACTGATATTCGCTTTAGCAAGCCCTAGCGCCAGCGTTAAACCTACGCAGCCACCACCCACTATACAAACCTGTACTTGTTTCATAAACGTGTACCTTGTTTAACTTGTCCCATTAACTGTTTAGCCAATGGGGCTTTGAATGCGGGGAATAAATCCATTGAAAATAGCCCAATACTACGACCAAGCGCTAACACCCGTGATGAGTTTGAAAAAAGTCGAACCAAGGCATCGGTCAATGTCATTACGGTGTTTATATCATCACTGCGCTTAATTGAATATTGACGGGTAAAGGCATAACTACCTAAATCGTGTTCACTGTTTGCTATTAAGTCACTAAGCACTTGTACGTCGCGCAGCCCTAAATTAAAGCCTTGGCCTGCAATAGGATGAATGGCATGTGCCGCGTTGCCTATCACCACTGTGCGGTGCGTCGTTAACGATTCTATTTGCCCATAAACTAGAGGGTAACTAGCGCGCATACCGACTTTTATAAACTGTCCTGCACGATAACCAAAGGCAGTTTGCAGCGCACTTATAAAGTCTGGTTCACTTAGCGACATATACTGCTCAATATGCTCTTGGCGCATACACCATACTAACGAATAGCGGTTATTACTCATGGGTAATAAAGCCATTGGCCCATTTTGGGTAAACCGCTCAAACGCCTGATGATGGTGCCCACCAGCGACTTCTATATTGGCAATAATCGCACCTTGTTCATAAGGCTGGGTATTGAAGCCGAGCCCCAATAAATTACGAGTTGGCGACTGTGCACCGTCGGCAATCACCAACAGCTTGGCACTCAGTTTTTCACCACTTTGTAGTGTAAGTTCATTACTATCGGCGTTTTGTTTTATCGCTGTTACGCTATCTGGGCAAAAAAGCGATATGTTTGATTGCATTAAACGCTGATGCAGCGCTCTGCCAAATGGGTTTACCTCTACCACATAACCTAATGAGGGTTTTGTAAACTCATCACTGTGTATATGGGTTTTACCAAAGTGCCCTTTGTCTGACACACTGACTTTTTTTATGGCCGCAGCATAGGGAGCGTTCATTTCAAATAAATTGAGGCTTTGTAAATACTCTACCGACTGCTGGGCAAGTGCGATACTTCTGTCATCAAAGCTTGGATGATAATCAGTGGTTACTTGATTTGCTTCAATTACAGCAATATTTAAGCTGGGATTTTTTTTACTTATACTTAGAGCACAACTTGCGCCGACTAAACCACCACCAATTACTACAATATCAAACTGCTTAGCCACTTTTATCTCCAAGCTTATGCGTTTTTAGCGCTTTGCATTAACGCTTCTATTTCGCTAATTTTTTTAGGCACGGTAATCGTTAAGTTTTCGTGACCAGACTCAGTTACTAATAAGTTATCTTCAATACGAATACCTATGCCTTGGTATTTTTTGGGTGCGTTTGAATCTTTATTAATATAAAGCCCAGGTTCAATGGTCAGTACCATACCAGGTTCAAAAGCACGCTCTTGGTTATTAACCTTGTAACCACCTACATCGTGAACATCGAGTCCTAACCAATGGCCAAGACCATGCATGTAGTATTCTTTACAGGCTCCTTGCGCCATTAGCTCATCAAAGTCGCCGGTTAAAATACCTAAATCGAGTAAACCTTGGGTTAGCACTTGCATAGCGAGTTTATTAGCCTGCGATAAGTAGCCACCGGGCTTTACTTCGCTAAATGCGACTTCTTGCGCTTTAAGCACAATATTATAAAGCGCAGCTTGCTCGGTGCTAAATTTACCATTAACGGGGAAAGTACGGGTAATGTCGGCTGCGTAACCTTGTAGCTCACAACCTGAATCAATCAGCACTAGGTCGCCATTGTTTAATACATCGCTGTTTTGGGTGTAGTGCAAAATATTAGCGTTATCGCCACTACCGACAATGGTGCCATAAGCTGGATATGGCGCACCGTTCATTGCATAGTGATGATGAAGCTCTGCCTCTAATTGAAACTCGATTGCGCCAACGTGGGAAAAGCGCATGGCACGCATGTGTGCTCGGGCACTTATTTCACAGCCTTCACGCATAATGTTAATTTCACTTGGCGATTTAAATAGGCGCATCTCGTGTAATAGCGGACGAATATCTTTAAGGGTACTCGGTGCTGTATCGCCTTTTTTGGGGGCACTACGCAAAGTATTAAGCATTGAAAATACTTTGCCGTCGAAGGCAGGATACGTCCCTTGTGCATAAAATAAAATCTGTTGGCCGTTCACCAAATTCAATAATTGTTCGTTTAGTTCACTTAATGCATAAGTTTTGTCGAATAAGTATTCACTTTGCGCTTTTTCAAAACCAATGCGTCTGCCGTGCCATACCTCTGCAAGTTTATCTTTATCTAAACAAAACAATATAGAAGGCGTATCACTGTCTTTGCATAACACCAATACCGCATCGGGTTCGTTAAAACCAGTTAAGTAAAAAAAGTCACTGTCTTGTCTAAACGGATAATGAGTATCACGGCTACGTGTGAGCTCGGTTGCTGCGGGAATTATCGCAATACTGTTGCTATCCATTGCCGCCAATAAATGCTCGCGGCGCGCTTTAAACTCTGACTTTTGTATTTCAACCATTAATAACTAACCCATTACTTTTGTTGTATTGCTAAATTAATGCAGTGTTTTTTTGTTGCTTTGTGGGTTTTGCTCTTTGCCAAGTTCAGCAAAACACAGTAACGCCGATACGCGTACGTACTCAATCACTTCATGCAGTGCTTGGCTATCTTCTTCGGTTTCTTCAAAGGTTGTATCTAGGCGTGTAATCTCGCTAAAGTCGCTGATCACTTCTTTTACATCTGCCGACAGCTTGCCATAATCTTTTTGCTTTAAGCCAAAACCCAACATAAACCCAGCTACCCATGATACGAGCCCATTGGCTTGATCGATGAGTGTTTCGTCATCACTAGGTAAAAACAAGTCAAATTGAAACTCTTCGTTATTAAAACTTTCAACAACTTGTTGATAGACTTTACCAAAAAACTGTTTTAAATCGTTGCTAAACGACTCGCCATCATTAAATACGTCGCTCAGTAAGCCTAAGTATTCTTTATCGTCAATGCTTAGCCCACAAGCAAGTAAGCCGCTAATAACGCCATGCGCTTCAGCAGGTGATACAAATATTTCGTTTTTCTCTAAAAGAAGTTGGGCTTTTTCGTAATCTGGTAAGTTATTCATAATGACGTCTTCGCTTTGCTAATTAAAGCAATGCTACCACTCGATAAAAAGCAACTCCAATGAATTCTATGACTGAGGTCAAAAGCAAGCGATTGAAAAGCTGATTAAGTTCAAAAAGCAATCTTAAAAGTAAATACAAGATTAAATTTGCAGGAAAACTGAGCGAACGGTTTAATTTTTTACGTTTGGGGTTTAAGGATTGGAATATGTCTTATATACTGAATTTGTTCCCTGGGGTGCAGGAGCTTGGTTAAGTCCCTGAGCCGATAAATTTTATACCAGGATTTTTGTTCGTCTACTATTGTGCAAGCTCGGCATGTACCGAGAAGCCTACGGTAAACCGCAGATTTCCGCCCTGAAACCTCAAGGTTTCAGGACTGACACCCGGCACCGCATTCTCGGGGAACACCTCCAATAACTTTAATTCCCCAGCAATTACTTTTATATCCTTATTTTATTAATCACCTAGTTATTATAAAAAACACCGAACTGAATTTTTACAGTCCGATGCTTTACTTACTAGTACCTGAAACTTAGTGCCTGAAACCTCTACTTATCTATGTAGTCTGCACTTACTTAAACCAGCCTTGAAAGCGCTCCATCAGCATATAGTTAACCGGAACGAGTAATAAGGTTATAAAGGTCGCAAATATAATCCCAAAACCTAGGCTTACTGCCATAGGAATTAAAAACTGCGCCTGAGTCGCCTTTTCAAACAGCAGCGGCATTAAGCCTATAAAGGTGGTTAAACTAGTTAGCATAACCGGGCGAAAACGCGCTACGCCGGCGGTTTTAACAGCTTCCATTAAATCGAGCCCTTCACTGCGTTTTTTATTAATAAAATCAACCAATACTAACGAGTCGTTCACCACGACCCCAATTAACGCGAGCATTCCCAGCAAACTCATAATGGTAAGCTCCATAGCCATGATCCAATGGCCAATTACTGCGCCAATCATGCCAAAAGGAATAATGCTCATCACCACCAGTGGCTGTAAGTACGATTTAAAGGGAATTGCGAGCAATCCATAAATTACAAAAAATACAAATACCATTCCCCACAATAATGAACCAAACGATTCGCGCTGCTCTTTGGCTTCACCTTCTAATGAATGGCTTACACCTGGGTATTGTTGCACCAGTTCATCTAAGTAGGTTTTTAAATCAGCTTGAAGCACGGTCATATTGGTATCGGTTTTTTCTACATCCGCCGACACATTAAGAGTACGGTAACGATCAATACGGGTAATGGTTGATGGGCTTTGACCAGGTACTAAAGTGGCCACGTGTGACAGCGGCACTCGCCCACCATTAGGCGTTTGTATTAATATATCTTTTAAATCAGCAACTGAGCGCCTTTCATCTATAGGTAAGCGCACCATAACGCGCACATCATCACGCCCGCGTTGAATGCGCTGTACTTGTACACCAAAAAACGAGTTACGCACTTGTCTTGATACATCAACTCTATTTAATCCAAGTGCAAGCCCTTGCTCTGTTAGCTCTATTTGTAGCTCTTCTTTACCATCAGACATGCTATCGGCAATATCAAACACACTTGGGTAAGTAGCCAGTCGTTGTTTAATTTGCTCAGCCACTGTTTGCAGTGTGGTTATGGAATTACCCGATAATTGAATATCAATTGGGTTTGAGCTTCTGCCTATTTCTGCTCTAAATGTGAGACTTTCAGCCCCAGGGATCACCCCTATTAATTGCCGCCACTCTTTTACCAACTCACGCGAACCAATATCAGACTCTCGTTGTTCTGCAGGGGTGATTTCAAAGCGCACGCTACCCGAATTAGCGGCACCGCCTCGCCCGCCAGTGCTGGCTAAAATATTAAGGATAATACTTTGCCCTGTTTCTTCATCTTGATACTTACGCTGAAGCTCTCTGGCTTTATCTGACATATCAATAATGTATTTATTCGTGACTTCAAACGGTGTTCCCGCAGGAAAAGTTAAATTAACCCGAACTGTTTCACTGGGAATACGTGGGAAGAAAATAAACTTAGTCCAACCACTGGTGATCATGGTTAAAATAATTAAAAACACGCCCATAAATAAACTGACTGTGGCCAGTTTGTTGCGTAGCGCTAGCCCTAATACGGGTTGGTAATATTTTAAAATGGCATGCTCAAAACCATCTGCAAAACGTTGTTGGAGTTGCTCTAATTTAGAACCTTTGCCTTTTTGCTGGCGCAGTTTGATATATTTTAAATGCGCTGGCAGCACAAATTTAGATTCAATCAATGAAAACAATAATACCGGAATAACCACCACCGGAATTTGCGCAAAAATAGCGCCTCGCGCGCCTTCTATAAAACCTAACGGTAAAAAAGCGGCCACGGTGGTTAACACGCCAAATGTAACTGGCGTGGCTACTTCTTGAGTTCCTTTTATAGCAGCCTCTTCGCCCGATTTGGCGGTTTTTAAATGGGTATACACGTTTTCACCGGTAACAATAGCATCGTCCACCACAATCCCTAGCACCAATATAAAACCAAATAAGCTGATCACATTTATGGTCACGCCAAAGGCGGCCATTGCCATAAACGCGCCCATAAATGAAACCGGAATACCAATAAATACCCAAAACGCGATGGCAGGTCTTAAAAATAAAGTCAGTAACCCCAGTACCAAAATACCGCCCTGTAAAGCATTGCTAGTTAGGGTAGCAATACGGCTTTTTACTACCTCAGAGTCATCATCCCAATAGCTTAAATAAAACCCTTGCGGTAAATTAGCTTGCTCACTGGTAATATAGTTTTTAACTGCATCGGCCACTTCTATCGCACTTTGCGGACCAATGCGATACACATCGATAAATGCGGCTTGTTTGCCATTAAAGCGGGTGCGCACAGGGGTTTCTTCAAAATCATCATTAATGGTTGCAATATCACTTAAGCGAATAATAGTGCCATCGGCTTGATTTTTTATCACAATGCTTGCAAATTCATCTTTGCGGTAAGCTTGCCCTTTAGAGCGAATAAGTACATCGCCGCCCTCTGTTTTAAGGTTTCCTGCTGAAATATCAGAACTTGAATTGGCAATGGCACTGGATATTTGCGCCAAGGTTAAATCGTATTGGCGCAGCGTATCTTGGCTTACTTCGATTGCCAGCTCATAATTACGTACGCCACTAAGTTCAACTTGGGTAATCGCCGGAATACGCAGCAATTCATCACGGACTTGCTCTGCATATTCTAGGGTTTCTTTTTCGTTGTAGTCACTTGAAACAGTGACTGCTATTACTTCACGCTTACGCTGGATTAACCCTATTACTGGTTTTTCTGCATCGGCTGGAAAGGTATTAATGGCATCGACACGGCTCTTTATATCCGCTAACAATTCACGCTCGTCGTAGCCAGTGTCAACCTCAACGCTCACTTGTGATGCCCCCTCAGAAGAGCGGCTCGATATTTGTTTAATACCTTCGAGATCTTGTAATGCTTCTTCTATTCGTATGGTGACCCCTTTTTCAGCATCTTCTGGGGTTGAACCACGTAAACTCACACTAATATTTATACGATCAGAAACAAACGAGGGAAACACCTCTAATGGTAACTTAGAAGACAGGCTGAATAGGCCGCCCAACACAATACTAATTAGCAATAAGTTGGCAGCCACATGGTTACGAGTAAACCAAGCGATCATGGCTGCTCTCCTGTTTTTTGTGCTTTAGGAGTCGCATCCATTATCTGCACTGGTGTACCTGAACTCACTTGCCCCAGTGGCGTCAGCACTAATTGACTACCCGCTTCAAGACCTTTACTCACAATGCCTTGCAGCGCATTTTGCCACGCTAAAGCAATATTTTTACGCTGTAGTGTGCCATTTTCAACCACATAAACATAACTGCCTTGATATATCGCACTATTGGGAATAACGAGTACCTGAGAGGCGACTTTGCCATTAATTTTAGCTTTAACGTATTGCCCTATTTTTACTGGGTATTGATTATCACTGGTTGATTTATAAGGGTCATTAATTTTAGCCACCACATACAATTGCTGAGCACTTTCATCTATTGCGCCCTCAGTACGAATAAGTTGGCCTTGCCATTGTTGCTCGCCAATTAAATCTGAAGTGAAATTAACCGCTGAGCCACGCTGATTTTTAGCACCATCTCGATATTGCTCAGGTAAATTAATAAAAGGCAGATCTTTATTCTTTATCGGTAAGCGTATTTCAACACTGTCGGTTGCATAAATTGTCGCTAACTGCATATTGTTAGATACCACCTGACCTAAGTCAACGCTGCGGTTTAATACTCGCCCAGCATAAGGGGCTTTAATTTTAGTACGTTCAAGATTTAGTTGCGCTTTTTCCAATTGTGCTTGTGCTGACAAAACCTGTGCTTGCGCTGCAGCTAGCTGTGGCTTTCTAAGTACTAAAATACTCGGTTCAGACTCATTGCCTAAACGTTGCCAATCAGTAAGCGCTTGTCGGCCTCGTGCTTGCTCTTCTAATAAGTTTTGCTCGGCATTGAGCAAATTAGCTTGTGCTGATTTAACTTCCGCTTTTAAATCGCGATCATCTAGCTGAAGTAACACATCGCCTTTTTCAAAAAAGCCGCCTTCGCGGAACTGCTCATTTATATCAATAATCAGCCCAGAAACCTGAGCCACCAACATACTTTGAGTCCGTGGTTTAACCGTACCAAAGCTATCAATTTCAACGGGGTAGTCAATTAACTGCAATGGTTTTACCGCTACATTAATTTTTGCTTTTGGCGGTGCTGAAAAACGTGATGCTTTAGGCGGGTTTCCCTTAATAAACATCACCAAAAAAATGGTCGCTATAATGATAGCAGCGGGAACAATTATTTTTTGTTTGTTTAGTTTCATAGTGCTTGCTCATCCTGTGCGGATCTTGATTTTGCAAAGTCGCCCCCAAGAGCAACATGTAATTTAATGCGATTTGTGAGTAATTGGTTTTTAATTTCAATCAGTGAACTTTGTGCATCAAACGAGCGTGCTTGTGCATCTAATACGGTGGTGTAGCTCACTAAACCACTTTGATATTGTTCAAACGATAATTGCTCTGCTGCTAAGGCATTTTCTTGTGCCTGCAAGGTGCTTTGGTAGCGTGCCTTTAAAGATTGTTGTTGGGTAATAGCATTTTCAACATCACCAAATGCATCATATAAAGATTGCAGATAGGCTTGCTCTTGCTTTTGCGTTTGTAAACTGGCTATTTCCTCGTTCGCAGCGAGACGCCCAGCGTCAAAAATAGGCGCTGAAATGCTACCAATAAGTGACCACGCAAGACTTGAAGCAGAAAATAAGTCGCTTACCCTGTTAGTGCTATCGCTTAAACCTGCCGCTAAATTTAAACTCGGAAAACGCTGTTTATGCGCATACGCAAGCGAAGCGTCGCTGGCTAATAACTGATACCAACTAGCACGCAACGCAGGTTTGCGAGTAATAAGCTCCGACGGTAAACCAAGAGGAATGTCGTCATTAATTACAGGTAGGTCGTTATTCGCTGCTATCAATCCTTTTGGATACTCCCCCAATAAACGCTCAAGGCTACGTGCAGCTTGAGTCAAATTTGCTTTTTGGGTTGCTATACGGGAGCGTTCATTGTTTAACTCATTGCGAGCTAAATAAACATCTAACGCTTCATTTAAACCTTGGCGATAACCCGACTCAATAATCTCAAGGTTTTGCTGGGCGTTAGCTTCTCTGCGCTTAAACAAATCAAGTAATTGCTCTGCACTGATTAAGTTAAACCAATTTGTTATAACATCTGCAATAAGCTGTTGTTTAGTTTGCTCATAGCGAGCTTGCTGAGCAAGGTAGTTGAGGTTGTCTCTACGCTTTGCATCAGAGAGTTTACCCCATAAATCAATTTCATAACCTAACTCTAACGATACAGAGCTTGAGTTATTATAACTAACCGGACGATTATCTTTGCTTCGCCCTACTCGCGTTGAAATATCTAAACTGGGCCATAAAGCGGCACCGGTGACAATTAATTGCTGTTTTTGTATTTCTACATCAAAACGGTTTTGCAATAGTTGCTGATTATTTTTTAGCGCTTGAGTAACTAGCTGCTTTACTGTTGGTGAAGCAAGTTTATTAAACCATGTGTCGTTGACAGCAACTACTGATTCAACAGCTGTTTGTTGCCACTGTTCTGGAAGTATATTCGGTGCTTGCTCACGCAGTTGCGGGTTTAAGTTACTCGCACAACCACTTAGCAGCATAATACTTATTGCCAATAAAGATGGCTTATATTGCCACATCATTTTTAAACCTGATTAATGCTATTTATGAATGTTATTCAAGCACTTTAGCAAACGTTGCTCAATTGACTTTACATAACATTACATACTTTGCGATGAAATTATAAGTGCCGTAGATACGCCAAGTATTAACATATTGATCACAAATTAATAAACAATCTAATTTTTAGTCAAAAAAGCTGAATAAAGTTCTCAAAGCGGTACGAAAAGGACAAAGGGACTTACTGTTTATGACATACAGGAAAAATAGAGCAGGGTAGAAAAAACTTAGAAACAAAAAAGCCCCGCATTAGCGAGGCTTTGTATAAATGGTGCCTCGACCCGGAATCGAACCAGGGACACGAGGATTTTCAATCCTCTGCTCTACCAACTGAGCTATCGAGGCACTTAAACAGTGCAATAGTTAAATTAACTATTTAAATAAATGGTGCCGACTAACCGAGTCGAACGGTTGACCTACTGATTACAAGTCAGTTGCTCTACCAGCTGAGCTAAGTCGGCACACTAAACTGTGTGCTAAGGCACTTTATCAATTTTAAAGATTGATAACTTTTAATAAATGGTGCCTCGACCCGGAATCGAACCAGGGACACGAGGATTTTCAATCCTCTGCTCTACCAACTGAGCTATCGAGGCACTAAACAGTGCAATAGTTAAATTAACTATTTAAATAAATGGTGCCGACTAACCGAGTCGAACGGTTGACCTACTGATTACAAGTCAGTTGCTCTACCAGCTGAGCTAAGTCGGCACACTAAACTGTGTGCTAAGGCACGCGTAATAATGTTTAATCTTATGATTTGAAACACTATTACTTTAATAATGGTGCCTCGACCCGGAATCGAACCAGGGACACGAGGATTTTCAATCCTCTGCTCTACCAACTGAGCTATCGAGGCACTTAAACAGTGCTAATTAAAAATGTCAACGGATTTTTAATGCAATTCCCAGCTAGCTCTACTGACTGGCTATCTGGGCGTGCGGCGTATTAAACGAGTTTTGCCCCTACAAGTCAACTTTTTTTTTATTCTTTATAATCGTTTGAACGGTTTTCAAACAACTCGAGGCTATTTTCGTTAATACAGTGTATTTATCCAACAAAAGAGTTTAAAAAACGTAGTGAATTATTTTTTTTAGGTGTTACGATTGAATAATAACTTTCGGTACAGGCTTACCGTTTTAATAATAAGACCACAGGAAAACTCATGCAGAGCAAGCCCTCTTCAGCAATAAAAGGCCTACTACCTTTATTCTTAGTTAGTAACCTTATAATAACCGCATTATTTGTAGTCGCCTTTGTGCTTTATTCACAAAGTAATGCTGATAACAATGCATCTGCTCCAACCTCTACTTTATCGTTAACAAAACTTGCTGAGCGTCTTGATCAGCCTTTAGCAGAAGCATTAACAATATACGAGCAAGACAAGGTCACGCAATTACTCGATATGACCACCTTACTCAATGATGATTATAAATATACGCTCCACCGTTTTAATGCCAATAATCAAGCCGAGTTAGTTTATAGCAATAACAGTAAAGCAATTGCGCCTTTAGCTGTTAATAAACATATTAAAGAACAAAATACTCTTCATCATTTAATCTCATCAGAGGGGCAGATAATTGGAGAGCTTATTATTAAGCAAACACAGCCCTCAGTTACACCATCAAATCAACACTCACCACTAAATGCCTATGTTGTAGCCTTTGCTGCACTGGTGGTGCTGTTTGTATTAGCATTCATGTTGAATAAATACATTAACAAGCGATTACATAAAAATACAGATTCACTTACTCAAGAACTAAAAGAAATTACGCAAAATGATAACTATCAAAGCACCCTAAATGAGCAACTAGAGGGTGGTTTAGAAACGGTAGCTCAACAAGTTAATTTATTACTCAAAAAGGTGAGTAAGGTTCAAGCTGACGATCAAGCGGCAAAAAAAGAGTTAAAAAAATTACAAACAAGCCTTGAAACAGAAGTACAAAGCAGAACCTTTGAGTTAGAGAAACAAACGCAAAAAGCGCTAAAAGCCAGTGAAACTAAAACCACCTTTTTAGCCACTATGAGTCATGAAATAAGAACACCAATGAATGGTGTAATCGGTACCATTGATTTACTTCGTCAAACAGAACTTGATGGTGCACAGCAACGTTTAAGTACAATTATTCGTGAATCTGCATTTTCGTTACTCAGTATCTTAGATGATATTTTGGATTTTTCTAAAATTGAAGCAGGAAAGCTCAATATAGACCCGACTCCCTTCTCTGTTGCAGATACGCTAGAAGAAGTCGCAAAGGTGTTATCGTCTGTTGCAAAAAACCGTCACCTAGAACTCGATTTATCAATTGCACCGGATATTCCTAATAACCTTATGGGCGACTCAGTCAGGGTTCGCCAAGTACTTTATAACTTATGTAGCAATGCCATTAAATTTACCAGCACTAACGGCTCTACTCAAGGTAGGGTGAAAATATCGGTTGAAGTTGCACACAACACTGCCGATCATTTTACACTCCGTTTTTGTGTAGTTGATAACGGTAAAGGAATGAGTCAGTCTCAATTAAGGAAAATATTCAGCCCGTTTACTCAAGCTGAAAGCTCAATTACCCGAGAATTTGGCGGTACAGGACTTGGGCTTTCAATTTGTAAAAGCTTAACCGAGCTAATGCTTGGTACTATACATGTTACAAGCCATGAGGGGATTGGTAGTGAGTTTACCGTTGAACTGCCTTTTTCAACGGCAGGTAAAACTGAATTTGCTCATAAAAATACACTCAATAATAAACATGTTGTTGTTGTTAGTGACAATGCTGAACGCGGCAAGGTAATTTATCGTTACTTGTCATTCATGGGTGCCAAAATAACCTATGCCCATGAGCAAAAAGATATAGAAGATCATCAAGACACAAAGGATATTATTTGGGTTGTTGATGGTATTGACGACATGAGTAGCATTAGCACTTTGCTAAGAAGTTTACTTTACTCACTAGAAGATAATAATCAGCAAATGGTGGTATTAAGTAAGCTAGATGAAGCCGTTATTAATCATAAAAATATTTTTTATATTAATGCTTCACCACTGTGCAAATCTAACTTTATGCTTTCAATTTTGGTTGCGGCGGGCTTACATAAACCTAAGCAAATAAAAAAAGCTAAAAGCATGAATCATTACTTAAATTCAGAAGAAGCACTCGCTGCGAATAGGCTTGTTTTATTGGTAGAAGATAACTTACTAAACCAAGAGGTACTTACCGAGCAGTTACACATATTAGGGTATAGTGTGGAAGTAGCGAATAATGGTGAGGAAGGCATAGAGATGTGGCGTAAAAACAGCTATTCGCTCATCCTAACCGATTTACATATGCCGAAAATGTCTGGCTACGATATGGTTGAAAAGATTAGAGAAGAAGCAGCACTGTTAGAAGCAATCGACGCCCAACCTTATATTATTGCTGTAACAGCCAATGCCTTAAAAGGCGAAAGAGAACGCTGTTTAGCTGTGGGAATTAATGACTTTATAACTAAACCGATTGAGTTAAATGCGCTTGAGGACATATTAAATCAATGGAGCGATTTAGATAATAAACAGCCAAAACAAATTAGCTCAGCTGAAAAGCCAGCCATGCCTATTAACATGGAGTCTGCCAACAAATATATAAATGGCGATGATGCTAAAAAAATTCGCTTCTTTAAAATGTATTTAGAGCAAAGCCAAGAACAAATTAAATCAATCAACTTTGCGGTACTACAGAAGAGTCAAAGTGAAATTATAGCTGCCTGCCATCAATTGAAATCTATATCAAAAACAGTGGGGGCTAATATTGTGGCTGATTTAGCGCAGTCATTTGAGGATAAGTGTAAGGCTGATGAAATCAATGCCGATGAGTTAATTGAGATGAGAGATGAGCTCGAAATTGAATATTCAAGAGCAGCACAATTTTTAAAAGAACAAATTAGAAACCACGATCAACAAGATGACTTGATTTAACTAAACTGTTCATAGGTATGCACAACAAAAAAGGGCTTTTATAGCCCTTTTTTAACGATTATTTTTCTACTGGCTTATAGCCTTCAATCTCAACCTCTTTTCCTTCAAATAAAAAGCCAACCATTTGCTCTTCTAAAAAGGTACGATGTTCTGGGTCCATCATATTTAAATGCTTTTCATTGATCAGCATCGTTTGTTTATGCTGCCACTGTCCCCATGCTTCTTTAGATATATTATTAAAAATCTTTTCGCCAATTTCCCCAGGATAAAGTTGAAATCCAAGGCCTTCAGCTTCTTTTTGTAACTTTTGACAAAATACAGTACGTGCCATGATTTATTCTCTCTAACGCTAAATGCTGCTAGTTTAACCTATTGGGCTCATTTGTTTAACCAACTTTTTAGTCGGTGCAGCTAAACCCACCTCTATTGATTGATCAAGTGGATACCATATTAATTGCTTGTCGTTCACCACATCAGGGATTTGCTGAACATTGAGCACATGTGGGTTTATGGTTAGCTCAAAATGTGAGAACACATGGCTAAAAGGCGCTAATATCTCAAGCTCACTTTTTAGCCCTTGCTGTGCTAAAAAAGTATCGAGCTCACTGTGCTCATTAAATTCAAAAAATCCAAATAATCCCCCCCAAATGCCACTACTTGGGCGTTTTTCCATGAGTACTTTGTCGTTATGTTTAATAATTAACTGATGACAACTTTTTTTAGGCACTGCTTTTTTAGGTTTAGAATGTGGGAACTCTTTAACCTTACCCGCATTAAAAGCACCACATTGTGTTTTTAACGGGCATGCTTCACAGTCAAAACGACTTCGTGAACAAAGGCTTGCCCCTAAATCCATCATAGCTTGATTAAACTCAGTCACATTATTTTTAGGGGTGAGTTGTTCACTTAAATGCCACAGCTGATTTTCTACCTTTTTGACGCCATACCAACCTTCAACCATGAAAAATCGTGCAAGCACCCTTTTTACATTGCCATCAAGAATAGGATGATGCTGCCCCAAAGATAAAGATAAAACAGCACCCGCAGTAGAGCGCCCTATTCCGGGTAAATCCATTACCTCTTCAAGCGTGCTGGGAAACTGGCCTTGATATTTGTCTCGCACTATTTTGGCCGTTTTATGTAAGTTGCGCGCGCGTGCGTAGTAACCTAGACCAGTCCAGTGATGCAGAACCTGATCTTCATCAGCATTTGCTAAAGCAATAATATCGGGAAAGCTTTGCATAAACTTTTCGAAATAGGGAATAACAGTCACAACTTGGGTTTGCTGCAGCATCACCTCAGACACCCATACTTTATAAGGTGTTTTAGCTAATTGCCATGGCAATGTTTTGCGCCCATGGAGATGATACCAATCAACTACTTGGTTAGAAAACCAATCAGACTGCTGCTTTTTTAAATCCAACATATTTACTTTTTTACTAATGCTTAATGGCGGCTCAGTCTATTGTAGTTGTTGAAAAGATCAAGCTATAACGCCCTAGAGCTTGTCAACCCCGCGCGGGTCAGGGATAATACGCAACCATTTTTAAACACATTGTTTTGTCAGGCCAATAATATGAGTGAATCAAGTAACAACAACCTTGAGCAAGCTAAGCAAGAAGGTAAGTATATCCGCACTATTCGTAGTTTTGTAAAACGCGAAGGCCGATTAACCAAAGGCCAAGCCGCTGCAATCGAAAAATGCTGGCCAACAATGGGGCTTGAGCATAAAAACGGCCTGCTTGATTTAAACGCAGTATTTGGCAATGACAATGATGTAGTGTTAGAAATTGGCTTTGGTATGGGCAAGTCATTGGTTGAAATGGCAAAAAACGCACCACATCTTAACTTTATCGGTATAGAAGTACATCGCCCAGGCGTTGGCGCGTGTTTAATGGATGCCGACGAAGCAGGCGTTACTAATCTTCGTGTATTTGAACACGACGCCGTTGAAGTCCTTGCAGATTGTATAAGTGATGAAAGCTTATCGACCTTACAATTGTTCTTCCCTGATCCATGGCACAAAAAGCGTCACCATAAGCGCCGTATTGTACAAACTGAGTTTGCAGAAAAGCTACGTTCTAAATTAAAAATTGGCGGCGTTTTTCATATGGCAACCGATTGGGAAAACTATGCAGAGCATATGCTTGAAGTAATGCAAGCAGCACCTGGTTACAAAAACCAATCAGAGACTAACGACTATGTACCTCGTCCTGATTTACGTCCGCTGACTAAATTTGAACAACGTGGCCATCGTTTAGGCCATGGCGTATGGGATTTAATGTTCGAACGTACTAAATAACCGTTAATTAAATAATCAAGTAAGGTAAAGCCATTTATGAGCGTATTAACCAATCCGAGCCTATTATTACTTCGCAACAGCGAGGAGCTAAAAGGTAAATCAATATTGGTGGTCAACTTTGTTCAAGATGGCTTTTTAAATGAGCTAAAAACGCTCAACCCACAAAGTAAAATAACGGCTTTTAGCTATAACCATGCAAATGGTGAATTTGCTAAAAACATATCGGGTATAAATGTAGAAGTTAATCACACGATTAGCGCCGGTGAATATGATTTAGTAATTCTTTATTACCCCAAGTCTAAGCCCGAGCTATTAATGGCATTAGACAACATACGCGCAGTGATAAGCAAAGAAGCTGAGCTGCTAGTCGTTGGCGAAAACAAAAGCGGTGTAAAATCAATTGAAAAGCAACTCGCCAATAAAACGGCGTTCAGTAATAAAATTGACTCTGCAAAACACTGCGTTTTATATTCATTTTCAGAAATAACCCTGAATTCAACATTTGATATTAGTACTTACCACAAAGAGTTTGTGGTCAACGTAAGTGATATTGAATTTACTGCTGTAAGTATTCCTGGCGTGTTTAACCATGGCGGCCTTGATGCAGGCACTAAAATGCTATTAGAAAATGCACCAAATATAAAACACGGTAACGTTCTTGATTTTGGTTGTGGCGCGGGGCTTATTGCTACGTTTTTAGGGCTAAAAAATCCGGCTCTTACATTTACATGTAGTGATGTAAGCGCACTGGCTGCCTATGCAACAACACAAACGCTTAAACTTAATAACGTTAATGGTGAAGCCGTACTGAGCGATGGTTTAAACAGCATTGCAGGTAAGTTTGATTTAATTATTAGTAACCCACCATTTCATACCGGTATTGCGACCGACTACACAGTGGCCGAATCGTTTTTAAATAATGCCAAACAGCACCTAACTAAAACAGGTAAGCTCACTATTGTTGCTAATAGCTTTTTAAAATATCCACCTATTTTAGAAGCCCAATTTGATAGTTATCAAACGGTGTTTAAGAATAATAAGTTTGCTGTATACAGTAGCTAAAACTTATTATTAATCCCCTATCAAAACATAAATATGCGGTATATTAGCCGCATATTTACTTTATTACGTAGATTAACTAAGAATAAATAGTGTAATTAAGCTAATCTTTTTTCTTCACTTTTTCCTGTTTTTGCTAAACTAGTATTTATTACACTCACAATTGACACGGATGACCCTCTCGCAATGCCTAAAACTGTAGAGCAAAATAGCATTCGTAGCATATTGTTTAAAACCATCATGCTTATAACAGCCATCTGTTTGCTATTATCTCTTTCTATTTCTACTTACTTAAGTACACAAGAGCAAAAAAAGCAGCTCATTAGTAAACTTGTGCTGGTGTCAGAGATCATTGCCTTTGATGCAATGCCGTCATTACTAAATAAAAATAGACCTGCAGAAGAAAGGCGGTTAAAGCTTCTTCAACAAGTATCATCGGTTACAAACTTACATATTTATGCGCTAGATGAGCAAACAAATAAACCAGTATTTTTTACCAGTTTTAATGCCCGAAAATCGCCACCTGTTCCAATCAAAACAGACAGTATTAACGACTTTATAGAACCCCAAGTAGGTGATGAGTTTATTGAGTACATTACTCCAATACTCAATAATGATCAGTTACTGGGTTATGTGTATATTAGGGGCAGCTTGGATAACTTAAATAAGCTTATCACTAAAAAAATTATAATTGATATTGCCATTATCGCTTTAATACTTATCTTCATCTCTTTGATTATTTTAAGGCTACAAAAAAGGATAGCCAGCCCAATAGAAAACTTAAGCTTGTTACTGCAAAACATAGCTAAAAATCATAACTACTACGCCCGGGCGCCTTTAACAAACTTAACTGAAATAACCCGGCTTTCTAACAGCTTAAATGTAATGCTGGCGCGAACACAAAGACAAATAGAGCGCCACGAAGAAGATAAAAAAGAAATTAAGCTACTAAACTCAAATCTTGAAGAAAAAGTAAGCCAACGAACCATCGCGCTCAGAGAAGCAAATAAAGAGTTACTATCTACACTTGAAAAGATGCACCAATACCAAACTCAAATTGTCGAAAACAAAAAAATGGCTTCATTAGGGCAAATGGTGGCAGGTGTAGCTCATGAGGTAAATACCCCTATAGGGCTTGGGATCACCGGTTCTACTTTACTAAGGGATAAACTCGCGGAGCTACAAATTAACTTTCAAAATAAGTCATTGACTGCCAGTCAATTTGAGCAATTTACTAACGATGGCATTGAAAACTTAGACCTCATCTACAGTAGTTTAAACCGTGTCGCAGAGCTTATTTCTAACTTTAAAAAAGTGGCCGTGATTAAAGATGATGAAATCACTAGCACAGTTCACTTACAGCAGCTCATAAACGATACATTATTGTCTATGGGGCAAGAGTTAAGAATAAAAAATCCTAAAGTTCTTATAAATTGTCCAGCAGATTTAACCGTTGAAAGTAAAAAAGGGCCACTGCAGCAAGTTTTCCATCAACTAATTTTAAACTCCCTACTACACGGATTTGTAGCTGGCGGTGACAATGTAGTGCAAATTGATATTGTGGCAACAAACACAAAAACACAAATTACCTACACCGACAACGGCCTAGGTGTAGAGAGCAACATAAGAGCGAAAATTTTTGACCCCTTTGTTACTTCAAAACGCGGTCAAGGAGCCAGTGGATTAGGCATGCATTTAGTTTACAACTTAGTGACCCAGGCTTTGGCTGGAGAGATTGTGTTAGATACTGAGTATCAATCAGGAGCACGATTTATTATTACGCTATTTTAAAAAGTGAAATAAATCCGTTGCCTGCTCTTGAATTACGACTTTATGACCATACTAAGACAGCACTCATTGAACAGTTGTACCATTAATGCTGTATTTTCACACAATTAATGAACTTAATTGTGTTTAACATATCACATACATTGATGAAAAATTGTAAAGTGATATAATTCCGTTTTGAATTAGTCTGATTATTTTAAGTATCTTTAGGTGGTTGATGGATGTATCAATTATTAAAGGGAAATGGCTTCGACTTTATAATTCAAATTATACATCCAACGTTAAGTATCAATTAAGCCGCGGTTTTTAATAATACGTCAAAGTAGGTTTGGGCGCGCAGCTGTTTTTATCTAATTTGTTTTTACTTGTTAACATTTAGATATAATCCTATAATTCTAGTAGTCGGTTTTGATGATCACACCGATTTTAAAATAAAACACACTCCAAAAAGGTTAATTAAAAATGCAAACGCCAGTCATTCTGATCGTAGAGGATGAAGACGTAACTAGACTAAACCTCGTTAGTTTATTTGAAGCCGAAGGTTACAAAGTTATTGAAGCCATTGATGGCGATGATATGCATGATAAGCTTACAAATAACGATGACGTCAATCTTGTAGTTATGGACATCAACCTGCCAGGTAAAAACGGGCTTATTTTAGCTCGCGAATTACGCCAAAAACGCAAAGTTGGTCTTATTTTCTTAACAGGCCGTGACAACGATGTAGACCGTATTTTAGGTCTTGAAATTGGTGCTGATGACTATATTACTAAGCCTTTCAACCCGCGTGAATTAACTATTCGTGCTCGTAACTTAATTACGCGTACTGCATTAGGTGGTGAAGAGTCTGCTATTGAAACAAATGGCGTGATCACCTTTAACGGTTGGGAACTTGACGAAAACAGTCGTTGCCTTACTTCTCCAAACGGAGACGCGAAACGTCTACGTCTACCTAAAGGCGAATACAGAGCACTGCGTTTAATGCTTGACTCTCCGGGTCGTATATTTAGCCGTGAGCAACTAATTAAACACATGACTGGCCGAGAGCTCCGCGCTAACGACCGTACGGTTGACGTAACAATTCGTCGTATCCGCAAACACTTTGAAAGCGACAACTCAACATCTGAGTTAATCAGCACCATCCATGGTGAAGGTTACCGTTTCATTGGTAAAATCGACAGCTAATTAGTTATTACTCTAATTGCTGTAAAAATAAATGAAGGGCCTGTTGTCCTTCATTTATTTTATCTGTTAACTCCTCAAGCCACACAGCTAACACTTCATCACTTTGCTCCAGCGCCCCATGCTCCATTTGCTTTGCATGCAACTGAACATCATTAAGACCCACCGAACCAGCGGCACCTTTTAATTTGTGCGCAACCGATTTGTACTCTTCTCTATCAGCAGCGTTTAACGAAGCTAATAGCTCTTGTTGGTACTGCGGATTTAGCTTTGCGAACAACTGGCTACTGCGTTTAAATACTTCAACGCCCATCGAATTTACAAAGTCTTCAATGGTTTCAATATCCAACAAGTCAGTATTAATTTGATTTAATAACGCTTGATTGACCACTCGTTGAGGAGCCTCGGTTTGCGCTTGCTTAATGCCAAAGAGTTCAGCGAGCATATTATCTAACTTGCTTGTGTTTATTGGTTTAGCTAGTGCGCCTTGAATAGATATACCCTCAAGCTCTTCTTCAGCACTGCGTACATTGGCCGCTAATGCCACTATTGGTAGCTGATCAAAATGACTTTGAGCACGAATTTGTCTTGCCACTTCGTCACCATTAATATCAGGCAACTGCATATCAAGTAATACTAAATCTAAGTCATCTTCAGTTTCGACAAACGATAAAGCATCTTCACCCGTTTCAGCCCACAGCACTTCGTGTCCACGTTGCTCTAGTAGGTTAGTGGCAATTTCAGCATTAAGTGGCACATCCTCCACTAATAAAATATATAAGCTACGGCCAACATAACTATGTTCGGTAGGAGCACTACATAAATTCAGCGGAATTTGTACCGTAAAGCAACTGCCCTCTCCTGGGGTACTATTAACCGTTATTGTGCCTTTCATTGCGCTTACTAACGCTTTGGTGACAGCTAAGCCAATACCTGAACCTATGGCATTGGTGCCTTTAAGATCTGGCGCTTTATAGTACATGTCAAAAATGCGTGTTAGTTGCTCTTGTGGAATACCTTCACCGGTATCGAGTATTTTAATAATAAGCCAAGGGCCATCTTCACGGTTTTCTCTGGCACAATCTAAGATTACGCTCCCTTGTTGAGTAAACTTAACGGCGTTATTAATTAAGTTCCACACCACTTGGCGTAAACGAGTCGGGTCAAGCAAAGCATATATGTCAAGCATGCCAGAACGCTTCACTTCAAACGAAAGCTCTTTTTGCTCAGCAATAAGGCCTGCAAAGTTAACTACATCGTTGATAAAGTCCGAAACATTAATTTCGTTGGCGGCAATATCTAACTGCTCACGGTCAATTTTATCTAAATCTATAATATCGTTAAATATGTTACCTAGCGTTTCGGCGCTTGAAAACACGGTATTACACCAACTGCGTTGCTGTTTGTTTAATTCGGTATCCAGTAGCATGCGCGTTAAGCCCACAATACCATTAAGCGGTGTGCGTAACTCATGGCTTAATGTGGCAATAAATTTCCCTTTATCTTTGTAAGCTGTTTCCAGTGCCTGCGCAGCTTCTTTACGACTGGTAATATCACGGCCAAAGGCTAGTAGACCAATGTAATCGCCCTGCTCATTTATAAAGGGGAGTTTTCTGAGTTCAAACCACCTAATTTCACCGTTTACTGAGTACTCCACATCTATAGTTAAACCTTGGTGAGTGCGCTCAACTTGCTCATCGGTTCTGAGTACTTCTGATAAAAAGTGGCTTGGGAATATTTCTTCTGCGGCTTTACCAATAAGTTCACCACTGGTTTTGCCCATTACCTCTTCAAACATTTTATTACAACCGGCAAATACCCCGTTGTTATCGCGGTAATAAAATAAATCCGGCGAGGAGTCTACTATTGAGCGCAGTAACATGCCTTGCTGTGCGAGTTCTTGTTGTGTTTTTTTACGCTCTGCAATTTCACGCCTAAGCTCTTCTATTGCTCGGTGTTTGGCATGAAAAGCCATTTTACGTTCGTCAATTTCAATATTTAAGCGGTTAATATTGTCTTTGAGGGTTTGATTTAAAAGCTTCTCTTGTTTTGTGGCACTATCTAAATAAGCATAAGAGGCATCAAGTTGCCGAATAGAGTTTAATAATATGCTGATAACTAAAGGAGAAACAACCGAGGTAAAAAATACCACGGCGAGTATATCAACCAAGTTTACTTCGCCTATGGCAACGTAATAAAACATACTTGATAAAACCAGCGATATTGTCAGTAATAATGCATAGCAAATAGCTGCAGTTTTAAACTCACCAAAACGAGTTATTGAACTGGAAAGAACTCGAACCCACGGGTTCAAAGAAGAATCAGTCATATATCAGTTTTTCTCTTAGCTAAATGCTTAGGGTCTGTTGACCTTTCAAGGTTAAAGGCTAATTTTAGCATTTTCTATCAGCTATTTTCATGTTGTGCGACAAAAACAATAAAATTTCATGTTTGGTGTTATTTGCTGCATTTCAGCAAATCTTTATTTAGTGTAAAATGCGGCGTTTTAAATATTGCAAATAACGAGTAACGTATCATGCAAAAAACTATGCCAGATATTGCTAACACGGCTGCCGCATTACAAACAGGTAAATTAGACTGGGTAGGTATGGGCGATATAGAGCTGCCTTTTATTTTTGAATCTCTTGATTTAGCTCCAGTTACCGTTAATGCAAAAGCACGCGCCTTTGTTAATTTACACAAAGAAGATGCTAAAGGCATTCATATGTCGCGACTATTTTTAGCGTTGGATCACCTCTCAACTGAGCAACAGGTCAATCCACAAACCTTAGCACAAGCCTTAGATACCTTTATCACCAGTCATGAAGGCTTAAGTGATAAAGCACACATTGAATTTAAATTTGAATTGCCGCTACGCCGTAAGTCATTACTTAGTGGTAAAGCAGGTTGGAAAAGCTATCCCATTGTACTTACCAGCACTATAAATCAAGGCGTTATTAGTTTTGAGCTCAGCGTTGATGTGACTTATTCATCAACTTGCCCCTGCTCTGCAGCACTGGCTCGCCAATTAATTCAAAACGCATTCAGCGAAAAGTTTTCTCAAGAAACACTCACTCAATCAGAAGTTTTAGAGTGGCTTGGAACAACTCAAGGCATTGTAGCAACCCCGCATTCACAGCGTTCAATTGCTAATGTTAAAGTTAAATTAGCAAATAACATTAAACAGTTTGATGTGGTTAACTTAATAAACTTACTAGAAGATGAGCTAAAAACACCAGTACAAGCTGCGGTAAAACGTGAAGACGAACAAGAGTTTGCTCGCTTAAACGGTCAAAATTTAATGTTTTGTGAAGACGCAGCACGAAAAATTAAAACGACGTTAGAGTCAAAAGAGTTTAGCGATTACTTCCTGCAAATTAACCATTATGAGTCTTTACATGCTCATGATGCAGTTGCGATTGCCGTAAAAGGTATTGAAGGCGGCTATAAAGCATAATAGTGCTCATCCCCATTCGTTAATAAAACAACCATAACAACTATTTGGGCACATAAATTGCTTTAGAAAAGCAGTGTCAATTTGTTGTTATGGAGTTACCGTATGGAATTCGCTTTATTATTAATATTAGTGCTAGTTATTGGGGCATCTGTCGTTGCGTCAAAATTTAATGATGACGGCGGAAACCCTTATCCTTTTACTCGTAAGCAAAGTGTATTTACCCAAGTAGAAGGGGCGTTTCTGAATTTATTAGAGCGCGCTGTTGGCGATCAATATAAAATTGTTAGTCGCGTTAAACTAATCGATGTGATTGACTGTAAACAAGGCCTGTCTGTTAAATCTAAACGTGCGGCAATGGCTAAAGCAAAAAATAAGCAGCTCGACTTTGTTTTAGTAGATAAAGAAAAAATGACCATAGTGGCTGCGGTTGACTTAGTTAATAACGCCAATAAAGATGGCCACAAAGCACAGCGCGACTGGTTTGTTAATGGCGCATTGGAAGCCGCAGGTATTCCACATATTCGTATGAAAGTGAAGGCAGGCTACCGCCCAAGCGAAGTACGCGATGCAATTATGTTTAAATTAGGTAAGCCAGCGGCATCTAAACCATCACGACCTACGCGTGCTAGAGTTCATAAACCTGCGGTATTGTCTCCTTCTCAAGCAAAGGCACAATCAACAGCCCTTGCTGAAATATAATCAATAAGTTTATAAAGTGCGGGCTTTTTAAGCTCGCATTTTTGTTTGTTTTACCCCACGTTATTTTTTGCAGTATAATCACCGTATTCAAACTCAGGAATTTAACACTATGAATGTTGGTATTATTGGCGCAATGGAGCCAGAAGTTAAAATTTTGCGCGAGGCGATGCAAAATCCACAAGTTTTAACCAAGGCTGGTTTTACTTTTTACACAGGCGAGCTTGCAGGCAATACCGTCACTTTAGTGCAATCAGGTATAGGTAAAGTCGCTTCGACAATCGCAACCACATTACTTATCGATAACTTCAATCCAGATTGTGTTATTAACACTGGCTCTGCCGGTGGATTCGACCCATCACTAAACGTTGGCGATGTAGTAATTTCATCTGAAGTACGTCATCACGATGTTGATGTAACAGCGTTTGGTTACGAAATTGGCCAAGTACCACAAATGCCAGCAGGTTTTACTGCTCACCCTAAACTTGTAGAAGCAGCCGAGCAAACAATTGCACAAATTAGTGAAGTAAAAACCCTTGTTGGTTTAATTTGCACTGGCGACTCGTTTATGTGCGACCCTGTTCGTATTGAAAAAGCACGCAGTGACTTCCCTACAATGCTAGCAGTAGAGATGGAAGGTGCATCAATTGCGCAAACGTGTTTTGCACTTAATACACCATTTGTTGTTATTCGCTCAATGTCTGATATTGCAGGCAAAGAGTCGCCGCAATCATTTGAAGAATACTTAGAAACAGCCTCTATAAATTCATCAAAAATGGTCGTAGCTTTACTTGAGAAATTAACGGCGGTTACGCTGTAAATGCTCAATAATATTGTTCAAAATCATTTGGACTTTATTGTATTTATTTGTGCGCTCCTTGCTGAGCGCTTTTTACCTTTAGTAAGTTGGTATCACCCTAACCACATACTCTCTGCTATTTTTAGCGCTATAAGCCAGCGTATTTATAAAAAAACAGACACCAAGCAATATCATTATTTAGCAGCCTCAATGGCAAGTACGCTTATACTTAGTACTGTGCTTATTATTGTAGTTTTACTGCTTCAGCTTGCCTTTTACCCCGAGCTGTTATCAGGTCTTATTTTATATTTATGCCTAGAAAACAGTAGCCTGAATAAAAAAGCGATACGCATAGCTAGGCTAGTCAAAAAAAATCAAAAATCGACAGCACGCGAATTATTAAAGCCACTAGTAGCCCGTGAAGTTAATGCACTTTCAAGCCCCGGGATCATTAAAGCCATTATGGAAAGTGTCATACTTAGAACGGCGCGTCATTACTTTGTGGTAATTTTCATATTTTTAGTATTGGGCCCCGTCGCCGCTCTCGCCTATCGTTTAATCACTTTAATTCAACAGGCGTGGCGAAGTGATATAGCCCCAAACAGCTCTTTTTTGATGCCGCTTAAACTGGTTCTTTTTATTGTTGAGTACATTCCCATACGTTTACTCGCGCTGACAATTGCCTCACTAAAGGCCAGTAAAAAAAGCATGCATTATATTAAGCATTATGGCCGACACTTCTATCAAACCAATACAGGCTGGTTACTTAGTGTGTGCTCTGCATCTTTGGGGGTACAACTTGGTGGGCCTGCTATTTATAATACACAGCGTTTTAATAAAATGCGTGTCGGTGTAGAGCGTCTTCCCAACGCCGATGACATACCACAACTACTCAATACACTTAACCAAACTCGCTTTTTTTGGCTTCTGATTATTATTAGCGTTGAAATTATTAAGGCTGTTCTCGTTTTTAAGTTCGCATAAAAAAACCAGCCGTAGCTGGTTTTTATAATGTCCGCAGTTTTAAGCTACGGTGATATTTGCAAATTTGCGTTTACCTACTTGGTAAATAGCCGTTGTGCCTTTTACAATTTCCAATTTGGTATCTGTAATTTTGTCTTCGCCGTTTAGCTTTACAGCACCTTGTTTGATCATCCTCATGGCTTCTGAGGTACTCGCCACTAAGCCCGCTTCTTTAAGTAAGTTAGCGATTAAAATTGACTCTTCATCAATATTAACTGTCAGCTCAGGGATTTCATCTGGCAAGGCTTTTTTCTGAAAACGCTGGATGAAGTCATCATGAGCAGCTTGCGCATCAGCTTCACTGTGAAAACGCGCAATTAGCTCTTTAGCTAATTCAATTTTAATATCGCGCGGGTTAGTACCCTGCTCTACACGCTGTTTTTGCGCTGCAATTTGCTCGATAGAAAGGCTACTTAACAAATCGTAGTAACGCCACATAAGTACGTCACTAATTGACATGATTTTACCGAACATATCTGAAGGCGTATCAGTAATACCAATATAATTACCGAGTGACTTCGACATTTTCTGAACGCCGTCAGTTCCCTCAAGTAAAGGCATCATTAATACTGTTTGTGGTTTTTGACCTTCATCTTTTTGCAGCTCACGACCCATTAATAGGTTAAAACGCTGATCGGTGCCGCCTAGCTCAACATCTGACTCTAATGCGACTGAATCCCAGCCTTGCACCAGTGGATACAAAAACTCATGAATCGCAATCGATTGACCGCCAGCATAGCGCTTTTTAAAATCATCACGCTCAAGCATACGCGCCACAGTTTGACGCGCGGCTAATTTTATCATCCCCGCAGCGCCTAATTTCTCCATCCATGTAGAGTTAAAAGCGACGGTTGTTTTAGCCGGGTCTAAAATTTTGAACACCTGCTCTTTATAGGTTTCGGCGTTGGCAAGCACGTCATCACGTGTAAGTGGTTTACGGGTCACATTTTTGCCCGTTGGATCGCCAATCATACCGGTAAAATCACCAATTAAAAAAATAACCTCATGACCTAAATCTTGAAAGGTTTTCATTTTATTAATGAGTACAGTGTGACCTAGGTGTAAATCTGGAGCCGTAGGATCAAAACCAGCTTTAATTTTTAGCTTTTTCCCCGACTTTAATTTTTCAACCAACTCATCTTCAATTAATATCTCTTCTGCACCGCGTTTTATCTCTGCTAGAGCGGTTTGTAAATCCACTGTGTGTTACTCCAAAAAATTCTGACAACGAAGGGGGTGTAATATGCTCACGGTTTATTGCTAGCGCGTTATCACAAAGCAAATAAAACTATTTAGCTAACATAACAAATTTCCACCTAATTAGAACAACTTTTTTAACTAATCGCAGCACCAACTAAAATGCAGGGTGTACGTTCTAAAAGGGGATATAAACGAGCGATTAATAATACGCCAAAAGTGTTTATCACAAACTAAAAACAGTTTACAAATTAATCACTTCTCGTAATTAAACCGTTTTATAAGCTAATTTAACATTATGATGAAAAAGCAAAGTATCCAAGAATATAAAATAGTGTAACAGTTCAACTTTAAACACAAACAGCCTGAATACCCTATGATTTTAGCCTAATTTAACTCGAGTTTAAATCTACAAAATACTAGTATTCACAGATTATTCGTTATATCCTGCAATATAACCTATTTATTATCTTGACAGCAGAAAAAGGCACGTTATGGTTCACGTGGTTAACACGCTCCCCAAAAAACACAAAATGCTTATTCTAGGTTTGGTTTCTGCTATTGTTGCCTTAGCCTTTCTTCCTTCTGAAAAAGCCACTGCATCCAAAGACAATAGTGAAAACACACTAGAAATTGGTAAGCGCTATGAATTACAAATTAAAGTAGGTGAGAACGAAAAACTCACTGACCTTAATTCAGAGCAGGCAGCACAAAAACTTCCAGAATATGATTTTGTCGATCACCAAGTTAAAAATGGTGACAACTTAGCGATTATTTTTAAGCGTGCCGGTTTTTCTGCGCAAACGCTGCATAAACTTGTAAACACCAACGCTGAAACACGTAAGCTAACTAAAATTCACCCAGGTGAAACGTTAAGCTTTGCTACCGCCGAAGACGGTTCATTAGCTCAATTACGCTACGTTATTTCTAAAACGGATACGCTATTCGTCACACTTAATGACGAAGGCCAATACGACACCTCAATTGACAGCAAAGAAATAGAAACACTGAGCAAAACAGCCGGTGGGGAAATTTCAAGTAGCTTTTGGACCTCTGCAATTGCAGCAGGTTTAAGTGAACGCCAAATCATGAACTTTGCCGATATATTTGGTTGGGACGTCGATTTTGCTAACGACATTCGCAAGGGTGATGAATTTGGCTTAATTTATGAGTCTCATTTTGTTGACGGTGAGTTTATTGGCACCGGTAAAATTATTGCCGCTGAATTTATAAACCAAGGTGAGCGTTACACCGCTATTCGTCACACAGACGGTAACTTTTACACCCCTGAAGGCCGTAGTATGAAAAAAGCCTTTTTGCGTGCGCCTGTTAATTTCAAATATATTAGTTCAAGCTTTAACCCTCGCCGCCTACACCCTGTTACAGGACAAGTGAAAGCACATCGCGGCATTGATTACGCTGCACGCACAGGCACGCCAGTTGTATCATCGGGTAATGGTAAAGTAATTAAAGCAGGCTATAGCAAATATAATGGTAATTACGTATTTATTAGCCATGGTACTCAATATGTTACTAAGTACTTACACCTTAACAAGCGCTTAGTCAGAACAGGGCAAAAGGTAAAACAGGGAGAAAAAATAGGTACTGTTGGCTCAACTGGTCGTGTAACCGGTGCGCATTTACATTATGAGTTTTTGGTTAACGGCGTTCACCGTAACCCTAAAACCGTAAAACTACCTAAGTCTGAACCATTACCTCGTTCAGAGCTTGCTAAATTTAAGCCTATTGCTGATAACTTTATCGCGCAACTAGAGCGTAATCGTGAGCTACAACTAGCACTTAGATAACCACTTCACTGATTAAATAAAAAAGCCTTTGTTGGGGTTACCCGCAAAGGCTTTTTTGTGTGTGATATTTAAGTTTCAATCTTAATTTACAAGTACATAAATTAGCTGCACAACCAAAGATATCATGACTAATGGCCAAATATACTTGCTGTATTTGGTAGCACCCTCTAGCCCCATTTTACTTTGGTACTTTTCTAGCAAAGGAATAATGATCACCAAAGCAATCACTAAGCTAATTAAAATGACAAATATATTCATATCAACACCTTTGTATTATACCAATTCGTTTAAATAATATTGAAACGGGTATTAACTTACGGCAAAGCGCAGCCTTTCGCGCTAATATATAACTCATACCAATGCTCTCGACTTAAGTTAATATTAATTGCATCACTCGATGCCTTAATACGATCTACATTAGTTGTGCCTATAATTGGCTGGATCGATGCAGGATGGCGAAGTAGCCATGCCAATACAATAGCTTCTGCACTTGTGCCATATAAAACGGCAAGCTTACTAACTAAAATACTCGTGTTTACATCCGCTTGTGACGCTTTTGATAGGTCACCGCCTGAGTATAAACCTTGGCACAAACTGCCCCAACTCTGAATTTGAATGTCATGCTCACGACAATACTCAACACACCCTGGGGTAAAGTTAATATCTTTACCATCGGCATTACCTACATAAATGCCCTCATCAACCCACTGATGTTTTTGTAAACTGGCCTCTATTTGATTTGCCACAATTGGCATATCTAAAGCGCGCTGCAAAAACCTTATTTGATGTTGAGACATATTAGAAACTGCAAAATGACGCACTTTGCCACTTTCTTTTAAACAGCTAAATATTTGCGCAACTTCCTCCACCTCCATTAATGGATCGGGGCGATGCAACATAAGCACATCTAAGTAGTCGGTATTTAATCGTTTAAGTGAGCCCTCAACAGAACGCTCAATCCAATCAGCAGAAAAATCATAACGCTGCGGGTTTTTCTCATCAGCAAAGCGAATACCACACTTAGACTGAATATACATTTGTTCTCTGAGCTCAGGACGCTCAGCCAACGCTTTACCAAAAACGTGCTCAGCTTTGCCTAAGGTATAAATATCAGCGTGATCAAAAAAGTTAATCCCGCTTTCAAATGCTGCGTCTATGCATGAATGAGCTTGCTTTAAGTGCCCACTGTTGATGGCGTCTTTATTCCAAGCACCTCCTAAACCCATACAACCAAATACAAGCTTACTAACCTTGGGTAAATATTTTGCCAGCGGAGTGTGTAACATTTGACAGCCCTTTTAAAAAATGAAGAGTGATTACTTTAAACAAAAAACCCTATACAAGAAACCGCTTAATCTAAAACATTAAATTTTAGGCAAAAAAAAGCGCAGTAAACTGCGCTAATGGTTGGATTAAATATTACTAGCCAACAAGTGCTAATAAAATACCTGCAGCAACAGCACTTCCCAGTACGCCAGCTACATTAGGCCCCATGGCATGCATCAGTAAAAAGTTGTGCGGGTTATTTTCAAGACCGACTTTATTAACTACACGAGCCGCCATAGGAACAGCCGATACACCCGCTGCACCAATTAATGGATTAATTGGGGTTTTTGAAATTTTATTTAAGCCTTTTGCCATAAATACACCTGAGGCCGTACCAATAGCAAACGCCATTGCGCCCAGCACTAAAATACCAATGGTTTCCACTGTTAAGAACTGCTCGGCAGCAAGCTTAGAGCCTACCGCTAGTCCTAGAAATATGGTGGTTATATTAATAATTTCGTTTTGAGCACTGTTACTTAGCCTATCGACCACACCCGACTCACGCATTAAGTTACCTAAACAAAACATACCAACCAGTGGAATGGCGGCTGGTAAAAAGAGCGCAGTTAAAGTGAGTACCATCAGCGGAAAAATAATTTTTTCCTTTTTTGATACTTTACGCAGTTCTGGCATTTGAATTTTACGTTCTTCAGGCGTTGTAAACGCACGCATGATAGGCGGCTGAATAATAGGAACCAACGCCATGTACGAGTACGCAGCCACTGCTATAGCACCTAATAAATCAGGTGCCAGCTTTGACGCTAAAAAGATAGCGGTTGGCCCATCAGCGCCACCAATAATGGCAATTGCTGACGCATCTTGTAAACTAAACTCAAACCCTGGAATAAAGTTAAGTAAAATAGCCCCAAATAAGGTAGCAAAAATACCAAACTGCGCCGCAGCACCTAATAACAACATACGCGGATTTGCAATTAAGGCACTAAAGTCAGTGAGCGCGCCCACTCCCATAAATATTAATAACGGAAAAATTCCGGTATCAATACCTACATAGTAAACATAATAAAGTAAGCCACCAGGGTCAGATAAGCCCGCCACAGGAATATTAGTTAAAATAGCCCCAAAACCAATGGGCAGTAATAGTAGCGGCTCAAAGTTTTTAACTATAGCTAAAAATAATAACAAACAACCAACGGCAATCATGATCAGCCCAGGAAATGTAAAGTTAGCAATGCCTGTGGCATGCCAGAGGTTTAAAATACCATCCATCCTCTAATTACTCCTTAAGCTAATGCAATCATTGCATCGCCGGTTGACACTGAATCACCTTCAGAGACAAGCACGTCTGCAATTGTACCGGTATGCATGGCGCGTACTTCGGTTTCCATTTTCATGGCTTCCATAATAATCACCACATCACCTTCATTTACTACCTGACCTGGCTTTACTTTAATTTTAAAGATATTACCGGCAAGTGGCGCATTAAGAGTTTCACCTGAAGCAACTGATGCCGACTGTGGAATATGCTCAGAGTCTTTTAGCGTCACCTCTTTAAGCTCACCGCCTTGAGCAACCACGACATCGTATACTTTGCCATCTACTTTAACGCTGTATTGCTCAGCCTTAACGCCTTTATTGTTTGCCGCTGATTTTTCAGGTGCTTTATTGGAGCTATCATCAGCGCTAGGAACAGGTTCAAATGCGTCAGGGTTATTGCGGTTTTTAATAAACTTCAAACCAATTTGTGGGAATAAGGCATACGTGAGCACATCATCAATTTGCTCATCAGCAAGCGTTAAGCCTTGCTCTTGCGCAAGTTTACTTAATTCAGCCTCAAGCGTTTCAAGTTCAGGTTTGATCACATCTGCAGGGCGACAGGTAATTGCTTCGCTGCCATCAAGTACACGCTCTTGAAGCTCTTTATTCATTGGTGCAGGTGTTGAACCATACTCACCTTTTAATACGCCAGCAGTTTCTTTGGTAATGGTTTTATAACGCTCACCAGTGAGTACATTTAATACCGCTTGAGTACCAACAATTTGTGAGGTAGGTGTAACGAGTGGAATAAAGCCTAAATCTTCACGTACTCGTGGAATTTCAAGTAATACTTCGTTTAGTTTATCAGCAGCGCCTTGCTCTTTAAGCTGATTTTCCATGTTAGTTAACATACCACCTGGCACTTGGGCTAATAAAATTCGGCCATCAACACCTTTTAAACTGCCTTCAAACGCAGCGTACTTTTTACGTACGTCTCTAAAGTAAGCTGCAATTTCTTCAAGGTGGTTTAAATCAAGCCCAGTATCACGCTCAGTACCTTCCACGATTGCAGCAATTGTTTCAGTTGCTGAATGACCATAAGTCATACTCATAGACGATACAGCCGTATCGAGCATATCAATACCGGCATCAATCGCTTTTTGATACGTTGCGGTACTTAAACCCGTTGTTGCATGACATTGCATGGCAATAGGAATTGAAACCGTTTCTTTTAAGCCTTTAATCAGTTTTTCTGCATCGTAAGGCTTAAGCAATCCCGCCATATCTTTAATACAAATTGAATGGCAACCTAATTCTTCAAGCTGCTTAGCAAGTGTTAGCCACATATCCAATGTGTGTACTGGGCTTACCGTGTAAGAAATCGTACCTTGGGCATGCGCACCTACTTTAACCGCCGCTTTTATGGCAGTTTCTAAGTTACGTACATCATTCATGGCATCAAAAATACGAAATACGTCTACGCCATTTTTGTGTGCGCGCTCAACAAACTTTTCAACAACGTCATCAGCATAATGGCGATACCCCAATAAGTTTTGACCGCGAAGTAACATTTGCTGGGGTGTATTTGGCATCGCCTTTTTAAGCGCACGAATACGTTCCCAAGGATCTTCGCCTAAATAACGAATACATGAGTCAAAGGTAGCCCCACCCCAAGACTCTATAGACCAATAACCTGCGTCATCAATTTTTTTTGCAATAGGTAACATGTCGTCTAATCGCATGCGGGTAGCTAAAAGCGACTGATGTGCGTCTCGAAGTACGAGCTCTGTTATTTTTAATTTAGCCATTGGTATGCTCCTCTAATTATTATTTGTTTTGTACTGAGCAATGGCAGCACTAATTGCAGCGATGTGCTCATTTGGCACACCTTGAGATTTAAAAGATGGTGTTCTCTGTGATACTTCAAGTTCTGGCTGAGAAAATTTGCTAGCCAGCTTAGACATAACTGTCACTGCACCAATCAATAAAGAAAGAAATACAAACACCCCCACCATACCGGTTAGCATTAAATTGCCTGCAGTTGTGAGCAAAGCCCCTATATCCATAATTCTCCCCTGTTCAAAACTGAATACATAAAAAGTCAGTTTATTTAAATAAATATTCACCAATAGTAACAAAAACTATTCTTTTGTCTACACATTGTAAATTGGTAAAACCAATTAATCTAAAAGTAACATATCACCAATAAGGTTAACACCACCTAAAATAGCTTATTTAACCTATATATATAGATGGTAAAAATGTTCGTTATAAACAAAGAATATATAAAAACCCTAATATTCTGTAAAAACACATAAAAATATACCTAATGAGCTAATCCACTAAAAACTGCCAAAGCAAATGTTAATTGGTCTTACCAAAATAACGGCTGTAAAAACTATTTATTATCTCATCAGACACCACTGTGAATAAGTTACAGATAAAACCGTAAAAATTACCAACCTAATATAAAACCAAACTGAAAAAGATAAGTTAAACCGTTGATTTAAAACAAAATAAAATACTGGCATATTACTCGCTTATATAAAAACAACACTTTAACACTTAGATAAATCAAGGAGATGACAATGTTACGCTGGACAATTACATTTTTGGTGATCGCACTAATCGCAGCCGTTTTAGGATTTGGTGGTATTGCAGGAGCCGCAGCAGGAATTGCTAAGATCATATTTTTTATCTTTTTAGTTTTACTGGTTATTTCACTTGTCTCTGGCGCTTTACGTGGTAAAAGCCCCAGGTAGATAAGAAACAACGAACTTTTTTAAATTTATATACAAGGAATTACATTATGAAATCATCAACACTTAAAGCAGCAGCTATTGGCCTATTCGCAAGTGCATTTATTATGGGTTGTGAAGACAATCATGCAGAAGAAGCCGGTGAACGCATCGACGAAGCCGTGACAGATGTTCAAAATAAAGTAGAAGATGCCTGTGAAGAAGTAAAAGAAGGTGTCAACGCTGAAGAAACAAATTGCTAATTCAGCCCCTTTTTAAAGAGCGACCATTTGGTCGCTTTTTTTGTGTTTAGTACTAGTCGCCAAGTTGCTACCCATTAATTATAAACTCTGAACTATTAATTCTTTTTAAGCTGCGCATTTACCACATAGCTTGCTAAAATGATAAAAAATAGCTTTTAAGTATAGATGCATGGTATTTACGACAACCTATAAACTCGATAAACCTTACTTTTATGAATGCTTCGACCAATCGCTGCCTTATAGTAAACGCGCGCAACCTAAATATTTTTTATTAGCACTGCTTGTTGTATTGGGATTATTTGGTATTTATGGTTTAGGAGATCATTACCTAGGTACATTTTTGCTGATGCTAGCCCTACTCGAATGCATCGCCTTTTACTATCGCCGCCCATGGTGGGTTACCAGGCAAATGCTAAGCAGAGCGTCTGGTTCTGAAGTCACTCTCACCTTCGACGAAGACGGAATAAAATCAACCAATCATTACAAAAATTACCAGTTAGCTTGGCACGACATTAACGAAATTATTACTACAGATTGTGGACTATTGTTAAAAAGTAAAAGCGGTATGCAATACATTTCTAAGGCAATACTCGACGAAGAAACGATTGATTTTATAAACAAAAAAGCCACTCAATGAGTGGCTTTTACAAATGTCATAGTTATATTAACTAGCACATTTTATACTATGTTGATTAAGCATTGCCCGGATTAGGGTTAGACTTTTCAGCTTGTATGCGCATGTAAATTTCTTCACGATGAACTGATACGTCTTTAGGTGCGTTAACACCGATACGAACTTGATTTCCTTTAACACCTAGAACAGTAACGGTTACTTCGTCACCAATCATAAGGGTCTCGCCTACTCTACGAGTTAGTATTAGCATTCTCTTGCTCCCATGTTCCAATAAAATTATAAGATTCCGCACAAACATTTTAATTAAAATTAGACTAAAAAGTAAGTAAAAACTCTCAATCTATTCATTTTCTGTTAAAAATGTCTTATGTAATGCACGAACAGCCAGCTCTAGGTATTTTTCATCTATTAAAACTGAAATTTTGATCTCTGAGGTGGCAACAAACATCACATCAATGTTTTCTTGTGCTAGCGAATCAAAAAATAAACTCGCTACCCCGGAATGAGATTTCATCCCCATACCCACCGCTGACACTTTCGCCACATTGGTCAATCCGTCAATTGCATGTGCGTCAAATTGCTGTTGCTCAGCCGTTAACAAATCAAGTGCGTTTAAGTAATCATTTAAATGCACAGTAAAAGCATAGTCGACTTTTTCAACTTTATGATTAATTTGATTAATCATATCTATTTCGATGCCATTATCAGCAAAAAGTTTCAAAACTTTTGCAAGATGTTTGGTGCCTTGCGGCATTCCATGCACCTTAATTAAGCACTCATCTCGATTAAATGCAATACCCGATACGACATTGCTTGTCACGTCGCTCTCCTCAAAACTAATTAACGTGCCTTCATCGGGTTTAAAGCTAGATAACACCCGCAGAGGAACATTGTGTTTACCAGCAGATTCTACAGAGCGAATATGTAATACTTTAGCGCCTAAACTTGCCAGCTCAAGCATTTCAGCAAAGGTAACATGACTTAAACGTCGTGCGTTAGGTTCCACACGCGGGTCTGTAGTATATACGCCATCAACATCGGTATAGATCTGACACTCATCGGCTTTTATTGCACCAGCAATTTCAACCGCTGAGGTATCGGTGCCACCACGGCCAAGCGTGGTCACGTTGCCCTCAATATCGCGCCCCTGAAAGCCGGCAATAATAGCAATACGGTTATGTTCAAGTTCATGTTTTAAACGCGTTGCCGCAACTTCTTCTACACGGGCTTTACCGAACATGTTATCGGTTAATATATTCACTTGATCGGCTAGTAAGCTTACCGCTGAATGGCCGCGTTTAATAATGGCCATCGCTAATAAAGCGATAGAGACTTGTTCACCGGTACTCAGTAATACATCGAGTTCACGACTACTCGGGCGAGAGTCGATTTGTTTGGCAAGATTAATTAAGCGATTGGTTTCTCCCGACATTGCCGAAAGCACCACCACCACTTGGTGGCCTTGTTGCTTGGTTTTAACAACAAGGTCGGCGACCGCTTCAATACGCTCTATTGAGCCTACCGAAGTGCCGCCAAATTTTTGAACTATAAGTGCCACTTAAGCTTAAGTACGCTCAGTTAACCAAGCTGTTACGCTATCAAGTGCTGCAGTTAAATTTTGTGGCTCAGAACCACCCGCTTGCGCCATATCTGGACGACCGCCGCCTTTACCACCGACTTGGCCTGCCATGTGATTAACTAACTCACCCGCTTTTACTTTGCCAGTTAAGTCTTTAGTTACACCCGCAATTAGGCTTACTTTGTCGCCGCTGGCAACACCTAAGGCAATAACACCTGAGCCAATTTTATTTTTAAGGTCATCAACCATACCGCGAAGCGCTTTTGATTCTGTGCCCTCAACGTTGGCCACTAACAATTTAACCCCGTTAATTTCAACCACTGAATCAAGTAACGATGCACCTGCCGCACTGGCTAGTTTATCGTTAAGCTGGGCAACTTGTTTTTCAAGCCCTTTCGACTTTTCAAGCAAGGCAGTTACTTTTTCAAGCACTGACGCATTGTCACCTTTTACAAGCGCTGCAACATCAGCTAATTGTTGCTCTTGCTCGCTTACAAAAGCAATTGCCTCTGCACCTGTTACCGCTTCAATTCGACGAACACCAGCAGCAATACCGCTTTCAGATACAATTTTGAATAAACCAATGTCACCCGCACGCTCTACGTGTGTACCACCACAAAGCTCGATTGAGTAATCACCAATAGTCACAACGCGTACTTCGTCATCGTACTTTTCGCCAAACAGTGCCATTGCACCTTTTGCTTTAGCATCATCAATTGCCATTAGCTCAGTGTTAAGAGCAAAGTTACGACGAATTTCGTCATTCACTACGCGCTCAATTTCGCGCAGTTCTTGTTTGGTCACCGCTTCAAAATGTGAGAAGTCAAAACGCAGACGATCTGGCTGCACAAGTGAGCCTTTTTGCGATACGTGCTCACCTAAAAGCTGACGCAGTGCTTCATGCAAAATATGCGTAGCGGTGTGATTTTTCTTAATGCTGTCACGGCGCGCATCGTCAATAGTTGCATCCACTTTATCGTTAACGCCAATACGCCCTTGAACTGTTCCATGGTGAGCAAAAGCATTACCCAGTTTAGTGGTATTAGTCACCACAAACTCACCGCCGGCTACTGTGATTGTTCCGCTATCACCAATTTGGCCGCCTGATTCAGCGTAAAACGGAGTACGGTCTAAAACAATAATACCTTGTTGACCATCTTCAAGTAATGATACAGCTTCGCCACCAGCAAAAATTTCTACCACTGTGCCACTGTAATGAGTGCTATCGTAGCCTTTAAAGTCAGTGTGCTTGTCTGATTTTAATTGGTCATTGTAATCAGCCCCAAACTTACCCGCTTGTTGCGCAGTTTTACGTTGTACTGCCATGCATGCTTCAAAACCTTGATGGTCAATCGTCATCTGGCGCTCACGCGCAACATCGGCTGTTAAATCAGCAGGGAAACCATAGGTATCGTAAAGCTTAAATACTAAGTCACCCGGGATCACATCCCCGGTTAAATCACTTAAGCTTTCTTCTAAAATAGCTAAACCACGCTCAAGCGTTTTACCAAACTGCTCTTCTTCAATACGTAGTACTTTTTCAATAATTTCTTGTTGCTTAGCAAGCTCTGGGTACGCTTGACCCATTTGCTCAATAAGTGCAGCAACCAATTTATAGAAAAACGCGCCTTTAGCACCTAACTTATTACCGTGACGTACTGCACGACGAATAATACGACGCAATACATAACCACGGCCTTCATTTGATGGCATAACCCCATCTGAAATTAAAAATGCACACGAACGAATATGATCGGCTACCACGCGAAGTGATTTATCATCCATATCTTGTGCATTGGTAACGCTTGCAGCGGCCGCAATTAAGCCTTGGAATAAGTCGATTTCGTAGTTTGAATGCACACCTTGTAAAATAGCTGAAATACGCTCAAGGCCCATACCTGTATCAACAGATTGCTTAGGAAGTGGCTCCATAGTCCCGTCGCTTTGACGGTTGTATTGCATAAATACTAAGTTCCAAATTTCAATGAAACGGTCACCATCTTCTTCAGGTGTGCCCGGAGGACCGCCCCAAATATGCTCGCCATGATCATAAAATATTTCAGAACATGGACCACAAGGACCCGTATCACCCATAGACCAAAAGTTATCGCTCGTTGCAATACGAATAATACGATCTTCAGGTAAGCCTATATCGTTAGCCCAGTAGCCAAAGGCTTCTTCGTCATCATGGTAAATGGTTACTAACAGCTTTTCTTTTGGTAGTTTTACAACCTCAGTTAAAAACTCCCACGCAAATTTAATTGCATCTTGCTTAAAGTAATCACCAAAGCTGAAATTACCTAGCATTTCAAAAAAGGTATGGTGACGTGCTGTGTAACCTACGTTTTCTAAATCGTTATGTTTACCACCAGCACGCACACAACGCTGCGAACTGGTTGCGCGTGTGTAAGGGCGGCTTTCAGCGCCTAAAAATACATCTTTAAATTGCACCATACCGGCATTATTAAATAACAACGTGGCATCGTTACCCGGTATAAGCGAACTAGAAGGAACAACTTGGTGTTGCTTGCTGGCAAAAAAGTCTAAAAACTGTTGCCTAATTTGTGCGGTAGTCATGTGCTGCATGTGAAAGTCTCACCTGTATTTACTGTGCTTGCATTGCAAAATTTATTTGATCATAGCTAAATCCTCGATACATTAAGTAGCGCACGCGCTTAGCTTTTTCTTTGTACTCGAGGTTTGCCGGTGTCGTTGAATATTTTTTGTTGTACGCTTCCTGCGCGAGCTCAAACCAATCTATTTCCAGCTCTTCAATCACTGTTTCAAGCAGTGCTCTATCAATCCCTTTGCTCATGGCCTCACTTTGAATTCGCTTTAAGCCATGGCATTTAAATATGTGCTTTCTTACAAACCCTTCACAGTAACGCTGCTCGTTAATAAAATTGTGCTTTTCGCACCAATCAAGCAGGTTTTCTATGAACTCGTCGGTTGCTTCTCTTTGCTGTAACTTTTGGGTTAACTCTCGGCGCGAATACTCTTGCCTTCCTAGTAACCAAAGCACATAGTTTTTTAACTTTTGTTTTAACGTATCATCCATTAAGCGTCAAAGCGCCCGCTTTGCTCGCTACTTAAAGGCTTAATGTTACTGTCATCACTTGGTGGCACAACGGGCATAAAAATAGCCTGATAAGAAACAAAGAAACTAATGTAGCAAATTGGCATTAAAATCAACAGCGGTAGTAGCGATAAGAACATCGACACCACAATTAATAATGCGCAAATAATACCATAAACACTCAGTGGTAAAATATTATAATAAAACACCATAAACGAACTTTTTAAGGCATTTAAAATACGTTGTTCTTTATTAAAGTAAACCAGCGGTACCGCATAGGCAAACGAAGTAAAGTATATCGACAGCGCAATTAAAAACAGTGCCACATTGGCAAACGAAATACTCTCAAGCATTTGGCTAATTGCTGTATTAGGATCTAAGTCAGGCTGCGTCATAACCGCCATCGCATCGGCAAATAAACCATTGGCGAGCAGCGCAATTAAAATACCGGCACCCATTTGATAAAGCGCTAAGCGGAATAAGCCTAACCGATTTCCTTTTGCTGAAAAGGGCTTCAAAATGTCGGCTAACATAATTTTTCCGCCTTGCTGCTTGGTAAGCACGGCTTGATAAAAACCAGCGGTTAAAAATGGTGTAGCCAATGCTGCGACTATTTGTAATAACGGCAAAAATAAAGACAACAAGCCAACAATGCCAATAAACAAGTGCATAAAGATAAAGGTTAATGGCTGAGTTTTAAAAATTAGCCAACCCGCTTTAAACCATTTTAATGCCGCATCCGCTTTAAAAATTCGTAATTGTGTAGACATACTTGCTCTTAATTAAAACAAAACACGCCGAGTATAACTCGGCGTTGGTTGGTATTACATAGGTGGCGGCGATAAATGCCGTTAATATTAGGGTCTGTTGCCCTTTACGGATTAAAATTTGTTCAAACTAGGGGCGATTTAATCGCGGCGCGAGGTTTGTAACCTAGTGGGCTAAGTCAAAACCGAGCAAAGCTTCCGCGTCCTGCTCACGCCCCTTACCTACATCCATGTAGGCAACAAAGAGTAAATCGCCCCTAGGCAGAACCCTTCGGGCAGCGCCTGTTTGGCATTGATGCTGCGTTATCGCCTATTTATGGGGAATAACCACACCACATAGGCTCTGCCTTGCCTAAATACCAAACAGACTGCTGCAAATTTAACCTTGAAAGGTCAACAGACCCTAAGGTTTTTTAATTTTCTTAATATCTAGCATATGAGAGCCATGCTTAATTTTAGTCTCTAAATACGCCTTGTTACCTGAAAGCCCAGCTTTAATGTGTGCATGAGTGCCCACAACAGAGTCCACCTCTATGCCAGCATCTTTTAATGCGTTAAGCTTTTTAGGATTGTTAGTCATTAATTTTACATGCTTTAAATTAAGCGCATTGAGCATTAATACAGCATCCGAAAAATCACGTAAATCATCAGCAAAGCCCAAATGATTGTTGGCCTCGTAAGTGTTCATACCTTGTGACTGCAGTACATACGCATCAATTTTATTATATAAACCAATACCACGCCCTTCTTGGCGTAAATAAAGTAAAATACCGCCTTGTTCGTGCATCATTTCAATACACTCATTTAACTGCTCACCGCAATCACAACGTGACGAGTGAAACACATCACCGGTTAAGCATTCAGAGTGCATACGAATAAGCGGAACATCTTGCTCGGTATCGGCGTTTTTAAACACTAACGCAACATGCTCTTGGCCATCTTTTAAGCCACTAAAGGAAATAATTTCTGCAGGAATATCACTATTTTTGCCAACATTAAGCTGGACTCTTGCTCTTACTTGCGCCACGACCAATCCAAATATTAAAAAACTACGACACGATAAAGTGATAATATCACAAAATAGGTTAAATACACCGTAGTACAAGACTGTTTATGGCAAATATATGGCGACGATAGCGACTATTTTCAATCTTAAACCGCAAATATATTACTAGCGAGCGTTTACCTTGATTTACCTAAAGTGATGACATATACATAAGGATTTGCTAATTTGTTATCGACAAATAATAGGGATCATTATGAAATTAAACAAACTTGCATTACTGATGGGCTTAGGTTTATCTGTATTGAGCACCACGTCATTTGCCGAACAAACAAATAACGCTCAAGCCGTTTTCAACGACGCGTATCAAAATTACTTAAATGCGATTAAAACCAAAGAAAATGTGCAACAAGCCGCGGAGCAGGCTTACACATTAGGTAAAACTGTTTACGGTGAAAATGCTGATAACACCGCAAACTTAGCGATTAACTATGCAAAATCAATTAATCGATACGGTAAACAGTGGATTGAAAAGCGTTTTTCGCTCTATCAACAAGCCTATACTATTTTAGCTACTAACCATGGTAAGCAATCGCCTGAAACCATTGATGCTTTAGTCGGTATGGCTAGTTTTGCCCCTTCTGCTCAAAAAGCGGATTATTATTTAGAGCAAGTGATAGCAATCGCAAACACACAAAACAACCCTAAGTTTGTGGCTGATATGAAACTAGAAGCGGCAACCATACTAGCTAATAAATTCAGCTATGAAAAATACCGAGAAGCTAAAAACTACCTAGAAGAAGCCGATGAGTATTATCTGGCTAACTTACCTAAAAACTCAGTTGAACAAATAAAAGCTGATTTTTTAATGGCGTCATTTGCGGAAGGTCGAAAAAGATACGATCAAGCAATAGAACGACTTAACCGTGTAGTAAATGTGTTTGATGAAAGCTTAAGTTACGATCACAACGCCGAGCTTACCGCACACTCAAGATTGATTGGCTTGTATGAAAAACAAGGCAAAAGTGATGAAGCCACCAAACACTGCATCGCGATTGCTAAAATGGTGCCGTGGAAAGAAAGCCAAGAGCAAAAGCCGCTATACCGCGTTAACCCTAAATACCCTAAAAACAAGGCGCGATTTAGTAAAGATGGCAGTGTAGTTATGGAGTTTGAAGTAGATGAGTCTGGCTTTGTAAAAAATCCGCAAGTAATTAGTTCTGAAGGTGGCGTGGCCTTTGAAAAATCGGCAGTAGAAGCATTAGCGCAATGGCGTTATGCACCTAAGTTTGAACATGGAAAAGCGGTTGCAGCAACTTCCAAAGTACAGCTCGACTTTAAAGTAAACCGTTAATAACATACCAAAGGCGCTTTAAGCGCCTTTTTAGTTTATTCTACTTTAACTTAGCTAAAATGTTATCGCTGGCGGCCTCTATTAAATCAAGTACCTTTTCAAAGCCATCATCACCGCCATAGTAAGGGTCCGGAATAGCGCTTTGTGCTTGCTCGCCATACTCTAAAAATAACGCCAACTTATATTGCAAATGATCGGGGCAGCGTGCGGTTAGATCCGTCAGGTTTTGTTTATCGGCTGCTAAAATTAAATCAAACTCGCTAAAATCACTACTGCGCACCTTGCGTGAAAAAATACCTTTAAAACTATAACCACGTTTCTCGCCAGCTTGCATAGAGCGTTTATCTGGCGGATTACCTTCATGATGACCAATAGTCCCAGCCGAGTCCACTAGCAAATCAATGCCTAACTCTTTAGCGCGAGCTATTAATACCGCCTCTGCGGTAGGTGAACGACATATATTTCCCAAACAAACAATCAGTACTTTTTTCAATGATAGCTCCTTTATTGTTTAAGATTTTGTAAAATAAGCGACATTCCAGTCACCAACATTAAAAAGCTACTTAAGCGAGGCTAATATTTTTTGCTCGCCTTCAAGCATGCTCTGCATAGCAGTCCCCTGTTTTACACGGCTATGCAATGCTGCAAGATTAGGCCAGCGCGACTCATCAAGTTGCTCACCACCATGCTCCATATTCATTAACTGGCAGCTCACAGCAATGTCGGCAAGGGTTAAGCTCTCGCCAACAAAAAACTCGTTATCCCCTAAATAACCTTCTAAATAATCAAATAAAGGCGGTAGTTTTTCATTTAATGCACTTTGCACTAAGGCTTCATCGGTTGGCTTTTGCATTGTGGGAGCAATAATACGTTGCTGAAACACCGTAAATGTTGCAAAAGGAGCCAGCTCGTAATCTGCGTATTTTTCTAACCAGCGAACGGCTGCACGTTGCTCTATAGTATCACCGAGTAAAGACGCTGAATTAGGGTATTTTTCATCAAGATATTGGCAAATAACGCTAGAATCCGCCAAACTTAACTCGTCGTCTTTTAGCGCCGGAATTCGCCCTAGAGGGTTCAGTTCTAAAAACCAATCAGGTTGATTAAACGGCGAGACTATTTCGAGTTTATAGTCTAGTTGTTTATGCGCTAAACATACACGCACTTTACGTACATAGGGAGAAAGCGGGACACCATAAAGAATTATGCTCATTGTTATTCCTATAAATTAAAACCACTTTAAAACTGCTTTAAAATTGCGTCATCGTAGTCATCGGCATTAAGAGTTAAATTATATTTAGCCGCAACGCTATCTAACTCGGCTTGTTTAATCGCTAAATCATCCATGGTGATGGTGTTATCGTCAAGCTGCCATAACAAGCGTGAACCTGCATAACTATAGTGAATGGCTAATAGCGCATCAGGATTACCTTCACGTCCCGCCGCTTTAAGCTTTGCCATCTTGCGGGTAATTTTATTAAGCGCTTGTTTAAGCTCCCATACATACACCACCTCGGTCATAAAAGGATGTGTACGGTATTTATTTAACAACCAGCCAATACCAATACTAGTAACAATAACGCCTAATAAGTTCCAATGAAAATGACTACCACTTTCATCGGGGAATAATGCAATAAGCGTTTGTGAAATAGCTAAACTACCAATCGCTAAGCTTGCGGCACAACCGACTATAACGCGGTTTAAATGTTTACGATAACGAGCTTTATCTATTTGAATAAGTTGCATAGTTGCCTAAAATTAAAAAACTAAAAAATACACAGCCACCATTGTAGCTAAACCCACCACAGAGTTTCGACTCTTTTTAATAAAATACCCGTAGTTTTTGATTTAACGCCGGTTTTATACTGCTTGCAACATAAAACCAACCAACGATTTTATTTGCACCCACTTATTAGGCATAGGATAGTAGACAACAAATACGACTCAGTTTAGGACCATCATGATAAAAACACTGATTGCTGCAAGCTTAATTTTTTCTTCTTCTAATGCGTTAGCTAATTTAAACACACCGCTAACTTCAGAAGAATTGCGAATTGAAAAAGCCAGCCAAGCGATACCTAGCGTGCTAAGCGCTTTTGCCAGCGAAGTTAATCAATTTGAGCAGCAATTCAAGTCACTCTCAAGCTATGCACAAGCCGTAGATGCCGTTAATGACTACTCAAAACGATTATGGTTTAGTGCAAAAAAACGCATCGCTACAACGCAAAACTTAGATGATCGCGCACTTTACTGGGCTCGCTTACAATCAAGCAAAATTATTCGCACCACAAAGCCTGCATTTTCGCTGAGCGCGGCGCAGCAAACAGTGTTATTAACACTTTTAGAGAATGGCAGCCGGGGTCGCACCGATCTTAGCTACTCACAAAACACCTCTAAAAAAATATTATTGACTGGATTTGACCCGTTTTTACTTGATAGAAATATAAACCAAAGCAACCCATCGGGTGTTGCAGCACTGCTTCTTGATGGCCAAGTCATTAACTATAAAGGTATTAGTGCTGAAATAAACACAGTGATGGTGCCTGTGCGTTATGAAGACTTTGATCACGGTATTATAGAATCCTTACTTGCCCCTTATTACGCACTTAATAATGTTGATATGGTGGTTACCGTTAGTATGGGTAGTAAAGACTTTGACCTTGAGCGCTTTCCAGGTAAGCGCCGCAGTGTAACAGCCCCCGACAACGCCAATATAGTGTATGGAGGTACCAAAACAGCGCCGCTCATTCCAAGTTTAAACGACCGCCCATTACCCGGTACTGAGTTTGTAGAATTTAGCTTACCTGTTAGCGCTATGCTAAAGGCAAAAGGCCCTTTTGCGATTAATGATAATCATCATGTTATTACCCTCAAAAAAGACTTTGAGCCTAGCAGTTTTGACGAATTAAAAGAGGCAACTGCAGTACATGGCGGTGGCGGTGGTTACCTGTCTAACGAAATTTCGTATCGCAGTATTCGGCTGCGTAATCAGCTAAATTCAGATATTCCGACTGGGCATATTCACACTCCTCGAATTGCCCAGTTTGAACCCGAAACCGAAGCTAAAATAGTTAAGCAAATTCAAGCTATGTTAGAGCGCAGTTTAGTCGCGCTCTAACATCGTTTGCTTTTTTAACGTTAGAACATCAATTAAATAGTAAAGCGTAGGAGCACTTAAGTACTTCTACGCTTTATTGCTTTTAAACCGCTAAAAAAGCATGCTGCAATTGCATTAAAATTAAAAGTGCTTAGTATCAGCTTTGGCTATTTTGTAATAAAAACTCATTACTTTAATTATTAACTAGATCTTCACAAATTGTGTTCTATGCTCATTTGAGGTTCAGACCTTATTACAGGGACATAGTAATGCTCACAATTAATCACTTTTTTAATTCTTTAAATTTAACAAAAAAACTTATCTCCGCCTTTTTAGTTGTTGCCCTAGTGCCAATAACAATAATTATTATTGTCGCAATTAATACAGCTTCAAACTCGATGACAGAACAGGTTTATTCGCGTTTAGACGCTGTGAGTAAAGTAAAACAAAGCGCTGTTAAACGCTATTTTAACAACATTGAAAAAAAGCTTAATGCGCTGCAAGCAAATCCAGAAATGGCCAATATTGCGACAAAGTTTATAGATGGATTTAATGATACCTCCCCTTCAACCTCATCAGAGTCTCTAAATCGCTTTTATAAAGAGTCTTTTGCTCCAAAATTTAAACAGCTAAACCCAACTGATACAGTTTCTTCATCTCTATTAAAGCAAATGAATCCAAAAAGTATTGAGCTGCAATCTCGTTATCTAGCTAATAACCCAAACCCAATCGGTGAAAAACAAAAACTAACCACCACAGAGCAATCAGACAGTTACGAGCAAGCGCACCGCCAATATCACCCTTATCTACGCGATATGACTAATATAAATAAGTTCTACGATATTTTCATTATCGACCCAGCAAATGGCAATATTGTTTACTCTGTTTATAAAGAAGTAGACTTTGCAACATCGCTGCAAACAGGCCCCTACGCTAAAAGTAATTTAGCGAACCTATTTAGACAATTAAAAGACAGCAGCAACCCACAAAAAATTGCTTTTGCAGATTATAAACAGTACTCCCCTTCATATAATGCCCCTGCAAGCTTTATAGGAAAGCCTATTGTTGTTGATGGTAAAACGGTTGCTATTTTAGCTGCCCAATTATCGATTGAAGATATTAATTCAATTATGAAAGAACGTGACGGGTTGGGCGAAAGCGGAGAAACCTACCTTGTTGGCCCTGAAGGGTTAATGCGCTCTGACTCTTATATTGATCCGAAAAATCACTCTGTAGAAAGCTCGTTTAGAAACCCAAATAAAGGCACTGTGAATACCTTATCTGTAATCAAAGCACTAAAAAATGAAAAAGGGCAGCATGTTATAAATGACTATAACAATGAAATGGTGCTCTCTGCATTTGCACCTGTAAATGTATTTAATGTTCGCTGGGCACTCATAGCAGAAATGGACGAACAAGAAGCTTTTGAGTCAATAACGACTCTTTCCCAACTACTCATTGTGATACTTTTTGTCACTATTTTTATTGTTACTATTGCCGCATATTGGTTTGCGCGAACACTCACGAAGCCAATACATGCATTGGCTGATACGATGAAAAAAGTGGAGCAACAAGGTGACTTTTCATTACGAGCAACTGTCTATTCAAGCGATGAAATAGGCGTTAGCACTCAAGCATTTAACACTCTTCTTGATGCTCTACAGTTATCTATTAGTGAAACAAATCGCGTTATGAACCAAATGGCTGCGGGTAAATTTGATCAACGTATTGAAGCACCATGTCGAGGAGAGTTAGCTACGTTAAAACAAGCAACCAACGATTGCGCAAGTTCACTAAACGGGGCAATAAACGAATTAAATAACATTGCGATTGCTATGGCTGACGGTCAATTTGATATTCAAATTAATGTCTCAATGTCAGGTGAATTAGGCACCTTAAAAAGTAATATTAACCAATCGCTTTCCTCAATAAACAACACAATGAATAGTATCGTAGATATTATGGCTAACGTAGAGCAAGGTAACTTTAAAGAGCAAATTACCTATCCAGCTAAAGGAAAACTTGCCCAGCTAAAAGACAGCGTGAATAACTCAGTGAATAGCTTAAGTATTGCCATAGATGGTATTAGTGACGTTATGAGTGCATTACGACAGGGCCAGTTTTCAGCGCAATTAGATGCTCCCTTAGCTGGACAGCTTGATATCTTAAAACAAGATATTAATTCCAGTATGGCTAATTTAAATAATGTAATGAATGAAATAGGTGAAGTCATGTCCTTTGTTAGTAAAGGTGACTTTAAAAAAATGATTAAAGGTGAAGCCAGCGGTCAACTTGAGCAGTTAAAAAGTAACATCAATACATCAATTACTGCTATTGATAATGCTCTAACTGAAATTTCATCAGTCATGCTAGCAATTAGTCAGGGGCGCTTTGATCATACTATTTCATCGACTATGACAGGCCAGCTAAATAGTTTAAAAACAGATATAAACCACTCGGTAACAAACCTTGAACATGTCATAAATGATCTTAATCAAGTAATGGCTGCAATGGCAAATGGCGATTTTTCTCATCAATTAAAACAACCATTGCAAGGCCAATTGGAAGATTTAAAAAATAATGTTAATGAGTCTACCTCATTAGTTTCATTAGCTATAAATGAAGTAAGTAGCGTTTTGTCAAACTTAGCTAAAGGTGACCTTACCAAAAATATAGAGGGGCAATATCAAGGCGTATTCAATACCCTTAAAAGCGACACCAACGCGACCATTGAGAAATTAACTAATGTCATTCAAGAAATTCAAGTATCAGCTGGCCAGGTTATGCAAAATGCAGGTGAAATAGCTTCAAGTAATACTGAAATAAGTAAACGCACAGAAGAGCAAGCAGCCAACCTTGAAGAGGCAAGCTCAAGTACTGAGCAAATGCTAGATGAGCTAACTAAAGTATCTGAACAATCAAAAAGTGCCGTGGCATTGGCAAGCAATGCAGAGCAAATTGCTGAAGAAGGAAATCGCTTATCAATACAAACCGTTAGCGCGATTGATGACGTGAATGAAGCCAGTAAAGACATTAACGAAATACTTACGGTTATTGACAACCTCGCTTTTCAAACAAACTTGCTATCACTTAATGCCGCCGTGGAAGCTGCTAGGGCTGGCGACCACGGAAGGGGCTTTGCCGTAGTTGCTAATGAAGTAGGTGATTTAGCGGGGCGTAGTGCTAAATCGGCAAAGCAAATAAAAAGTATTATTGTAAATAGTAATCAAAAAATAGCGCTTGGGACGGAATTAGCAGACACCTCAGGGAAGAAATTAAAACACATAATGCAAGCTGTTAGCGATGTTAATAAAAATATAATACATATAGCGCATTCAACCTCCGCACAAGAGCAAGCGATTAAAGAGGTTAACCTTGTTGTACAACGTTTAACCGGTTTAACCCAGGCAAACTCGGCTATTACAGAAGAAACAATGGCGGCAGCACGTCAAATGGCAGAACAAGCTACCGAGATGAGAGTGCAACTCAATTACTTTAATCTAAAAAAAGAGCAACAATAGACGAAAGGTGCAGCAAGTTATTTTGCTAACACGATGCTTTTTTAACTTAAGTAATTTGATAAGCCATTATTGAATAATGGCTCATCATAACGTTACGTTACTTTACCTGCTAAATTAAAACGTGGCTGAGTATATAGCTGGGTTTTAACCACCTCAGCCAAAATCGTGACCGCATTCCATATATCTTCAAATGAGGTATAAAGAGGTGTAAAACCAAAGCGTAATATATTGGGCGCACGAAAATCAGCAATAACCCCTTTTTCAATTAACGCTTGGCATATAGCGAACGCGTCTGTATGTGAAAATGCCAATTGGCTACCTCTTTGACAGGCATTTTCAGTAGAGCATAAACGCAAATCACTTAAGCATGAATGTGTTTGTAGCAATTTAATAAATACCTCGGCAAGTGCAATCGACTTTTCTCTTATTTGAGAAATATCTACATCTTGCCATACATCAAGGGCGGCATCTAACGCACTCATAGCAATCACACTGGGTGTGCCACACAAATACTGATTTATATTATCAGCGCCCTGATATTCAGCATTAAAAGCAAATGGTTTAGCATGACCCATCCAACCTGATAGTGGCTGCTTTACACTAGTCTGATGACGTTTTGCCACATATAAAAATGCAGGCGAGCCCGGGCCACCGTTTAAGTATTTGTAGCCACAGCCAACAGCAAAATCTGCATTACAGTTATCGAGCTCAATAGGTAAAGCACCCGCGCTGTGGGCTAAATCCCATATCACTAAAATGCCTTTTTCGTGAGCAAGCTTGGTCAGCTTTTGCATATCTAATAGCTGCCCGGTTCTAAAGTTCACCTGCGTTAATAGCAGCACCGCCACTGAATCGCTAAGGCTTTGTTCAATGTGTTGCTCTGCTACTAATTCAAGCTGACATAGGTCAGGACCTAATAAGTGACTTAACCCTTGTACCATGTATAAGTCGGTTGGAAAGTTATCTTGCGTGGATAACACCACATTTCGGCCAGGGCTTAACGATAACGCACTACTTAACAGCTTGAACAAGTTAACTGAAATAGAGTCACAACAAATTACTTGGCCTTTTGCAGCACCAATAATCGGCGCTATTTTATCTCCTACCTGAGTGGGTAAATCAATCCATTGGTGATCATTCCAACTTCTAATTAAGTGACTACCCCATTGTTGATTTACCACCTCTGCCACGCGCGACTTAACGGCTTTAGGCAAGGCACCTAGTGAATTACCATCGAGATAAATAGTGTCTGCGGGTAAATCAAATTCATCGCGTTTATTAGCCAGCGGATCGGCTTTATCAAGCGCTACAATCTCATTAAAATTCATTTTTATATCTCATTTAAATTTTTTATTAGTGTACTAAATGCCTCAGTTCCTGGGTGGATCCAATCAAAATGCCCCACGCCTTCGAGCATCACCACCGGGCGTTTAAGCTGCGCTAAATTAAAAGCGGGGACAATGGCATCTTTGTCGCCTTGTAAAATAATGCTTTGGGGATGAAGTGGCTGCTCACTCGGGTTAGCTTGCGTGTAAGCCTTAGGTTTATCAGTTGGCATACCTTGCATAAAATCTTTTGTCACTTTTTGACAGCTGTTATTACCACGTGCATATGCTTTTATATCAGTAATAGGGGCTAAGCCAATAACGCCTTTAAGCTGGCTTATTTCACCACCTGCAAGCAGTGCTAAATGTCCACCAGCAGAGTGCCCTACAGCAACCGAGTCAGCTAATTTAAACTCGCCATTATTGTAAGTACTTGCCGCTAAAATACCGGCTTTTATATCATTAAACGTTGCAGGCCAGCCACCACCGCTTGTACCACTTCTTCGATACTCTAATGACCACACATTAAAACCAGCTTGTGCAAGCCCCGTACTTAACGCATACGTGTGTTTAATATCGTACTCACTAAGCCAACAGCCACCATGGAGTAAAATAACTAACGGCGTTTGCACCAGTGCTTGCTTTGCGCGCCAAAGTAATGCGTACTGTGACTCATCACTGCCGTAGGCTATTTTTTCATCGGCTAAGTTAAATCCCAATGAAGCTACTTTTGCATAAGCCACATTATTTTCAACATCAGGAAATTCAACTGGTTGCTGCGAGGCACTATTTGCTAACAAAGGCCATACACTAAAAAATAAAACCACTAAGCTCTTCAAAATAAACTACTTCCTTTTTACCTAAAAACGGTATAACAAAATAACGCTGGTCAATCGTCTACAAACATTCTGTTGTACGACCTACCAGCGTTATAACGTCATTCATAATAAAATAAATATAGTGTTTATTGTTGTTTGAAAATTACGCCTTCTTTCATCACAAAATCAACATCCATTAAAGCGCTAATATCGCTAAGTGGGCTGGAATCTAAGGCAATAATATCGGCAAACTTACCAGGCTCTATAGTGCCTAAACTCTGGCTCATATCAATTAAATCAGCAGCATTGACGGTTGCCGACTTTAAAATATCGGAGGTACTCATACCGGCTTCATACATCAATACGGCTTCTTTTGCGTTAATACCGTGCTTTGATACGCCACTGTCAGTACCAAAAGCAATTTTAACGCCGGCTTTGTAAGCCTTAGTAAAGTTGTTGAGCATATCACCCCCCACTCTCGTTGCTTTAGCCTTAATAGGTGCAGACATAAAATCTGAATTTTTTGCCATATTAACCACGGTATCGCCAGCTAACAACGTTGGTACAAGGTAAGCGCCGGTTTCTTTAAAGAGCTTAATGCCCTCTTCATCGGTGTAACTGCCGTGTTCAATGCTATCAACCCCTGCACGAAGTGCGGCATTAATACCTTGTGCAGCATGGGCATGGCTTGCTACTTTTCGTCCTAACCCATGTGCAGTTTTTACAATGGCTTTGAGCTCATCGTCTTCCATTTGTTGACCTGTCCCCGTGGTGGTATCAGAAAGCACACCACCGGTAGAGGCCACTTTAATTAAATCCGCCCCATACTTAATTGCATAACGTGTTTTTTTACGACACTCAACTGCGCCATCACACACTGTTGGTGGCGTTTTTATGGTGAGTAAATCAGGACTCATACCATCAACATCTAAATGCCCACCAGTAATAGTAACTCCAGCACCGGCAATAATACGCGGACCATTAACCCAACCATTCGCCACCCCTTTTCGTAATGCGTACATTTGCTCGCTTTGGCTACCTACATCACGCACGGTGGTAAATCCCGCCATTAGGGTTTTATTAGCAAAATGAACACTGCGCATTGCAACATCTGCATCAGACATTTCAACCAGTTCTTTTTTATTATCTGGCCCAAGCTCACCTTGTAAATGCACATGCATATCCATAAGCCCTGGCATAACAAAGCTGGTCGATAAATCGATTAATTGGGCATCATCACCAAATCGAGAGGCCGGTAAAAAACCAGCGGATACAGACACTATTTTGCCATTTTCTATTACTACAGTTTGTTTTTGCTGTGATTTTTCGCCAGGGACGCTTAATAGCTCTCCCGCATGAATCACTTTAGTATTGGCTTGTGCATTGCTGGCGCAAAAATTTGCGGCTAAAAAAATCGAGGTAATAACACTCAATCGAAATATGCTCATGAAAATCTCCAATGATTCGCTTTTCGTTAACAGCAACGAAATAACGTTAAAATATTGTTATACAACCAATACCTTATCAGGAAAGTCACAAAAACAAACCTGAAATACGTTTTTAGTAAAAATTCTGACCACTATTTACACTGCCTTCAAACGGAAAAAATAAAAGAAGATGTCTATACTCAACCATATTGTTGTAATACTTTTCATATGTAGGGAGCTTATGGATATTAAAGACATAAATATTGCACTGCTAGAAAAATGCAACTTTCTTTTAATGGTATTTGATAACCATGATCAGCTCAGTTATCTCTCAGATGGGTGGTCAGAGCTAAATATTACAACCAAAAACATGCCAACCATTGAAAGCCTGTATGCCTGTTGTACAACTCAAAGCAAAACACTATTACAACAACAAATTCTCGCACTAAAATCGCAACATAATGAGTTAGACCAATTTGATATTGAGCTCACATTTGCAACCGATTACTCTATTAAACT